>JBPCLN010000023.1:0-30977 GCA_051003235.1 Chloroflexota bacterium | reverse complement strand
CGCAAAAATGCCGCCTAACCCCCCAGCACGGGCAACAAACCGTCGCCCTACCTTGCAAGCCAGCGGCGAACAGCACCGCCGGCTACTCGGTTATGGTTAAAACTCCAGCGATTGTACTGTTACATTCGGGCGGAAAACGCCGTGCTGTTGCATTCACCCGGACCAAAAGGAAGTTCCGGCAGTCGCTGGAAGGCGGGCGCGAACGGACATCCAAGACGTGATTGCCGCCGGGAACGAGCGGTGGCGGCTGGCAGCTTCGCGGCGTTCAGTCTCTAAGACATGGTTCAAACCGCCTTTACAGTTCAGCCGCCTTTCCCTCTGGTAGACGGCTGCCAACTGTCATGTCAGGCCACGCTTGGCTTGAACCATGTCTAAAGGGTAGACACTTCGTTGCTCCACGGATAATTCGCTCTTCCATAACCGGCCAGTCATCGACTGGAGCATCCAAAGCGAGCAGGCTTGCCAGGGCGGCGAGTCGCTGTTCCCGCTGCGCGCGCTCGAAGTACACGGCATCCCCGCATCACGCACGAGCACACTCACTTGAGTATGTCGCGCCGCCGCGAGACGAATGAGCGTTTCGTATTGGGCATTGCTCAGTACTGACTGAACACGCCTGGTAAATGCAGGCATCGCTGTATCCCATACTTCGTGTCACGGCAATAGTATCGCTTTGACGCTACCATGGTGAGTGTCAATTGGCACTCGGCCGACACGCCGATCCAGTCGATGCGGAATCCAGTTCTGCTCCGGCCCGTCTGAAACCGGCGCGGTCAAGCGACTATATTGGCAATGAGCACCGACCGATCCGCCGATCCCGCGCCGGGAGCGAGCCTGCTCGCGATCTACGACGAGGCGCTGCCGCGTGTCTACGGCTACTTGCTGTCCCGGTCGGGCGAGCAAGCAACTGCCCAGGATCTCACGTCCGAGACCTTCCTGGCGGCGCTGTGCGCCCTGAACGCGGATAGCGCGGCCAGGGTGAGTGTCGCGTGGTTGATCGGCATCGCGCGGCACAAGATGGTCGACCACTGGCGAGTTCAGGAGCGATCCGCCCGGCGGCAGCGACGCCTTGTTGGCGAAGAGGTCGTCCAACACGATCCATGGGACGTCGAGCTTGATGCGCTCCTTGTCCGCCAGGTGCTCCAGGGGTTGGCGCCGCACCACCGCGCGGCGCTCACGCTCCGGTACCTCGATGGACTGCCGGTCCGTGACATCGCCACACTCCTGGGCCGTTCGCGGACCGCCACCGAAACCTTGCTCATGCGTGCCAAAGCCGCGTTTCGTCAGGCATACGAAGCGAAGGAGGGGACCGCCGATGTGCTACGTGCCCGCCTGCAACGAGCTGTCCTAGAATATTGGAGGCCAGCCATGACCGTACCTACAGCGCCGCCGACGTACCGAACCGGCAAAATCTGCTACATCGAGATTCCCGCGACCGCCGTCCGCCAGTCGGCAGAGTTCTATGCGCGTGCCTTCGGCTGGCAGATCCGGCAGCGAGGGGACGGTTCCACTGCCTTCGATGACACCGTCAACGAAGTGAGCGGCACGTGGGTGCTCGGGCGCCATCCAGCGGCCGAGCACAGCATGATGGTCTATATCATGGTCGCCAGCGCCGCGGCGACTGTCGCCGCGGTGGTAGCGGCAGGCGGCGAGATCGTGCAGCCCATCGACCCGGACCAGCGCGAGGTGACCGCGACGTTCCGCGACCCGGCAGGAAACGTGCTCGGCTTGTACCAGCAACCGGGCCTGGCCGAAACTGAAACGCACGCGTCCACTGGTGGCTAATTGGTGCAACGACGAACGTCCGGTACATGTCCGCACTGACGCCTGGCGAAAAAATGCGCAGCTTGACCGATCGGCGACCGCGAGCGCCAGGCAACGGCGCAGGCGGGAGGAGGGTGAACCGCGATGATCGTCCAAGACGTTTTCAGCGGAGCATCGCGTCGGTGAGCAATTGCACCGAGATAATATCGCCGGCAGCGTAACACCCTACATCTTCCGGTACCAGGATCAGTCCGTCGGCGCGGGCCGCCGTACCCAGCACGCCGGCTCCCTGGATACCGGCAGGATAGGCAAGGTAGCCGGTATGATCCCGCTTCAGGCAGGCCCAGACCGCCTGGGTTGCTCCATGTACACTCGGCAACGGCTCCGTCAGGGTGGCCCGGATCTCCGGGCGGCGCCGGCTTATGTGCCCTCCCATACGCAAGATCGCTGGGCGTACAAGCAATTCAAAGGCAAGTAAGCTCGCCGCTGGGTTGCCAGGCAAGGCGAAGATCGGCGTCCGGTCAATCAATCCCAGACCGACGTGACGGGCGGGGCGTAGTCGCAGACAGCCGGCGACGAACCGGCCCCGATGGCTCAGGATGGCGGCAACGTGGTCATGCCGGCCGGTACACATGCCGGCTGACGTCACTACTGCATCCGCTTGTAAGCCCACCTCCAGCGCGGTGGCGATAGCGTGGGGATCATCACCCGCGGGTGGCAAAGGCACCGGCACAGCGCCGGCCTCCCTGACCTGCGCATAGAGCGCAAAGAGGTTGGCGTTGTAGATGCCACTCTCGCCGCGCCGTTCGCCCGGCATGCGCAGCTCGTCACCAGTAGTGAGCACGGCCACCCGGGGCCGCCGTACCACGCGTGCCTCCGCCAAGCCCAGCGCCGCCAGGAGTGCCAGCCCGGCGGGTCCGAGCGCCACGCCGGCAGCGAGGACACGGGAGCCCGCGACCACGTCCTCGCCGGCCCGCCGCACATGCCTGCCCGCGAAAAGCGCCGCCGCCACCACGAGATGGCGATCATGCACTGTCGCTTCTTCGTCCGGTAGCACGGCGTCGGCGCCCGTCGGCAGCGGTGCCCCGGTCATGATACGGGCGACCTGGCCCGCTGCCAGCTTTCCACGAAAAGCGTGGCCGGCGGACGCTTCGCCGACGATGTCCAGCACAACCGGTTCTTCTGATGATGCCCCGGCCACGTCAGCGGCGCGCAGCGCGTATCCGTCCATCGCCGAGTTGTCGTAGGGCGGTAGTGAAATTGGTGCAAGCACCTCGGCGGCCAGGGCATGACTCTGCGCGTCCAGCAGCGGCATGGCGACCCCGGCCAAGGGTTCCACGACCGCCAGGAATGCCGCTTGCGCTTCGTCTAAAGAAGCGTCATCCAGAGGCCGAAGCTGTGTCGTCACAGTCGCTCCCCCACGTTGCCCGGTGCCTGTTCCCCTGTCCACCTTTGCGACGGCTGGTAGGGGCGCCGAGTTGCGCCCAACCTCCGGCGACGTTCTGAGACCTTCGACTGCCGGCAGCAAGCCGGATGCCGCGCTCTGAACGCAGCAGTATGCTACCCTCCCGGCGTGGGATACCTGGTGCTGCAGATCATCGGCAATGCCGCCTTCACGCTGTTCGTCCGCGTGGCACGGCATCAGAAGTTCGACTATCTCCTTTTCGGCGCCACGAACTACGCCGTCGCCGCGGCCGTCTCGCTTGCTCTGCTCCTGCAAGCCCCGGCGCCCGCCTCACCAACGGTCGTCCTCTATGGCATCGTCAACGGGATGCAATATCAAGTGACATTTCTGCTCATGTACGCCATGCTCAGCATGACCGGCGTCGCGGTGATGACGTCTTTTCTCCGGCTATCCGTCTTTATTCCCACCATTGCCTCCATCGCCATCTGGAGCGAATATCCCTCGCCAGTCCAAGCGGTGGGCCTCGCTTTGACCGCGCTGGCGCTGCCCCTGCTCGGAACCGCCGCGTCGCGTACCGCGCCCGCAGCATGGCGCTCCTGGCGACCGTTATCGCTAATCCTAACGACGATGCTTTTCTCCGGCGCCGGCCTCCTCGCCGCCAAGGCGTTCTCCGAATTGCATCTGGAAGCACAGCGCCCCGTCTATCTCGTGGCCGCCTACGGAACCGCGACGGTGCTATCGGTGCTGACCTGGCCGTTACGCCCCCGGCTGGAACGCACCCAGGCGCCGGGCGGCGTATGGCAAGCCCTTGGACTGGGCATCATCACCGGCCTCTGCAACATCGGCCAACTGGCGGCATTCCTCCGTGGACTGGCCGTGGTTCCCGGCATCATCGCCTTTCCCGTCACGGCCGCCGGCGGCTTGCTCGTGGTCACCCTCGTTGGCCGCCTCGCCTGGAACGAGCGCATCGCCGGCCGCGCCGGCGCCGGCATCGTCCTGGCGCTCGCCGCGGTGGCGCTGGTCAACGCCTAAGCACAGATTAGGCAGCAAGGGCGGTCTGCCGCCCGTTCCCGTCGCGGCGCAGGTAGCAACGCCAACTGAACCCCACTGGCCCGAATCGAACCGCTACCGCGGCTGCGCCGCAAACTCCGGCTCGGAGTAGACTTCAAATTCCCGGTCCGGTTCGGCGATGCCCTGCTCCTCGAGCCAGCGCTCGGCGTCGATCGCTGCCTTGCAGCCGTCGCCGGCAGCCGTGACGGCCTGGCGGTAGCGATGGTCGCGCACGTCGCCAGCCGCAAACACGCCGGGGATGTTGGTGTAGGTGGTTACCGGGTCCGGCATACAGATGTAGCCGCCGACATCTAGATCCAACTGACCCTGGAAGATGCCGGTGTTCGGTTGGTGGCCGATGGCGACGAACACGCCTTCCGTCTCGACCAGGCTGCGCTCGCCGGTCACCAGGTTACGCAGCCGGACGCCGGTGACCTTGTCCTTGCCGTCAATGCGCTCCACGACAGCGTCCCAGATGAAGTCGATCTTCGGGTTCGCGCGGGCTCGCTGCTGCAGCAGCTTGCTGGCGCGCAAGGAATCGCGCCGGTGGATAACGCTGACCGAGCTTGCATACCGGGTGAGGAAGAGCGCCTCCTCCAGCGCCGTATCACCGCCGCCGACGACCACGATGCGCCGGTCGCGGAAGAAGAAGCCATCGCAGGTGGCGCAAGCCGACACGCCGCGTCCGCGCAGCAGTTCCTCGCCGGGCACCTCCAGCCACTTCGCGGCGGCGCCCGTGGAGACGATGACGCTCTCCGCGGTGTAGGTGCCATCGTCCGTGACCACTGTGAACGGGCGGTGGGAGAAATCGACCGACGTGGCATCCACGTCGAGCACTTCCGCGCCGAAGCGCTCCGCTTGCTCCCGGAAATCTTGCATCATCTCCGGCCCCTGCACGCCCTTCGGATAGCCGGGATAGTTCTCTACGTCACTCGTCAACATGAGTTGCCCGCCGGCGGTATAGCCGCCGATCATCAACGGCTGCAAGTTCGCTCGTGCCGTATATAACGCCGCGGTGTAGCCGGCCGGCCCAGAGCCGACGATGATGACCTGCCGGTGATTGGAATGCTCCGCCATATGCCACTGTACCTTTCTGTACGCTGCTTCCATGCTAACACTGGTGGTGTATCCTTCCCTGCGCCAGGCAAGGGCGTGCCGCGCAGAAGGAGACGAAGCAAATGGCGGATGAATATCGGGTCGGCATCATTGGCTGCGGACGCAAGCCGGGACCAGGACCCGACGGACGCATGCGCGGCGGCGGCATCGCCGAGAACCACGCGAAGGGCTATGCCGCGCACGGGCGGACCAGGATTGTCGCCGCCGCCGACATTAGCCAGGAGAATCTGGCGAGCTTTCAGGAACGTCACCAGGTGGCCGCCGGCTACCTTGACTACCACGAGATGCTGGCGAAGGAGCACCTGGACATTGTCAGCATCTGTACCTGGGTCGGACTACACTCCCAAATTTGCGTCGACGCGGCAAACAGCAAGCCGAAGGGCATCCTCTGCGAAAAGCCGATGGCGCTCACGTTGCCGGACGCCGATGCGATGCTGGAGGCCTGCGCGCGGAATAACGTCGCGTTCACCATTGACCACCAACGCCGGCTCGGGCGTCCTTTTGCTCTGGCGAAGGACCTCTTGCAAGGCGGCCGCATCGGCCAACTCCTTCGCCTCGAAGGGTACGTACCAGGCGGTAACTTGCTCGACTGGGGTACCCATTGGATCGACATGTTCTTCTTCTACCAGGATCAGGCGCCGGTGGAATGGGTCATGGCCATGGCTGACCGCCAAACCGAGCGTTCGCTCTTCGGCGTGGAGGTGGAGGACCACTCCATCACCCACTACCAATTTCGCAACGGCGTCCGCGCCTACATCGAACTTGGCGTGCCGATCAAAGGTCAACCGGCCAACCGGCTGATCGGCAGCGACGGCATCATCGAAGTCGGCGTGGCCAACGGTCCCAACCTGCGCGTCCGCGGCAACGGCGACCGTGACTGGGTCATGCCGGACATGCCCGAAGGCATCCACGGAATGGCCCACTTCGAAGCCTCCGTGGCCGAGCTCGTCACCGCCGTCGAGGAAGGCCGCGAGCCGCGCAACAATGGCGCCAACGGACGGCAGGCCCTGGAAGTCATCCTCGCCGGCTACGAGTCGATTTACCGGCGCGCGAAGGTATCCTTGCCTCTGACGATCACTGACAACCCAATCGCTCGGCTGGCCGCCGCCTGGAAGGCTGGATAGGCGGGGAAACTGGATAAAATTGGCGTGTATCAGTAATCCCTGCCAGCATGCGTCATAGTAAAGTGTGCAACTCGCAAAGTCGGTGCGAAGCTATAGGAATGCCAAGAGTGGACGGCCAGTTACCAAATACCACGATCGTCATCGTCGAGGACGATCAGGCGCTCCGCTCTGTGGTGCAACGGGCGCTGCTGGCGGAGGGCTGCATCGTCCAGTCTTTCGGCAGACCCACAGACGCCCTCGTCCTGCTGGCTGAGACGCCGGCGGATCTGCTATTGGCCGATTTAGGACTGCCCGACATAGATGGGCTGACCCTGATTCAACGCGCCCGCGATATCCAACCGAGTCTGCCGGTGGTGGTGATGACCGGTTGGGAGACGGCCCAAAGCGCTATCGCCGCCGCCGACCTTGGCGTCGATGGCTACTTGAACAAGCCCTTCACCCTGACGCGCCTGACCGCAGCGGCGCGGCGCGCCGTGGGTCGCCAGCAATTGGAGCGACGCTATCGCGCGCTTGAGGCCGGCCAGGCGGCCAACGCCGCCCGCCAGGAAGCCCTCCGCATTATCGGTCGTAGTCTCTCCCACGAGCTGCACCAACCGCTCAGTTGCGTGATGGGCTACGCCGCCCTGCTCGCCGAGGATGGAGTGAGCTTCGACGATATGCGTGATTACGCCGCGGAGATCGTAACGGCGGCGGAGCGCCTCGCCGCCGATATCCGGCGCCTGGAAGCCATGCATACCTACGCGATCAAAGAGTACGGATCAGGCAATCTGCTGATCGACCTGGACAAGAGCAGTGGGATCACGCCAGCATCGCCAACAGATCCTTAACCTTGCCGGGCCACCCCTCGCCAAGCTTGGCAATGGGCAAGCGCAACTGGTTGGGCGTCAGCCGCAGGGCGGAGCCGTAGGCGCGGTAGAGCGCGGAACGAGTGAGCTGGCGGTTGGGCGGCAGCCTCACCGTTAGCTCGTTTTCCACCACTGTGACGCTTGGGATGCCCAGCGCAATTGCCATCCCCTTGAGCTCGATGATCGTCAATAAATTCTCCACCGGCTCGGGCGGCGGGCCGAATCGGTCGCTGATCTCCTGGCGAATAGTCCGGGCGTCCTCCAGCGTCGTGATAGCCGCTAGCCGGCGGTACAGGTCGATCTTCACGCTCTGGTCGCCGATGTAGGCGTCCGGCAGCATGGCGCCAATTGGTAGGTCAACGGTCACCTGGGGCGGTGTCGCCACCACCTGGCCGCGCAGTTCATCGATTTCGTCGGCCAGCAACCGGGTGTAGAGATCGAAGCCGACTGCGCCGACGTGGCCGTGCTGGTCGGCGCCCAAAAGGTTGCCGGCACCGCGAATCTCCAGATCCTTCATGGCGATCTTGAAACCGGCGCCCAGTTCGGAAGCTTCGAAGACGGCGCGCAGACGCCGCTCGGCCAGTTCCGGTAACTGTTGCTCGTTACCGTAAAGGAGATAGGCGTAGGCGCGGCGGTTACTGCGCCCGACGCGACCGCGCAACTGGTAGAGCTGGGCCAGCCCCAGGTGCGTTGCCCGATGGATGATGATGGTGTTGGCGTTGGGGATGTCCAGGCCGCTCTCGATAATCGTCGTGCAGAGCAGCAGGTTGGATTTCCCATCGGAGAATTCCAGCATCACGCGCTCTAACTGCTCCGGCGCCATCTGGCCGTGACCGACGGCGATGCGCGCCTCCGGGATCAACTGGCGTAGCTTCTCCGCCACCGCCCCGATCGTCTGAACCCGATTGTGGACAAAGTAGACCTGGCCGTCACGCTCGAACTCCCGCAGCACAGCGTTGCGGATTAGCCGGTCGTCCTCCTGGGCAATAAAGGTCTTCACCGGCAGCCGTTCTTCCGGCGGCGTGTCGATCACACTCATGTCGCGCACGCCGGCCAGCGACATGTGCAACGTGCGCGGAATGGGCGTCGCGGAAAGGGTCAGCACGTCTACTTCCTGACGCAGTTGCTTCAGCCGCTCTTTGTGGGCAACGCCAAAGCGCTGCTCCTCGTCGATCACCACCAGCCCCAGTTGCTTGAAGGCAACATCCTTCTGCAGCAGCCGGTGGGTGCCGATGACAATGTCGATACTGCCGTCGGCCAGGGCGGCAATGACCTGCTTCTGTTCGACGGTCGTGCGGAAACGACTCAGGAGCTCCACCTTCACCGGGAAGGCGGCCAGTCGGCGCGTGAAGGTCAGGTAATGCTGCTCGGCCAGCACCGTCGTCGGCACCAGGATCCCTACCTGGCGCCCGTCCATCGCCGCCTTGAAGGCGGCTCGTAACGCCACTTCCGTCTTGCCGTAGCCGACATCGCCGCAGACCAGCCGGTCCATAATGTGCGGCGTCTCCATGTCATCTTTGACTTCCTGGATGGCCAGCAACTGGTCGGGCGTCTCCACGTAGGGAAAGGCGGCCTCCATCTGCAGTTGCCACTCGTTATCGGGCGAGAAGGCATGCCCCTGGCGCGACGCCCGGACGGCGTAGAGCTTGATCAGTTCTTCGGCGATATCGTGGGCCGCGCCGCGCGCCTTCGCTTTGGCCCGCGCCCACTCCGACGAACCAAGCTTATTGAGCGCCGGCTGCCCTTCGCCCACGCCAATATAACGGGTGACGCGGTCCAACTGGTCGGTCGGCACGTAGAGGCGGTCGGCTCCCTGGTACTCCAGCATCACGTAGTCGCGCTTGCCGGAGCCGTAGTCGCGGGAGACGACGCCGACGAAGCGCCCTACGCCATGATCGACGTGGACCACGTGGTCGCCTTCCTGCAACTCGGCCAGGAAGGCGCGGTCGACGGCCGGCCGGCGTTCGCGGCGGGCGTGAGCATGCTGGCCGAAGAGCTCGTAATCGGTCAATAGCACGGCGCCGGCCGCCTCGGAGCGCCAGCCTTCCTGCAGCGTGGCCATCACGACGGTCACGGAGCCGGCGGGCCAGGGATCGGCCAGCGATGCCGCATGGCGTACCGGAATACTGAAGCCTTCCAGGAGCTCGTACACCCGATCGGCTTGCGGCGTGCCGACGGCCACCCGCACGCCGGCGGCGAGCCAGGCGGCTAACTGTTCTACCAGGGGCTTGAAGCGTCCGGCAAACAGTGGCGGCGTGACGAAGGCCAGTTCCTCCGTCCCTTTCTCCACCTGGAAGTTGGGGACGTTTTGCGTCAGTTCGCGCACCGCCGGGGAGCCGCCGATCTGGAACGTCGGCGCCGCACCTGTTTCCAACAGCAACGCCCGCCGGCGCTGCAGCGGAGCCAGCAGGTTGTGCCAGGTCAGGTAGGGATGGCGTAACCCTGCCGGGATATCGCCGATGGTGATGCCGGTGCTGTGCTGCTCCTCCCCTTGCTCGATGTGGTGCTGCACCGCCGTTTCCTGATTGACGATATCCAGCAACGCCACGATACCGTTCGACGGCAGGTGAGAGAGCAGACCAAAGAGTCCCTGGAGATAGGCGCTGAAAAACTCAATCCCATCGACCGACTGGCTGTTTTGCAGTGCCTCCAGGTCCGCCTCCCACCGTTCGCGTACGTCCGGGCGAAGGTGGGCCAGGCTGAGCACGCCGAGCTCCGCCGCCGCGCGCGGACCGTGACCGGGCAACGCTTCGCGGGCAGGCGGGATCAGCAGCTCCGGCACGGCATCGTGCGAGCGCTGCGTGGCGGCGTCGAAGCGGCGGATCGTCTCGATCTCGTCGCCAAAGAGTTCCAGACGGTACGGCCCCTCGGCGGTGATGGGAAAGATGTCCACCACGCCACCACGCCGGCTGAAGGTGCCCGGCTCCTCCACCAGTGCCGCCGGCTCGTAGCCCAACGCCATCCAGCCGGCCAGCACCTGTTGCAGCGGGAAGCGTTCGCCCGGCTGCCAGTGACGGGTCTGGGTGCGGACATCCTCGGCGCCGAGCG
Organism: Chloroflexota bacterium; assembly: GCA_051003235.1. Classification (GTDB taxonomy): domain Bacteria; phylum Chloroflexota; class UBA4733; order UBA4733; family UBA4733; genus UBA4733. Next base: position 20,628 of record JBPCLN010000023.1, on the reverse strand, counting down.
TGGACTGGCTGAGCGCAATCGGCGTGGTCATGATCACCGGCTGCTCGCCGGCAGCCAGTGCCAGCAAACAGGCGATGCGCTGGCCGGCGATGGCGGGGTCGGTGATCAGGCGCTCGTAGGGAAGGGCGTCCTGCTGGGGGAAGAGCAGCACCGGTCGCTCGGCGCCCAGCCAGGCCCGCAGTTCATTCTGTAAACGAACGGCTGACCCACCGGCGGGGGCCACCACCACGAACGGCGCCGGGCTGCGCCGCACCAGCTGGGCCAGCACAAACGAACGGGCAGCATCCAGCACGCCGCTCACGAGCAGGCCGCGTGCGCCGGACCGATCGCCCAGGAAGCGTGTCACACCATCCGGCAGCGTCACCAGATCAAGCATTCCGGCCGGGGCGGTTAGTGTTGCGATGTGCTCACTCCGATCGCTGCTTCCCCGGCGATCCACTGTTCCACCGCATCGGCGGCGGCGGCGATGGCGGCGGTGGCCTCCGCCTGCTCGCTGGGATGGAAGGGAGATAGCACGAAGCCGATGACCTCTCCTCGCGTCGCCGGACGCCCGATGCCGACGCGGACGCGCGGATAGTTCATCGTACCCGTTGCCGCGAACGTTGATTCCAATCCGTGGTGTCCGCCGGCGCTGCCGTTCGCGCGCATGCGCACGTGGCCGAACGGTAAGTCCAGGTCGTCGTAGACCAGCAGCACCCGCTCCGCCGGCAGCTTGTAGAAGTCCCGCAGGGCTTTGATACTCTTGCCACTGTCGTTCATACCGGTTTGGGGCATGGCCAGTAGCACGCTGCGCCCGCCGATAGCGCCACTGCCGAGTACTGCTTGCTTCTTGCGTTCCTTCACGGCGATGCCGTGCCGCCGGGCCAGTTCAGCGACCACCATAAAGCCGGCGTTATGGCGGTGGTGGGCATAGCCGGGCCCCGGGTTGCCGAGGCCGACAACCAGGAGCGGCTGGGCCCCGTTCGAAAGCGCTACCCGGGTAGCTACCGGCGAATTACGTCCGAGCAAGCGCTTCAGCCACACGGGGCATGCCTTCCGCCGCTTCCACCAGCGTCCCCCACTCCGGCAAGGATAGGGTCTCCGCCCGCCGCCGCCCGTCGATGCCGGCAGCATCCAGGAGCGCCGTCACCTCCTCCGTCACCATCCGCAGGTTAATACGCAGCGAGTTATGGATTTGCTTGCGCCGATCGCTGAAGCCGGCCTGAGCGAGCAAGAAGAAGGTCGGAATGCGCGCACGCGGCAGCAACGGTTCCGCCCGCAGTGTCAGTCGCACGAGGGCCGATTCCACTTTCGGCTCAGGATAGAAACTGGAAGGCGGAACGAGACGCAGAATCTCCGGCGCGGCGTACAATTGGACGCTGAGCGCCAGCATACTCATGTCGTTGGGCTGAGCACAGACGCGTTCGGCCACCTCCCGTTGCAGAAGCAACACCAGAACCTCCGGCCGGTGCTGCGCCTCGAGGAAATGGCGGATCGCGACGGAAGTCAGGTAGTAGGGCAGATTCGCCACTACCTTGTACGAATCGTCACCGACAAGATCGCTGGGCGGGAAGTCAATAATGTTGGCTTCGACCAGTTCCAGATTGCGATGATCCCGGCGCACTGCCGCCAGGATGCGCAGCATATCGCGGTCCAGTTCCACCGCCACCACCCGCCGGGCGGCGCGCACCAGCGCCAGAGTCAGCACGCCCGCGCCCGGTCCAACTTCCAGTACGGTATCGTCTGGACCGACATTGGCGGCGGCCAGGGAGGCGTCGACGACGTCTAAATCCAGCAGGAAGTTCTGGCCAAGGGACTTGGAGGGTCGTACATTATGGGCCCGCAAGGTGGCTTGCAGTGATCCCCGCGAGATGCGCCGCGCCGTATCCATCACCCGGTCCGCCCACTTTGCCGCGCTCTTGAGGAAGTCAGTATACCGGGCCATCCACCGGGCAACCGTGTCGCCATTGCGCTGTGTAACCCATACTGTACTATCGTGCGATACACGCCTTGCGTGCGCCGTTGACTGACGCACTGCTGGCGAGCCGGCACCGAACCGGCGGAAGGGAGGCGCCTAGCACGAGCATTGACGGTACAACTCTGACCGCGCGGACGGTGGTTCGCGCTCTCTGTAATGACGAAGTCCCAAGGAAAGGTCATAGACTAGATGAAGCGTTTGTCTCTTATCCTGAGCCTCGCCCTCCTGATGACGCTTGCCCTCGTGGGCAGTGTCACCGCCCAAAGCGGGCCGGTGACCGTCACCCTGGCAACCCAGAATAACTCCGGCGTGTCCGGGACAGCCACGCTGACGGCGATGGGCGCCCAAACTCAGGTGGTCATCAACGTGACCGGCGAGCCGGCCGGCGGTTCCGAGCCGGAGCACATTCACGTCGGCTCCTGCCCCGCCGTCGGCGCCGTGAAGTATCCACTGGCGAGCGTCGTCAACGGCACGTCCACCACGATGGTCAATGTGTCGCTGGACACCCTCACGGCCGGTACCTTTGCCATCAATCTGCATGAGTCGGCCAAGAACGCCGGCGTCTATATCGCCTGCGGCGATATCAAAGGCACCGTAGCCGCCGCTACAACCAGTGCTACACCCAAGGCCGCCCCGACAACCGGCGGCGGTGGCATGGCGACTGGGGAGGCCTCGCTCCCGCTGGCATTGATCCTGGGCGCCGGTGTCGTTCTCACCGGATTGCTGGGCCGCCGCCGCGCGAGGGCGTAACCTTTCTTCTGCGGCGGAGGGGCCCTCCGCCGCAGCGGACACTCCTTTCCACCAATACAGTCCCTCAGCGTCCCGGCCGCAGCGCACCTTCCGCTGTGTCGGCGTCCAGAGCACTGATCACCGCCGCTCCTGCCCCAAGCAGGCCGGCGGCGACGACGAACAGCGGCCCGACGAACGGCAGGGCCGAGATGGCGCCGAGCACCCCCAGGCCACAGACCGCCGCCAATAAGATCGAACTATTACGCCCAAAGGGCCGTAACAGGCGCCGGCCGAGCGCCACCCCCACCGCGACTAGGCCGAAGGCCCAGGCCAGCAAGGTCACCAGCAGCAACGCAATCGCGATGGGCAATCCCGCCACGCTCAACGCCAACGGGACGATCACCAGCAGTAAACCGATTCCGGCGCCGGATGCCGTGAGCATGCTCTGCCAGGTAAAGCGCCGGGCGGTGGCCGCGACCAGAAGCATTGGCCAGGGAAACAACGCGCTCAGGGTAATGCCGAGCAAGAGTAACCCGATCCAGGCCGCGATGGCTAGGCGAAGGCGGGCCGCGTCTGAGCGCGGCGGCTGCGCCAGCAATGGCGCACTGCCGATCACGTCCCCCATTACCCGGCCCTGGGCGACATTGTCAACGCGCCCGCCAACGGCGATCACATCCCCTTGCACCACCGCACCGGTGCTGAGTACCACACTCCCCAGGACGGCAACAACGTCGCCTTGCACCGTGCCGGTCACCCGCACGTTTCCCAGAATGACCGACAGGCCGCCGTTCAAGCCCGTAGGCAAGCTGGCATTGCCGTTCAAGACGAGCACCGTGCCGGCGCTGGGATCAGCCAGATTGGTATCGCCCCAGCGCAAGGCTCCGGTTTGCCAGGCGCGAAGGGGGGTCAACAGAGCGAGAGCGAGCGCCACGGCGGTCAGGGCAAAGAGGGCGACAAACGTCCGACGGCGGGGACGCCGTCCGGGCCGACGGTCATAGGTGGTGAGACGCCAGACGCCGACGAGGCAGGAGATAAGGATCAGCGTTGTTACGCCGATGGGTAATGCATCCAGATGGAGACGCGCCAGCAGGGCGTCTTCCTGGCGGCCCAGGGTATTCAAGACGACGATAGAGCGCGCTAACCAGAGCACGATGGTCCGCGTGCCGACACCGGGGCCGCGAAACGGAATGGCCGCCAGCAGTACCAGGCCGATCGCCACGCCGATCAGCAGCATGGCAACGCCGAGCCGGCGCGCCTCCCGCTGGGAGCGCCGGTGTTGAGCGCCGTCTAGCCCGGCCAGGACGCGTTCGGTAAAGCCCGCCGGCAGCCCGGCATGTTGGTCCGCCGTCGACGAATCAGGCAAGCCCACCAAGTGTCCGCCGTTCCACGAGTTGCGTGGCTAGCATCTGGCGCGCCCGATGCAGCCGAATCTTGACCGACGCCAGCGATTGCCGGGTGGCGTCGGCGATCTCCTGATAGGACAGGTCGTGCCAATGGCGCAAGATGACGACCTGGCGATAGGCGTCCGGCAACCCGTCCAGCGCTTGCCGGACGACATCCGCCCGTTCCTTGACGAGCAGCACCATTTCCGGCTCGTCCTGAGCCAGGACCGGCGCCGCCCACAGCAAGGCCGGATCCACATTAATCGTCCGCCAATCGCGCTTCTGCAGCATGCGCAGGCAGATATTGGTGATGATCGTTGCAATCCAGGTGTAAAAGGCATAGCGGGAGTCGTAGGTCTCTAGCCGCGTGTACGCCCGCAAGAAGGCCTCCTGGCAAGCGTCCTCCGCCTCGCCATGGTCGCGCAAGAGGCGGTAGGCAACACGATAGAGGGCATCGCTGTAACGACGAATCAACTCGCCGTAGGCGACGTGATCACCCTGCCGCGCCGCCGCAATGAGGGCCGGCACGCTATCATCGGACAAGGCGGCACCTCTCTGCACCGAGCTTGTGGTAGTCAGCTTCAATCAACGTACCATATTAGCGCGAAGTGCGTTACAGGATAAAGGAACCCCCCAATGCGAGCAATTGTGCTGGAAGCTCCCCACCACGCCTCTGTGCAAGAGATCCCCGTTCCCAAGCGGCAAGCCGATGAAGTAATCGTGCGTGTCGAACGTTGTGGCCTTTGCGGCACGGACCAACACCTGTACGATGGTGACTATGCGCTCACCCGCTATCCGGTGATCCCCGGCCACGAACTTGCCGGAATCGTCGAGGAGGTTGGTCCAGCGGTATCCGCGGTCCGGCCCGGGCAGCGAGTGGTGATCGAGCCCAACATCCACTGCGAGCATTGCCATTACTGCCACATTCAGCGCGGCAACCATTGCCTCAACTTGCAGGTGATCGGCGTCAATCGGGCTGGCGGCTTTGCCCAGTTCGTCGTTGCCCCGGAACGCAACGTCTACCCCGTTGATGGGCTGGACGCGGAGCAGGCTGCCTTCGTCGAGCCGCTCTCCTGCGTCGTCTATGGCCTGCGCCGGTTGCGGTTGGCGCCCGCGGCAAGGGTGCTGATTGCCGGCGCCGGCCCAATGGGCCTCCTAATGCTCCAGGCGATCCGCCGCAGCGGCGCTGCCGAAGTGGTGGTGACGGATCTGCGCGCCAGCCGGCTTGCCCTGGCCCGTGAGTTGGGAGCAGAGCACGTGGTGACCGCCGACGCTGACGCCGCGCAGCAGTTAAAGGAATTGGCGCCCTACGGGTTCGACGCCGCTATCGACGTCACCGGCGTGCCCGCCGTCGTGCAGAGTCTGGTCCCGAGCGTCACCGATGGGGGATCGCTCCTTATCTTCGGCGTCAGTCCGGAAAAAGCCACAATCAGCCTTCGTCCCTACGAGGTCTTCCAGCGCGACCTGACGGTGCTCGGCAGCTTCGCCGTCGCCTACACCTTCGAGGACGCCATTACGTTGCTGCAATCCGGCGCTGTGCGCGTCGACCGCCTGGTGTCGCACCGCCTACCGCTTTCCGGCTACGAGGAAGGTCTGCTGGCGGCGCGGGCGGGCGAAGGGTCAATGAAGGTGCAGTTGGCGCCGTAGGAGGTAGTTAGAAGACGATCAAGCCGCGTGCCACTTCCCCTGCCGCGAGCGCCCGAAAGGCTTCGTTGACGCCGTCGATGCCGTAGCGGTGGGTGATGAGCTGGTCAATCTTCAGCTTGCCGCTCAAGTAGAGATCCACCATGCGCGGGAAATCGGCCTTCACGGAGGCTGAGCCGTAGCAGGAGCCTACCAGGCGCTTTTCCCGGGCAGCGATGCTATGCGCGTCGAGGGTGAGTATCGTCCCGGAAGGGGGGATGCCGATCACGACGCAGGTGCCGCCCAGCGCGGTGGCGTCATAGGCCTGGCGCATCACGCCGGCATGGCCAACGGCAACGACGGTGAAGTCCGCTCCCCGGTGCGTAAGCTGCCGGATCGCCTCGACCGGCTCTTCCCGTTGGGCGTTGACAACGTGGCTGGCGCCGAAGCCGCGCGCAAACTCCAGCTTCGCATCGACGGTGTCTACGGCAATGATCGGCGCGGCGCCGACCAGTTCCCCACCTTGGATCGCGTTGAGGCCAATGCCCCCGGCGCCAAAGACGGCCAGACTCGCCCCGGCCGGTACCCGCGCCGTATTGAGCACGGCGCCGGCCCCCGTCATCACGGAGCAACCGATTAGCGCCGCCTTTTCGAGCGGCATTTCTTTGCTGATTGGCACGACGCAGGATTCCGGCACCACACTCATCGGTCCGAAGGAGGCAACATAGCCGTAGTGATAGACCGGCTGCCCCTGCCAGCGCATCCGTGTGCTGCCGTCCGCCATGTGGTACGGCTTCGGCCGCCTCTCGCAGATTTGCGGCCGGCCCGTCGCGCAGTAGCGGCAGTTGCCGCAGGCGGGGGCCCAGGAGAGGATCACATGATCGCCAGGGGCGACGGACCGCACCGCCGGCCCGATGGCCTCAACGACGCCGGCGCCCTCGTCACCCAGCACCATTGGCGTCGGCACGTCGGCCCAGGTGCCGTCGGCGGCGTGCAGACAGCTATGACAGACGCCGCTGGCGACCATCCGCACCAGGACCTCTCCTTCGCGCGGCTGGTCCAGTTCAATCTCCTCCACGCCCAACGGTTCTCCCTGGTGATAGAGCAAGGGGGCAAGCATGACCGGCACTCCTTCTACAAGGCACGAACACTTAGCCGTTACGATACACCGCAGGAACCGACAGGGCAAGGACGCCGGACACAAAGGGAGAGGTGGCGCGCGCTCAGCTTGTCCCACGCAGCGTGGGGGCATCCACCACGTTCGCTGCGACCAGCCAGTCCATCGACTCTCGAATCGCCTCCAGGGAGCTATACCGTGGCTGGTAGCCAAGGAACTGCTGTGCCTTGGCTATGCTGGCGCACGGGCTGTGGGCGATGTGACTCCAAGTAGCTTCCGCCGGTCCCTCCGCGACCCCCTGCTGCCATTCGGGCCAGGGCAGATACTGTAGGTTCGCTTCTCGGCCAAACCAGCGCGCCACGGCCTTGGCGTAGCCGCGTAGTGTCAGCGCCGCCGGCGACGCGACGTGGAAACTCTCCCCGACGGTAACGGACCGATATTCTATCGCCCGCTGGAAGGCTTGCGCGACGTCGTCTGCATGCACGTGGTGCAACGTCGCGAGACCCAGATCAGGGAGGGCAACCGGCTCGCCGGCCGCCAGTGTGCTGAATACAGAAGGTTCCCAATGCCCCTGCGGATTGACCGGCGGCCAGCCCGGACCGACGATGTGGCCGGGATGCAACACTGTCGCCGGAAAGCCATGGCGTCGAGCCTGGTCGAGCAGGTATTGTTCGATCGCCGCTTTGTGGACGCCGTAATCGCCAAAGGGTTTGCGAGGTTGGGCTTCGCTGGTGGGCGCAACCTCGGTCGGCCCGTGGACCCACAGCGTGCCGCAATGCAGGAAGTGCTGGATGTCACCGCGCAGCGCTTCGACCAGATGCCTGGCGCTGTCTTCTCGGAAGCAGATCAGATCAACCACGACGTCCGGCCGCAGGGCGCGGATGCGCTCGCCGAAGGTGCCTGCCTGCTCCTCCGTCTGGCGGTCGACCGTCTCCCGTTCCACGAAGTTCCAGGCGCCATCGGGACGGTAAGGGACGCGCTTCCCGCGGCTCAAGGCAATGACGGTGTGGCCGGCCTGCGCGAGCCGCGGTACCAGATAGGTGCCGATGTGCCCGGTCGCGCCGATGACGACAATGCGCACGCACGTACTCCCCTCCCCAATGTCGCTTCGCCACCACGGTTATGACGAAACCTGGCATCGGCCTTACTTGCTGTAGTACACCAGCTGAATCCCACTGAACTGCTGCTTCTGGGCGTGGCTGAAGAGTGTACCCATGACGGGCGGAATGAGGTCCTCCGGGTCGTTGTACCAGTTGTGGCTGAGCAATAACCAGACGTGCTGGTGGCCGGCGGACAGCCTAACGGCGGTGGTGATGTCGCTCTGCTGGAAGGGTGGCTCCAACACGCCGCGGTCGAAAAGGTCCACCGGCAGGCCATGTTTGACGAGCGCAGGCGCCGGTTGGCGGCGGTAGTAATAGTCGAAGGGCAGTTGGGCCCAGGTGGCATTGAAGAGGATCAGGTCGCCGGGCTGGGCGTGCTGGGCGACGTAGTTCGCCGCGCTCTGCCATTGCTCCTTCTTGGAGTTCAGATTGTAGTTGTTCAGGCTGAGGATGTTCAGCCACAATATCGGCGCCAGTAAGAGCAGGTTGATGGGGAGCATGCGGACGGCCGCAATGCCGGAGGCCAGCAGCATGATCGCCCCTGTCGTGACGTAGAGCAGTACGCGCTCCTCGAAGATGGGCCGCACATGGCTGAGGCCGAGGGTGATCAAGATCGGTAATGCGAACGTGAGCAGGAAGAGCAGTCCAAAACGGCGCAGTCCGGCAACCAGTCCGAGCAAGGCGAGGGCCACGAAGGGCCACAGCAGGCGGTTGCCCCATAGCGCCAATGGGAACTGATGGCCGGCCACAGCGCCTGCCTTCGGGGTGAAGGCATTGACGTAGTCGAGGAGCACCGGCGCGACCGTCGGCCAGGTCGGCGGACTGATCCAGAAGCGCTGGACAACACCGCGCGCCTGGTGGCCAAGCACCGGTACCCAGGGCAGCCAGAGCAGGCCGACGACGGCCATCGTCACGAGGTAAGCACGGAGCCTGGCGGTGTCGCTCCTCGCCTTCCAGCATACAAAGAGCGCCTGCGCCGGCAAGAGGAAAAGGGTGATGTTGTGGGTGTAGACGAGCAGGAGCGTCACGACACCGAAGGCCACCCAGGCGCCACGGCGGTTGCCTGCTAATGCCTGGACCAGCAGCAAGGTCGACAGGAACACGAACAAGCTGACCAGAGCGTACATGCGCACTTCCTGGGAGTAGCGCACCAGAATTGGCGAAAAGGCGACGAGCGCCGCCGCCACCAGGCACAATCGCCAACCGCGCACGGCCCGGCCCAGCAGCCCCGCTACAGGAATCGTCGTCGTGCCGGCCAGGACCGAGGAGAAGCGCGCCCACCAGGGATCGTCGCGCGGCAAGAGCCAGAGGTGCAGGAGCAGGGCATAGAGCGGAGGATGCTGGTCCACCTGGGCAATCACCTGTACCGCATGCCAGGGTGGCAGCTCCGCCAACCAGATGCTGAATGCCTCGTCGATCCAGATATCGCGCCACGGCACGACGAGCCCCCGCAGGCGCAAGATGAGGCCAAGTGCCGTCAGGGCCACGACAAGCAGCGGCGCAAGCCGCGCCGTGATGGACCGGTCCCTTACCGCGCCGCGCGGCACGGCACGACCAAAGATCGGCGCCGCTAGGGAAGGCGCTGCCACCGAGCGCTCCTAGTTACCCATGCGCTGTCGCCCTACTCAGCGACGGCAGCGGCCGGTTGCTGTTGCGCCACCCAGGCCCGCACTTGCTCTCCCGTCCGGGGATCAGCTAGAGCCGCCTTGCAGGCGCCGGCGTGCTGCCGGCACAACGGGACGCCCCCAACGGAACGGATGGCGGTGCGACCCTCCCCAAAGGCGCAGCGTGCCGCGTCCTTACCAGCAGACGGCGTCGGATGCCAGTGCCGGCCTGCTCCCCCACTCGGCATAGTGATATTCTCCAAACTTAACGTGTACACGGCAGCAGCCGATGGGCGGCCAAATCAACCCATACTGTACCCGAAGGCTCACGGCCGGTTCACCGAGTAGCCGCCCTGGTGCCAACGACGCGCAGAGCAGCGTACCACGAATGGCAGCGAGGGCGGGCCGGTCTTCCCGCTGGGTTCATCCGCTATACTGCCCTGGGCCGGTTGGAACGGAGCCGTAGACGGCAAGCGGCAGGTCGGGCGAAGGGGAGACGCGAGTGACACAGACGAATGTACTGGAGCGCGCTGACCCGGAGGTCTTTGAGGCGTTACGCAAGGAAGAGCGCCGGCAGCGGCAGAACATTGAACTGATCGCTTCGGAAAACTACACCAGCGAGGCCGTGCTGGAAGCTGCCGGCACGATCCTCACCAACAAATACGCCGAAGGCTACCCAGGCAACCGCTATTACGGCGGCTGTGAGTTCGTCGACCAGGTGGAACAACTGGCGATTAACCGAGCCAAGGCCCTATTTGGCGCTGAACATGCCAACGTCCAGCCGCACTCCGGCGCCACAGCCAATATGGCCGCCTACTATGCAGTCCTGGAGTCGGGCGATACTGTGCTGGGCTTGCGCCTCGACCAGGGTGGCCACCTCACTCACGGCAAACCGGTCAACTTCTCCGGCCGACTCTACAATTTTGTCTCCTACGGCCTGGACCCCGAAACGGAATTGATCGACTACGACGCTCTGGCGGCGCTGGCTGAACGCGAGCACCCGCGTATGATTGTGGCCGGCGCCACCGTCTACTCCCGCATCTTCGACTTTCCCCGGCTGCGCCAGATCGCCGACGCCGTGGGCGCGTTACTGCTGGTCGACATGGCCCACATCTCCGGTCTCGTCGCCGCCGGTGTTCATCCGAGTCCGGTGCCGTACGCCGATATCGTCACCTCAACAACGCACAAGACCCTGCGCGGACCGCGCAGCGGCTTCATCCTGAGCAAGCAATTGTACGCCAAGGCGATCGACGCTGCGGTATTTCCCGGCATCCAAGGTGGACCGCTCATGCATATCATCGCCGGAAAGGCTGTGACCTTCCACGAGGCGATGCAGCCGGCTTTCCGCACCTATGCCGAGCAAATTGTCACCAACGCCCGCGCGCTCGCTCAGGGGATCGAGGAGCACGGCCTGCGCATCGTTTCCGGCGGGACCGATAACCACGTGATGCTGGTGGATTTGCGCAGCATCACCAACATGAGCGGCAAACGGGCGGAACGAGTGCTGGACGAGGTCAATATCACCGTCAACAAGAACCAGCTCCCGAACGATCCGCTGCCCCCGGCGCGGACCAGCGGTATCCGCCTTGGCACGCCGGCCACCACTACACGCGGTTTCGGTACGGCGGAAATGCGCCAGATCGCCGAGTTGATCCCGAAGGCGCTGCGCCATTGGAAAGACGAGGCGACCCTGGAGGAAGTTCGCGGCGAAGTCGCCGGCATCTGCTTGCGCTACCCCGTCCCCGGCATCTCCAACGAGCAGTGACGCAGCCTTGTCTACCACCATTCCAGCGCCGCTCCGCGTGGTGGAGCATCCCGTCGTGGCCGCGAAATTGGCGCAGTTGCGCGACGCCGCAACCGGTACACGCGCCTTCCGTCTCCTCGTGGAAGAGCTGGGCACGCTTCTGACCTACGAGGCCAGCAGCGATCTCGCCCAGCGTCCCCTCGCGGTTCAGACGCCCCTGGCGATGGCGGCCGGCCTGGTGATCGCGCCGCGTATCGGCCTGGTGCCGGTCTTGCGCGCCGGCACGAGCATGTTGCAAGGCGCCTTACACCTCTTTCCAGATGCACAGGTCTGGCACCTCGGCGTCTATCGTGACGAGCATCGCCTGGTTCCGGTCGAGTACTACAATCGGCTGCCGGCCACCCCAGGTGTGGACGTCTGCTTCGTCCTCGACCCGATGCTTGCCACCGGCGGGTCAGCCGTGGCCACCGTAGAGATCCTACGGCGCTGGGGCGTACCCGACGTGCGCTTTGTCGGCGTCATTGGCGCTCCCGAGGGCATCACCGCCTTCTTCGCCGCCCATCCGCATACTCCCGTCACCCTCGCCTCGGTTGACGATCGCCTGGACGACCACGCCTATATCGTCCCTGGCCTTGGCGACGCCGGTGACCGTCAGTTTGGGACGGAACCCTCATAATCTCCGTCCGGCAATGTCCCGCGTTCCAGGGAACGGACCTGAAGGTGCAACGGCTGCAGGTAGGCCCGAAGTTGTTCGACGATGAGCTCCGGCCGCATGACCCCGCACGTCTGCACGTCGAGCAGCAGGAGTCGCTGTTCGACCCAGGTATGAACACTGACATGCGACTGGGCCAGCAGCAGAACGCCGGTGAAGCCATGGGGGGTGAACTGATGCAAGCGCTCACCCACGATCGTCGCTCCGCTCGCGCCGACCGCGGCCCGCAGCACCGGCCAGAGCGGCTCGACGTAACATAGGGCGTCAATATCATTAAGCCAGAAGTCGGCTAGGAGTTGACGGTGGCGGTGTTGACATGGCAGGGGACGCGAACGGTCAGTCACCGCCCCATGCTACCGGACGGACCCGCCGTGCCGCTTGAAGTCGTACAATACGCCCTATTCACGCCGCAGAGAAAGGGAAATCACCGTGGCAAAGAAGAAACGCGATGGAGCAGGCGGTAAGGCCATGGGACTGGGCGGTGCGTTCCGCATGCTCCCAATGCTCTGGAAGTACGGCCAGCTCGCCTTCAGCCTGCTGCAAGACACCCGGGTGCCGGCATACCTGAAAATTGGCCTCATCAGCGGCGCCCTGCTCGTGCTTTCCCCAATTGACCTCATTCCGGAAGCGATTCCGGTCCTGGGTCAAATCAGCGACTTCTTCATCCTGCTGGTAGTGATCCAGCTCTTCCTCCGGCTGGTGCCAAAGGACGTGGTGGACGAGCACATTGAAAAACTTGGTCTGCAGGGCCAGGTGAAAGTGCTGCTGCGCCCGCGCTAACCACGACGGGCGGGATAGGCAATTGCGAAGGGTCGAACGACGTAATGAACTGGTCGGCTGTACAGACCTATCTTCTGGCTTCACCTGGCTCCACCTTTAACTATTATGTTCCATTCATTGTCGGCATTGGTGCGGCTGTGCTCTTCGTCGGTTATCACTACCTGCTGGAGGCTCGGCGCCGTTTCCGTAACTACCGTCCGGTGCTGCAGTTCTTGGATGGTCTCGCCGTGTGGAGTGTTGGTCTCGCTGCTGCTGCGGCGATGTTGCTCCTCGTCCGGCACGGCAACGTGCCCGTACTCGCCTGGCGGTTGTGGCTCTGGCTCTTTGTGCTGGTGAGCGCAGTCACCTTCTTTATCCACCTCGTTCGGCTCTACGGGCGTCTGCCGCGCGGGCTGGCGGCGCACGACAATGATCTGCTGAAGCGGCGCTACCTCCCGCCGGCCAACCAGCGCCAGGTGGCGAACGCGCCGAACCGACGCGCCGGCGTCCGGCGATAATGCACTCTCCGTCAGGCCACCACTCAAGAGAGGATATCTCGCTTGGCCGGTGAGCGCTCCGCCGACCTGACGGTGAGGGCATTTCTGGACGCGCTCGGCTCCGATCGTCCGGCGCCGGGTGGCGGCGCAGCAGCGGCGCTCGCCGCGGCGGCCGGGGCGGCACTGATCGAAATGGTCTGCCGGTTCAGCCTCGGGCGAGATGAGTACGCCGCCTGGCAGGATCAAATCGTCACGAGCATAACTATCGCCATTCGCCTACGCCAGGAACTGCTTGCCACGGTTGACGCGGACGCCGCGGCGTTCGCCGCCGTCGCCGCCGCCTACCGGCTACCACGCGCCGATCGGGAGCAGCGGACATTGCGGCGGCGAGTGATTGATGACGCCCTGGCCGGCGCGGCGCAACCGCCCCTCCAGGTAGCCGCCGCCGCGGCAACGCTGGCGGAAACGGCGCTGGCCCTGGTGGGGCGCAGTAACGAGCAGTTGGTTAGCGACCTGGGCGCTGCCGGCGCACTGCTCGACACCGGACTGCGCATTGCCGGCTATAACGTGGAAGCAAACACGCGCGCGCTCAAGTCCGATCCCCGTGGGTCTGCTTTGCAACAACAATGGGTGGCAACGCAAACAGGAACCGACCAGCATCTCGGCGCCCTACGCAGCGCAGTGGAGCACCTGCTCCACGAGGATGGCCTGCAATGACGGCGATCTCCCTCCTCGGGAAGCCGGTAGCGGAACGGCTCCTTCAGGATCTGGCCGGCCGGATCCGGATGGTACAGGTCACAGCGGGCCGGCCGCCAACCCTTGCCGTGGTCCGTATCGGCGAGGACGCCGATGCCGCCGTGTACACCCGCGCCCTACTGCGCGCCTGCCGGCGGGCCGGCCTCGAGGCGGAAGACGTGCAACTGCCCGCCGCCACTGACGAGCGGAGCGCCATCGCCGAGATTCGCCGGCTCGGTAGCGCGGTGGCCGTCGATGCGATTATAATTCAGACGCCATTGCCGGCCGGCATCCGCCGCGCCGCGCTCACCGACGCCATTCCCCCCGTGAAAGACGTAGACGGCCTCAGCGGCGAGAATACCGGCCTCCTGGCCCAGGGTCGCCAGCGCCATATCCCCGCGACGGCGCGGGCCCTCCTGCTGCTGGCCGAAGCCTCCGGCATCACCATCGCCGGCGCCCGCGCCGTCGTCGTCGGCCGGAGCGACGTTGTTGGCCTGCCGGCCGCCTTGATGCTGCTCCAGGCGAACGCCACGGTGACGGTGTGTCATCGCAGCACCGTCGATCTGGCGGCGGAGACGCGGCGCGCCCAGTTACTCGTCGTTGCTGTCGGCCGGCCAGGCTTGATCACGGGCGACATGGTCGCGCCAGGCGCGGTGGTCCTTGATGCCGGTACGACGGTCATGGCGGACGGTTTGCGCGGCGACGTCGATGCGGTGTCGGTCGCCCCGATCGCCGCCATGCTCACCCCGGTCCCGGGCGGCGTGGGGCCAGTGACGACGGCGGTGCTGTTACAACAGGTGGTGGCAGCAGCGGAAGAGCGAATGAAATGAGCGGACAGTGACGGATAGCGCGACGATCGGCATCATCGGCGGCAGTGGCTTGTACGCTATGGAGAGTCTGGAAGACGTGCGGGAGGTGTCTCCGCAGACGCCGTTTGGCGAACCAAGCGATGCCATCGTCCTGGGATCGTTCGGCGGTCAGCGACTGGCCTTCCTCCCACGCCACGGCCGCGGCCATCGCCTATTGCCGACGGAAGTGCCGGTCCGTGCCAATATCTACGCGCTAAAGGCATTGGGCGTGCAACGTGTGATTTCTGTGAGCGCCGTCGGCAGCATGCGCGAGGAGCTGACTCCGCTGGACCTCGTCGTTCCCGATCAGGTCTTCGACCGCACCAAGAGCCGGGTCAACACCTTCTTCGGTGACGGGGTGGTAGCGCACGTCGGTTTCGCAGAGCCATTTTGCGCCGATTTGAGCGCTGCCCTGGCCGCTACGGCGGAACGACTTGGCGTTCGCACCCATCGCGGTGGGACGTACCTCTGCATCGAAGGACCGCAGTTTTCCACGAAGGCCGAGTCGCGAATTTATCGGCAGTGGGGCGTGGACGTGATCGGCATGACTGTCCTCCCCGAAGCGAAACTGGCCCGCGAGGCGGAACTCTGCTACGCCACACTGGCCTTTGTCACCGACTATGACGTCTGGCATAGCAGTGCCGAGGCGGTAACGGTCGAAATGGTCGTGAAAAATCTCGCCGCCAACGTCGGCAAGGCCACCCGAATCCTTCAAGCGGTGGTGCCGGACCTGGCCGACGCTCCCGCTTGTCGGTGTGGTAGCGCCTTACAGGATGCCATTATGACCGCACCCGAACGCATATCGCCGGACACCCGCCGCCGGCTCGGTTTGCTGCTCGATCGCTATCTGCCGCTGCCTTGACCGGCACCGAGGAAATCGCCGGCGGCCGGCTGGATCCACAAAGGAAGGAGGTTCGCTGATGGGTGTTAACCGTCCCCAGCGCGTGCTGGTCACGCCGCGCCATGTCGCCACGATCGTGCCGGAACGTCAAGCCGAATTGACCGCCGCCGGCGTGGAACTTATCTTCCCACCGATGCCGCGTCCGTCACTGACGGAAGGGGAGCTCCTGGCCGCCTTGTCGGGCTGCGTCGCAGCCATTGCCATGCCTGACGCCTACACTGCCCGTGTGCTGGCGGCCTGTGCGCCGCCCCTCCGGCTGATCGCTCGCTCCGGCGTCGGCTACGACTCGATTGATCTCCCGGCTGCCACCGACCGCGGCGTCTGGGTGACCACCACCGTGGGCTCCAATCACGACGCCGTCGCCGATTTTACCCTGGGCCTGATCCTCTGCCTCGTACGCCGATTGGTGGAAACGGCCGTGCAGACGCGCGCCGGCGGATGGCAACGGATGCAGGGGCGCGATCTGCGCGGCAAGACGCTTGGCGTGGTCGGCACCGGTCGGGTGGGCCGCGAGGTGGCTACCCGCGCCCAGGCCTTCGGCATGACGATCGTCGCCTATGACCTGTATCCCGACACCGCCTGGGCGGCCGCGCACGGCGTCCGTTATGTTGATTTGCCGGCCCTCCTCGCCGAGTGCGACGTCGTCACCCTCCACGCGCCGGCCACGGCCCAGACCCGGCACCTGCTCAACCGCCAAACGCTGGCCCAGTGCAAGACAGGCTGTTATGTGGTGAACACCGCGCGCGGTGAACTGGTCGACGAAGCCGCCCTGTACGAGGCGCTGGAGAATGGCCATGTGGCCGGCGCCGCGCTGGACGTGTTTGCCGAAGAACCGCCCGCCAACCGCCGGCTGGTCGAGCATCCGCGTGTGCTGCCTTTTTCCCACTCCGCCGGCGGTACCGTGGAGGCCCACACTCGCTCCGCTCATCTTGCCATCGACGAGGTGCTGCGCGTCCTGCGCGGCGAACGCCCCCGCTTCCCCGTCAACGAGGTAATGCCCGCCCCAAACCCCGCTATACTGTAACCATGAGTGAAATGCTGCCTTTTATCAAGATGCATGGCATCGGCAACGATTTTGTCGTGGTGAGCCCGGAAGACGCCGGGCGGAAACTCGATTGGCCGCGCCTGGCGCGGACAACGGGCGACCGTCACTGCGGTATCGGCCACGATGGACTCTTGCTGGTCGAACGGGCCCTGGGTCCCGCTGCGGATTATCGGATGCGCATGTTCAACCCGGACGGCAGCGAATCGGAAATGTGCGGGAATGGCATCCGCTGTTTCGCCAAGTACCTGTATGACACCGGCCTCACCCGGAACCTGACGATGGCGATCGAGACTGGAGCGGGCATCCAGCGCATCCGGTTGCTGGTGGATGGCGATAGGGTCCAGGCCGTTACGGTCGACATGGGGGCGCCCATATTTGAGCCGGCCCGAATCCCGGTGCTGTCGGAACAGGCGACGGTGCTACGGCAGCCGCTCACCGTGGACAGCCACCGGTTCGAGATCAGCGCGGTCTCGATGGGCAACCCCCACGCCGTTGCTTTTGTTGATGACGTACAGCGCATCCCACTGGAGCGTGTCGGTCCCCTGGTGGAGCACCATCCCTGGTTTCCGCGGCGCGTCAACTTCGAGGTCGTCGCCGTCCAGAGCCGCCACGAGCTCACCATGCGGGTATGGGAACGCGGGGCCGGTATGACCCTTGCTTGTGGCAGTGGCGCCTGCGCCGTCATGGCGGTGGCCCGTCGCCTTGGCATCGTCGACGCCACCGTGCAGGTGCACCTGCCGGGCGGAGATCTCTCCCTCCAGTGGGATGGTGCCGGTGGCGTTTTCATGACCGGCACGGCGACGTACGTGTTTCAGGGTGAATGGCCATTGCACTGAGCGTGGAAGATCAGATCGCTCCCACCGCCGGCAATTCCGGCGACCGCGGGCAGCCGCCCCAGTTCGTGCCTGCCCAACGGTTAGCTGCTTTCCTTGCGCCGGGTGACGGCGACCTGGAGCGGCGAATCGCCGAACGGCGAGCCGCCGGTGGGGACATTATCTCCATGGCAACCGTTGAACCCGAGTTGCCTCCACCGCGAGAGGCGGCGGAACAACTGGCGCTAGCCCTTAAGGCTCCATCCGCAGTTCGTGGGGCCGGCGGGGCCCCCGAATACCGTTCCGCGGTCGCACGCTGGTATCAATCCCGCTTTAAGACCAGTCTGGACCCCACCCGTGAAGTGCTGCCCCTCACCAGTGTTGAAGACGGCATCATAGGCCTGGCGGCAGTGCTGCTCAACCCGGACGACCTGGTGCTGCTGCCCGACCCGGCCCGTCCCATCTACCAGGCGGCCCTCACGTTGGTCGGCGCTCGCGCTGTGAGTTTGCCGTTACGGCCGGAGCAGGACTTTTTGCCGGAACTGAAAGCGGTGCCGCCGGAGGTTACCGCCAAAGCCCGCATGCTATGGCTCGACTATCCAAACCTACCGACCGGTGCAGTAGCGCCGGCTAGCTTTTTCCATCAAGTCGTCCAATTTGCCCAGGAACGCGAGTTGCTCGTCGTCCATATCGCCGATTTCGGCGAGTTTGCCTACGATAACTACCGGACGATCAGCTTGCTGGAGATCCCCGGAGCGCGGCGCGTCTGCGTCGAGTTGCACGCCCCCGCCCGGACCTATCACCTGGCGGGATGGCCTGCCGCCTTTGCCGTCGGTAATGCCGACGTGCTGCGTCTGCTGCGCCAATATCGCCAGCAGTTGCATTTCCTCACGTTTGTACCGGTACAGCGTGCGCTGGCGGAAACGATGATGCTCGTCGGCAGCGACTGGCTGGCCCAACGCAACGCGACGTACCAGGCGCGGCGGGATCAGGCAACGGCAGTGCTGGAATCGCTCGGTCTGCAAGTGTGGCGGCCGAAGGCGGTGCCGATACTCTGGGCGGGCGTACCCGCCGGCTACACGTCGGCGGAAGTGGCGGATCTATTGCTGGCCCAGGCCGGCGTGCTGGTCGCGCCGGGCAGCACCTTCGGATCACGGGGAGAGGGCTACATCCTCCTCTCCTTGACGCTGGAAGAGAGCCGCTTCCAGGAGGTGCTCAACCGTCTACGCCAGGTCACGCTTCCCGCCCGAGACGTGATGCCGCCGGGCGAGGCGGATGAACTAGCAGAGGCCTTGCGACCCGTCGCCAGCGACGATAGCGATGGTGATACTGCAGGAAAGGAGCATCCCAACGCCGGCTGATTCCTCACTACCTCGAAAGTCTGGTCAACCGCCGGAGCGCTGCTACCTGCTCGCCGTTGAGGCGAAAGGCGCCCGCGGCGCCTTCCCCGCCGAACAATCACTACAGGAACTGGCACGTTTGGTGACTACGGCCGGTGGCGTCGTCGTCGGCAGCACGGTGCAGCACGTCCCTCGTTTCCATCCGGCGACCTTAGCCGGCAAAGGCAAGCTGGAAGAGCTGGTCGCCCTGCGGGAGGAACTGCCCTACGACACCGTCGTCGTCGACACCGAGCTCAGCCCGACGCAGCAACGCAACCTGGAAGCTACGCTGAAGTGCAAGGTACTGGATCGTTCCGCCCTTATTCTCGACATTTTCGCCCAACGCGCCCACAGTCGGGAAGCGCAGTTGCAGGTGGAGCTGGCGCAACTGGAGTATCTGCTGCCCCGTCTGGCCGGCATGTTCACGTTCTTCTCCCGCAGCGCCGGCGCGGTGGGTGGGGTAAGCGGCATCGCCACGCGCGGCCCTGGTGAGACGCAGTTGGAAACCGACCGCCGGCATATCCGCCAGCGCATTGCCCGCTTGCACCGCGAACTCGAGGAGGTACGGCGCACCCGTCAGTTGCATCGCGCCAACCGCTCCAAGCAAGGCATTGCGGTCGTCTCCATGGTGGGCTACACCAACGCCGGCAAATCCACGCTCATGAACCGGCTGACCGGCGCCGGCGTGCTGGCCGAGAACAAGCTATTCGCCACCCTGGAGCCGACGACGCGCCGCATGACGCTGCCGGCGGGCCAGGAGATTTTGTTGACGGATACCGTCGGTTTCATCCAAAAACTGCCGCCCAAGCTGGTCGCCGCGTTCCAGGCGACCCTGGAGGAACTGGAAGAGGCGGAACTGCTGTTGATCCTGGTTGACGCCAGCGATACGAATCACCGGCAGCAATACCGTACCGTCATCGCCACCCTTGAAGAACTGAAGCTGCAAAGCATCCCCCGGCTGACGGTGCTGAACAAGGTCGATCTCCTGGCTGATCTGCCGCTCACGCTCCTGGAACATTACCCCGGCAGTGTCGCCATCTCCGCCCAGGAAGGTATCGGCCTGGACGCCCTGGCGGAAGCGATCGGCGAGAGCCTCAACCGTCAGGCCCACGAGATCACCGTCCACATTCCTTTCCAGCAGCCCGAACTGGTGCAACTCTTCCACCGCCGAGGCCAGATTGACCGGGAAGACTTTTCCGCCTCCGGCACAACGTTGCACGGACGGCTACCCGCCGCCCTGCTCGCCCGTTTCCGGCCGTATGTGACCGAAGGAGGACAGTAAGGGGAATCTCCCGCGACCCGAGTGGCATGATCGGGGCCGGGAAGATGACCGGCGCGGCAACGGCGCTCGAACATTGCTGCGCATCTAGATCCCCGCGTGAACTGGGAAAGTTTGCTGCCCCCTTGCAACTGGTCGTACAAGCTGGTAGAGTCCCCTCGCCAAAACGTGCGCGGTGATTGTAGCGTACGCACCGGCCTACCTTCGTGTCGTCGCGCGTCTCTACCGGAAGGCGGCTGCACGTGTCGAACTCCCCGTAGTCTGCAGCTCGTCCTGGCTCCCGGTGGTGTTCCCAGTCACGCCGCGCTTGGGGTGCGGCTGTCTGGCCAAGGTCGTTGGCTGTCCCGCGACAGCCGGTCAGGGGCGTGATCCATGCGTATGGCATTCCGGCTGCTGCGCGTCGCC
>JBPCLN010000022.1:0-2569 GCA_051003235.1 Chloroflexota bacterium | reverse complement strand
GTCCACCCGGGTGCGGGCCGCGTTCGGGCGGACGGTCGAACGCCAGATGGAAGCGACCCTCTTCGGTGAGCAGCCGCTCTGCGACCGAGACCACCCGTGCGATTGCCTCGGCCATCTGGGACCCTTGGGGCGCGTCGACGGCGCTGATATCGAGGTCCTCGGAGAAGCGGTAGTCGCCGAAGTACATCTTCTTCAAGGCGGTGCCGCCTTTGAAGCGCAGGCCAGCCAGGTCGGGCACGGCGGCGATACCGGCAAGGAGATAGCTGAGCAGATAGTCCTTTTCTATGACCTCGGGCGGCACGCCGAAGCGTCCGGCGACGCGGGCCAAATCGTGCCGGCCGAGCGGACGCGGCGTGCTCACGAGCTCGCCAAATTGAGCCGAAGATGCCAGGTTGCGGCGTACCGGCCGTCTTCCCGCCCTTGCGGGTCCAGCAGGCGATACCCGCGGACCGGCGCTTCTCGCAATGCACGCAGTGTGTCGGCGGCGACGCCGAGCGATTCCAGGACGTACCCGAGGCGCTTGGTCGTGGCCGCCCGGCCGTAGCGGAGCGCATAGGCGACGAGACGAGGGACGTCCATCTCGCCCAGGTGCTCCTCCAGGACGCCCATCACTTCCTCCATGGAGCCGAACGCCTCCGGCGCGAGGAAGCCGTCGAGTACCGTGCGTTCGCGGTCCGTGATGCGGACGCGGCTGAACTCGTCCACCCACACCTCGTCAAAGCCCCAGAAGCGCGCGGGCTGGACCCGGAGGTAGCGGATGGCCAGACCATTGATCTCCCAGACGCTGGCCAGGTTGCCGCCGCTCGCGCAGCGACCGGCGCGCATACGCGGCGTCACGACATCTTTGGTCGTGCTGGCGGTGATCAGGCGTGGCACCTGCTCGGTCAGCCCGTGGTAGGCGAGCGCCGACCAGTGGCTGATTGCCGACGGCTGGACGAGGGCCGTGGCGATGGCGAAGGTGTGCGGAGCAGGCCCGCCCCGGCGCGTCTCGTCCACCGCGTACAGCCCGTTGCGCAATCGGCGCACCCATCCGCCCGCCGCCAGCGCCTGCAGCAGGCCGGGCAGGGCGCTCCGCTGGATATCGAGCGCGTCAGCCACAGTTCGAGCGTCCTCTGTGGTGAAGATGCGGCGACCATCGGCGAGCAGCGCATCGAGCAGCACGATTCCCCCGGGCCGTGCGTAGGCGCCCATCTTGCGTTCTCGACCTACGATAGCTGTCATTTGCTCAACTTCCGTAGGTCATATTAGCATGACGCTCCTGGTGGGGTCCGCTTCGCCGCCCCTATAGCTCGTTGCCGCGATTGAGCCAGTAGTGCCAGTCCTCGACGGCTTGCCGGGAGTCATCATCGGCGTAGGTCACCTGGAGTTGGGCGAGGGGGACGGCCAGGGTGCGCTGGTGCCCCCATGGCGTCTCGACGAACATCTCCTGCGTACACTCCTCCTGCGGCGCCATGCCGACGATTTCCACTGCATCGCCGACCTGGAGCGGGGAGATGGCCCGCTCAGTGACGCAACTAGTTTGGAACGGAAAGGTCAGCCGCTCCTCCAGGTAGGTATACCAACCGAGTGCTTGTTCCTCAGGACCGTAGGCATCGATGATGATCTCCATCGCGATGCGCTCCTCGCGCTCGTCATCCTTCGGCATGCTTGGCATCGCCGTCCTTCCCTGTTAGGTCAACCTTCAGTTTCTCGCGGATGAAGGCAGCAAGCGCTGTTTCCAATGCCGCTAACGCCTCGTCCAGCGATTCGTCATGAGCTAGACCTTCCCACACCATACCGCCAGGGTCTAGTGCCCGCACGAACGAGTGACTATAGTCGTTGTCGCCGATCTCGATCCAGCCCTGATTGCTGACCCACCACGCGATCGCGGGGAACGCTCGGGACACTCGCGTATCTGCCGCCAGGATTCGTCTCCGCTACGTCCCATCCGGCAGCGTCCCCTTGCCCCAGTGCATGCTCACTTGGCTCCGCCGGGATTTCAAGGGCATGGCGTCGTCGGTGTGCTCGCACGCTACAGCCGTACGCCCATCCGCCGGGACATGGTGGTCCTTCCTTGGGTGTCCTTACTGTCGATTGCGGCATCACCTGCACTGCCAAACCGTTCAGGTAACGATCGGGTGATTGGCAGGTGCCTGGACGTTCCCATACTGGTTGCGACAGTGCGGGGGACGGACCCCCGTGTCCCCATAACCGTGCAGCCCGGCTGCGGAAGGAGCATGCCATGTCAAACACTTTTGAAGCCACCCATCGCCCCTTGATCTTCGTTGCACGCGCAGCGGAGTTGGTCGGCATCAGTCGGTCACTCGCCTACCGCCTCGCCGCCGCCGATGCGCTGCCCGGGCTCGTCCGGCTGCCGGGGGCGCAACTCCTCGTGCGCCGTGGGGTGCTGGAGGACTGGTTAGCCGGCAGATACGCGGAAGCCCGAGCGGCCGGTACGGCTCGCGGCTAGAGGTCTTTTCCAGGTCAACTCGTTGCGAATGCGTCAAGTTTGTCAGGCGGAGAGTTTGGCTTGATCGACAAAGTGATCGATGGCAGCATCGAGCTTGTCGAAGGCAGGTTGCAGGAGGCG
>JBPCLN010000021.1:0-13825 GCA_051003235.1 Chloroflexota bacterium | reverse complement strand
CGCCTCCTGCAACCTGCCTTCGACAAGCTCGATGCTGCCATCGATCACTTTGTCGATCAAGCCAAACTCTCCGCCTGACAAACTTGACGCATTCGCAACGAGTTGACCTGGAAAAGACCTCTAGCGGGGAGCCAACCGTCAGCGCCGGCCGAGCCACAAGCTGAAGCGGTGGACCAGGGTATGGTTCCTCCACCTACTACGCCATTGCCTGCGCCACACGACTGGGCACGCCCACGCTGACGGCGTGCAAGCCGACCACTGCGTCGCTTGGATCGGGCCTCGCTCTGTTCAACGGCGCGTCGACCATGGCGACAGGTAACCCGGCGCTTGTGGCCCCACCACCGAGTCTCGATCGCAGAAGGACCACACGACGCGGTCGGTGGAGGACTGGGTTTACCGTCACCCCCGGGGCGTGGCTGTGGAGTGGCCGGCTGCGCCACATGGGGCGAACACGCCAGCAACGGCGGAGAGCACAGGCCGCCTCGCCTGCCAACGGTCAGGACTGCAAGGTGCCGACGACTCATCCGTCTTCACCCCAAGGAGACGTAAACGATAGATCCAGCGGAAACCGACGGTGTGAACGCGATAACAGGTAGCGACGCACCTCCGAAGAAAGAAGAAACGAGGCACAGGTCATGACGAATACACCCGAAAACGAAACGAAGCCCCGGCGATCCCGGCGGCGTGGCGCCGGCGAAGGTACGATCAGTCGCCACATCAGCGGCATGTGGCGCGGCCGCCTTATGGTCGGTCGTAAGCCCGAGGGCAAGCCCGATATTCGTGAAGTCTATGGTCAGACCCGTGCGGAAGTTCAACAGAAACTGCAAGCCCTGCAGCGACTCGTCCAGCAAGGCGGTGTGACGGGGCGGCATGCGCTGACGGTCGCTGAACTGCTCGAACAATGGCTCCAGGACTGCGCTGCTCGCGGGCTGCGACAGAAAACGCTCGCCAGTTACCGGCAGATTGTCCACTCCTACCTGGCGCCCGGCCTTGGCAGGATCAAGGTGGCGGACCTCCGTCCGGAACACATCCGGAAATTTCTCGCCGACCTCACGGGACTGAAACTGTCGCCGGCCACCGTACGCTATGCCCGAACACTCCTGCACGGTGCCCTGCGCCTGGCGATGGCCATGGATGTGGTCGGTCGCAACGTGACCGATCCCGTGCGCCCGCCGCGCTACCGCCGCCCGGAGGTGCATCCTCCGGCTCCGGCCGACGTCGCCAAACTGCTGGATGCCGCCGTTAACGACCGTCTGATGGCGCTCTGGACGTTGGCGGTGTACTCGGGCTGCCGACCCGGCGAACTCCTGGCGCTGCGGTGGCAGGATATCGACTGGAAGATCGGCCATTTGGCCATTCGGCATACGCTCACCAAGGTGGACGGCGCTCCGGCGGTGATCGCGGAACCGAAAACGGCCCGTGGGCGGCGTACGGTTAACCTGCCGTCCGACGCGATGGATGCCCTCAGGCAGCATCGGCAACGCCAACTGGAAGAGCGCCATCTGCTCGGAACGGAGTACCAGAACGCCAATCTCGTCTTCTGCAGCCATACTGGCACGCCTCTCCAGCAGCGCAATGTGGTCCGCTCCTTCAAGCGATTGCTGTTGCATGCCGGAATGTCGAAGACCATCCGTCTCTATGACCTCCGCCATGCCCACGCGACCGCGCTGCTGGCTGCCGGTGTCCATCCCAAGGTCGCGAGTGAGCGCTTGGGGCACGCCAGTGTCTCACTGACCCTCGACACCTACACCCACAGCGTGCAGGGACTCGATGCCGATGCCGCCGCGCGAGTGCAGCGAGCTATTCGCGGTCCAGTCGATGGCGACCCCCCTGAAGGCGTTGCGGAGGAAAAGCAAGACCCGGGATAATAGTCCCGACGACAGTTCATCCGGACAGAACCCAGCCAGCATGGCGCAGCCCTTATGGCTATAGTCCACGAGGGCTGCGCTGCGAACCGGCGTGCCGTCTGGCCCGGCGCTTGGTGCTCCCAAGCCTGCCGTGCGATGCCATCAGCGAAGCCTTGGACGACACCCTAGGTTCATGCGCCAGCGAGCAGCGCCAGACTTTGTGGCAAACTTCCGCACCTTCTATCGGCTCATTGCGGATATGATCGGCACTGCAGAAGGCGTGGTTGTGGTTACAAATCTCCATCGCGGTGTCGCCGAGGGTAACGTGTGCCCTTTCCTGATCACCGCGCGGGTGGTGACCATCCATTGTTCTGTGGATCGTTACCTGAGCTTCCAGCGGTTCGTGGAGCGGCTCCGTTCGAGTGGGGCGAGCAGCATCGGAGTAGGTTCGATGCGGTGCGCATGAGACAGATTCAAGGCGGTCAAGTGACAAGGACGTGGTAGCGCGCCCAGCCATTGGACCTTGAGGCGTCGATCCTGCGTGTTGACACAACCGGTGGCTACGTCCCTGACCTGGA
Organism: Chloroflexota bacterium; assembly: GCA_051003235.1. Lineage (GTDB taxonomy): Bacteria > Chloroflexota > UBA4733 > UBA4733 > UBA4733 > UBA4733. Next base: position 11,400 of record JBPCLN010000021.1, on the reverse strand, counting down.
AGGCATCATTGCCTTCACTCTATCAAACGGTGCCTTCGGAAAACGAACCACAGCGCGCTACCCGCCGCTGCGCTGGCGATACCGTGCCCGATCCGCCAGCGGTAGCGTGACTGACGACCAGGCACATGGCAATTGCGGTAGTCGGCGGGGAGCACATAGGGTCATTGGCGGGCATGGCGGTTTGCTTGGTGACAAAACGTCCCTCTGGCACGCCGGTGTCAGCGTCACTCGACGATTGGAGCGAGCATATCCCACGAGTCGCGCCTTGAGTGATTCACTGCCTGGCTCACGGGGAACGCTTCCATTACTGATGGCGGGTACTGTCCCAGCAGCAACTGCCGTTCTAGCGCGCTCGTCTCCGGCGCCAGCCATGCGGTTTCCAGTTCCCGCCGTAGGATCACCGGCATCCGATTGTGGATCGGGGCGGTCACTTCGTTCGCCTCCGTTGTGATGATCGCAAATCCATACACATCGCCGACAGCCGGATCATAGTGGACGTCATAAAGGCCAGCGAAGGCGAAGAGTGGCTGGTCGGTGGGTCGGATGAGGTACGGCTGCTTCTGCTTGCCGACGGTCTGCCATTCAAAGAAATGGGTGGCCGGCACCAGGCAGCGCTGGCGCTTGAAGGGGGTGCGGAACGTCGGCTTGTCTTGTATGCCTGCCGCCCGCGCATTGATCATCGGCCGCGTGCGGTCCTTCGCCCAGGACGGCACCAGCCCCCACTGCATCTGCTGCAGGTGGCGATGGCCGTCCCACTCGGTGATCACCGGCAGCACTTGTGTTGGCGCCGCATTGTAGCGCGGCCGGAGATCAGACAAGTCGAGGTCCAGGTAGAGTTGAAAGCGCTCGCCAATGTGCTGCACGTCCGTGATGCCGTAACGACCGCACATGTAATGCCCTCCCGGGTAACCACTTTTCACTTTACCGCCGCGAGCGCCCTGGTCGCCATTGGAATCACCATCAAATGGCGAAGACTGGGCGAGGCGAGAAGGTGCAGCAAAGTGCTTTGCCGCCTCGGCCCGTCCAGACTGGACTGGCGCTGATGCCAACGCCTTGCTTTTCAACTGTGGCGCCTTGCTGTCCGACTCCGACAATCACGTTCTGCAGTCCCTGATATTCACTAGCGGGAACTGCATGCCAAAGCGTCGTTCCGGTGCTCGGTACCCCTGGTCCACCCTCTTGGTGCTCGTTGTCAAGCCGTTTTTGGCAATAGTGATCAATTAGGGGGATGATTAGGGGGACACGCCCTAAAATCGGAGTGACCCAAGCGAAAATTATTGGGTCTCCCAGAGGGAAATGGAGTGAGGGCACAGGGACTCGAACCCTGGACACGCTGATTAAAAGTCAGCTGCTCTACCGACTGAGCTATACCCCCCCAGAATTTCCTCTGAGTGTACCGCACCCTTTCTGAAGATGCCTGGAACACGCGCAACCATTGCTCACGGTAGCGTCACCGTTTGCCCGTCCGTGAGGAGGCGCACCGCTCCCGATTGATCGGTACGGAGCACCGGCAGTGTTCCAAAGTCGGCTGCCGTGGTACGGGGCGGCAACGCCGCTGCGAGTATCAGGCTCGGCTGGACCGCCGCCAGGAAGGTGGAGTCCAATGCGCCGGTGGCCGCTCCGCGCGGGGCGATAAGCAGGGCGGATTGGAGCGCTGTGCCGAAGAGCAGGGCCTGGCGCTGGTCGGCGGCGGAAAGGGCGGCTGCATCAAGGATGGTGACGCCTCCGATGTGAATAAGCACCAGGAGATGCGGCGCACTCGCTGTCCCAATCGGCAGACTGTCGATGGTCACGCCACCGGCCGTACGCATTTCGGCGGTCGATGACGCGGCAAGAGCGATGACGCCGGCGGAAAGACCGGCCCGCAGCTCGTTGGCGGCAAGGGAAGGACGCGCTGGAGCCGTCGGTAGCACCACGTGCTGGAACGCGTAGTGGGAACTGAGATCGGCCGCCGCCCCGGCGTGGGCGCCTTCCGTGCCCAGGAGGACCAGCAGATCCAGTGAGCGCGACCAGAAGGGCAGCGTCGTTCCTAACTGGGCCAGCAGGAGCTTCTTGCCACTCCCCACGTCGATCAGTACGCTCTTACCCGCGACATCGCGGACAAGGAGGGCGTCACCTGCCCCGACATCGAGAAAGGTGACCTCCGTCTGGGGCGGCGGGGCGCCGCGCAACAGGTAGACCATGGCCAGGGCCAGCGTCAGGATGAAACTCATCATCAGTCGGGCGGTCACACTGAGGCGTTCCGGCCGGGCGGCGACCGGCAGCGGTTCCGGCAAGAGCGGCAAGAGCGCGAGACAACCGCCGTAGTAAAGCAGCGCGAAGAGGCCGCCAACCGCCGGCGCCGCCACCGCGGCGTAGGGTACCTGGGCTAGCAAGCGTACTGCGGCAATCATATAGGCCAGAAACCCGAAGGCGAGCAGGCCCGCCAGATGCCCGAGAAGCGGTGAGACGGCGCCAGCGACGGCAACCAGCGCGCCGGCCGCCATCGCTGCCGGCAGCACGGGCAAGCAAATCAGATTGGCAAGCGGCGCCAGTAGCGAGACCTGCTGAAAGCCGACCATCGTCACCGGCAAGGTGCCGACCTGCGCCGCCAGGGTCACGCCCACCGGCTCCGCCAGCCACACCGGCAGCCGGTGCAGCCAGACCTCGAAGCGCGGCTGCAAGAGCAGGATGCCCGCCGTAGCACCGGCGGAGAGTTGGAAGCCGCTGTCGCCCAGCACCGCCGGCTGGTAGGCCACCATCGCCGCCGCCGCCAACGCTAATCCTTGCAGGGAAGCCGCCGGCCGACCGGCCAGGAGGGCGCCCAGCGCCAGCCCCCACATCAGCCCCGCCCGCAAGCCGGCGGGTGTTGCCCCGGTGAGCAAAATGTACAGCGCCACGCCAAATAAGGCAGGAATGACGGCCCGGCGCCGGCCAAGCAGGGGGGTGCCCAGCCCGAGCAGCGACCCGCCGACAATGGCCACTTTGAAACCGCTGGTGGCGACGATATGGATCATGCCGGTACGGATGAAGTCCGGGGTCAGCGTCGAGAAGGTAGCGGAACGAGCGCCGATAAGAATGGCACGCTGCAATGATGCCTCCGGCTCCGGGAGGGCTGTCTGCAACTCGGCGGCGATACGTTCGCGGAGGGCGAAGATCGCCGCGTGCAGCGGATCACCGCTGCCATTGCCCAGGCGAGTGATCCGCGCGTAGCTCATGCTGCTTCGGACACCCTGGCGGGCGAGGTAGTCGCGGTAGTCGAAGCCTGGTAATACCGGCGGCGCCTGCGGCGTGCCCCGCACATCAAGGATGTCACCGTAGGCATATGTTTGAGTCAACGGCACGCGCAGTTGCAGCGTCCCCCCAGCTCGCTGCCAGATCGGGTTGTAACGCGACCCGCCCACCGTCGCTTGCACCGCTACCCGCAGCAGCGACGACCGCTCCCGGACATCCGGCTCCTCCGCCACCACGCCCCGCAGTTCAACGAAGCGGCCATTGAACGCGGAGATATCACTGGGCGCCAGGGTCCCCACCGCCTGCGCCCGGATGATGCCGGTGACCAGGAGCAAAAGCGCCGCGGCCAGGGGCAGGACGCCGGGCCGGCGTATGGCGGCAAGCAGCAACATGACGCCGAGCGGCGCCAGTAACCATGGGCGAATGGGCGGCGCCAGAGGCGTCAGACCGACCCCGATCAGCAGCCCCAGCGCCGGCCAGAGCAGCGGCGACCGACCCAGCCGCTCCTCCAGCGCCGCCCAGGAACTCACTGCACGGTGAGGCGGGAGCGAAGGCGCGCCAGTTCGGTTTTATGCAGGCCGGCCTTCACCAGATCGTCCACACTGGCGTAGGGGCCGTTCTGCTGACGGTACGCGACGAGGTGATCGGCCGTAACCTGACCAATACCGGGCAGCGCGCGGAAGTCCCCGGCGCTGGCGCTGTTGATATTCAGCAGCCAGACGCCTTGCGGCGTCGGGGTGGGGCCGCGAGCGCCGGCGGCGCTTCGCCCGGTGCGGGTCGCGGCGGGCGTAGCTTCACCTTGATGGGGCACGGCCAATTGCTCACCGTCACTGAGGGGAGCGGCCAGATTGACGTGATCGAGGTCGGCGTCGTCCAGAGGTCCGCCGGCGGCGGCGAGGGCGTCCTGCGCGCGGCTACCCGGCCGGAGTGTGTACACGCCGGGCGTGGCCACGGCGCCGCTGACATAGACGGCGAGATCGCGTGGCGTGGGCTGCCGTGTCGGGAAACTCCGCGCCGACGCCACAGTGGCCACGACAAGCGCCGGGGGCGGCGCTGCGGCAGTGTGCCGGGTCACCAGAAAGCCGGCCGCCACCAGGCATGGCACGGCGACGGCGGCGAGCGCCAGCCGCCGGCCCACAGCGCCCCCCGGACCCGCCCCCATCGTCACACCTCCCCGCACGCAACCGACCACTCTCCGGCACCGGATCGTAGCCGATCGTTCGCTTGGTGTCACGCCCCCGCCAAAGTCAGTGACCGCGCCGGTCAAACCGCCGGGATGAGCAGGCGGCGGCCGGCGATGATCGTATAGGGCGGCGTCAGATGGTTGAAGGCCGCCAGGAGACTGGCGGAGATACCGTAACGGCGGGCGATGCCATAGATCGTGTCGCCGGCATGGACGACATAAATCGTGTGCGGCCCGGTCGCTAGATCAATTCCCGCGGTGGCCGTTGGGCGTGCCGTCTGGTCAGGCGTCACCGTAGCGTCGGCTATTGCCGTCTCGGCCAGTGTAGGCAGTGCCGGTGGCATTACAACTACCGGTATTCGCGCGGATTGGGCTGTTGGCGAGCTGGTCGGGGCCGGCCTCACTGTCGGGGCGAGCACCACCACCCGAACGGCGGTGGCGGATCGCGCCGTTACCGTTGGCACCGGTTGTGCGCTTACCAACGGGTGAGCAAGAGGACTCTGCGTATTGCCGACGGTTGGGAAGGCATTGCCGCGAGCGGAGTTCCGCAAGGGGGCGGTCAGCGCCTGGGTCTGCTTCTGGAGGGGAGCGAGCCAGGCAAAGGAGATGCGCCCACTCACCGTGCGGAGGCCGACCCAGCAACAGAGGGCGAAAGCAATAGCGATGCAAGCGAAGCGCAGCCGCAGCGGCCACCCACAATCGGCCACCGGTGGCGACCAGTGTGGCGTGGTCATCCGGCTGCTCGGTCGGCGCCCGTGGCTCTGTCGCATCAGGCGGGCATCTTTCCTACCTCAATTGCCCCTGCGCCGCCCGTGTGTCGTACCCCTTGCCGAATGGCAACGGAGGCCGTATACTCGAACAGACGTTCGGAACCTATGTTCCACAGTCGGCGCGGGAGGACCAACGCCACGGCGGGACGGCGGCGGCGGCCAAACCAGGCAGTGGTTAGGAAGGCAGTCATGGCGACAACGCTCACATTATTGATCATCTGGAGCATCGTAGCGCTGGTCTTCTACTGCTGCTATCGGCTGTGGTACTGGACTCCTATGCCGACTACCCAGGTCAGCGAAGTGACTGAACAAACAGTAGAGAAGAGCAAGCAGGCCGCATAAGCCTGCGCCGAATGGGCCCCAGACGGCGGTCGCGGCCCTGCCGGCCCATGACACCGGGCCCGCCGGCCGGATGCGGCGGGCGCGCCGCGCCGATGTCACCCCCACCCCGCTCGAGCGGCGGGCCGCGGGAAGGGCCGGCGCCGTCACGGCCGGCAGGGCGAGCGGATTACGGCTTAAGTTGGCGGCGAGCATCGCAAAGGTATCGCCGTCCCAGACTTCTTCCGCGACTAACTGATCCACCAGGGGGCGCATGGACGGCGCGTAACTCTTGAGAATTGACCGGGCGAACTGCAAGCCACGGGCCGTCAACTCCCGGATTTCCCGGCGCGCCTCCTCCGAGACCTGTCGTTCCGTCCCCTCTTCCAGGCGCACCGGCCCGACCGCATCGCTCATGCCAAACTCGCACACCATGGCGGTCGCCGTGCTGGTGGCGATCTGGAGGTCGCTGTTGGCGCCGCTGGAGACTTCGTCGCAGTAGAGGGCCTCCGCCGCCATCCCGCCCAGGATGAAGGCCAGCCGCGCTTCCAGCAACGAGCGCGTGAAGAGGCGGCGATCCTCTTCGGAGGACACCCGGGTGAACCCGCCGGCAGCGCCCCGTGAAACGATAGAGACTTTCTCCACGCGCCCCAGCACCGGATACTCGGCGGCAACAAGGGCATGCCCCAACTCATGGACAGCGACACGGCGGCGCTCGTCGTCGCTCAACCGCCGCACCGTGCCCAGGCCCATCGCCACGCGCTCCAGGGCATGCGACAGGTCGCCCCGCTCGATCAGTTCGTGATGATGGCGAATCGCCGCCAGCGCTGCTTCGTTAAGAAGATTCTCCAGGTCCGCGCCGCTCATGCCGGAGGTTTCCCGCGACAGATCGGCCAGGGATACCGCCGGCGCAAACTGCTTACCGCGGGCATGTACTGCCAGGATTTGCTCCCGCGCCTCCCGATCCGGCAAGTCCACGTGAACATGGCGATCAAAGCGGCCAGGGCGGAGCAGTGCCGGGTCCAGCACATCCATGCGGTTCGTGGCGGCGATGACGACGACGCTCTCCGTTCCGGAAAAGCCGTCCATCTCTGTCAGTAACTGGTTGATCGTCTGCTCGTACTCGCTCTGGCCGCCGCTGGACTGGCCGGTACGCCGGCGGCCCACGGCGTCGATCTCGTCGATGAAGATGATCGCCGGCTGCTGCTTGCGGGCCTGAGCAAAGAGTTCCCGCACGCGGCGCGCCCCCATGCCGACGAACATCTCCACGAAGTCGGAACCGCTGGCGGCATGAAAGTGGGCGTTCGCCTCGCCGGCGACAGCGCGTGCCAGCAGGGTCTTGCCCGTCCCCGGCGGACCGATCAGCAATACACCACGGGGGCAACGTGCCCCCATGTGGGTGAACGAATCGGGGTCGCGCAGGAAACGAACCACCTCTTCCAGATCGTCGCGCACCGCTTCCAAGCCCGCCACATCGGCAAACTGCGCAGTACGCGGTGTGCGCTTGCGCTTATTGATGCCCGTCCGCGGCATACTGCGGGCCAGATACCAGGTGAAAAAGACCAGAAAGGCGCCGATAAAGACCATGGCGAGCACCGAGACCAGGGCGCCGGAGATCGCCGCCGCCCGTGCCAAACCACCGGACGGCACGGCGCGCCGCTCATCAACGATCAACTGGCCGGAAAGGAGGCGATCACGGGGCAGCAAATCCCAAATCGGAGTCGTATCATATTTCTGCGCCCAGACGATGTTCCCGGGCGCCGTGGCCACCAGGCGGTCCGGATAGACAACGAGCTGCACGTGCTGACCGGCCGTCAGGTTGCCATTGACATCGGTCAGCAACTGCCCGATAGAAACCTGCTTAGCACCCGCCGGCACGCCTGGGACGCTGGCAGGAGTACGGCTGGCGACGACGTGCCATCCAATAACCGTCAGCATGCCCAAAATCAGACCGATCAGTATCGGCTGAAGCACCCGTTGCCGCCAGGAGCGGTGCGACTGCTGCCGCGGGCGATCACGATCGTTCACGTGACGGTTCGACGGACGATTGTTATCGTTACCAAACGGTAAGTTATGCAAGGCATGCTCCCGTTGTCAGGCGTTTCCCCAGACTACCATACCCTCCGATAGTCCCAGAACGAAGGAGTCGACGCATAGGCGGCATGAGGTTCCCGAACCGCAAACGGTCATGCCCCTAATGTCCGCTATCGGCGCCAAATGCGAATACCGTGCCGGCCAAACGCTGTAACACCGCGTCTACCTCAGCGGCAGCGGTCGCGAGCGCCACATCGTGTCCTTCGCCGCCGACGCGCAGCTTCAGTTCCACGGCGCCCCGCTGCAACACCCGGCGGCCAATAGTCAGGCGCACCGGCATGCCCAGCAAGTCTGCGTCATTAAACTTCACGCCGGCGCTGTCCGGGCGATCATCGTAGAGGACGGCAATCCCGGCCGCTGTGAGTTGCTGGTACAGCGCCTCGGCCGCATGCTGCACATCGGGCCGGTCGAGATCTAATCCGATTAGGTACGCCGCAAAGGGAGCGACCGCCGGCGGCCAGGTCAGGCCCCGATCGTCGTGATGGGCCTCCGCCAGGCAGGCGATAAGGCGACCGATACCGATGCCGTAGGAGGCCATGACCACGTCACGCGTCTTACCCTGCTCGTCCAGGAAGGTCGCGCCAAATGCCTTGCTGTAACGCGTCCCCAGCTTGAAGAGATGTCCAACCTCCACTGCCCGCTCCAGACGCAGCGGCTGGCCGCAGCGGCAGCAAGGGGCGCCGGCAAAGACGGCGGCAATGTCCGTCACGACCTCGGCGGCGTAGTCACGCGGGAAGTTGGTGTTGCGCAAATGGTAGCCGGGCCGGTTGGCGCCGGCGACGAGATTGGGCGAACGTACCACCAGGTCATCAACGACGACCGTCACACCAGTCACACCGATCGGCGAGGCGTAGCCGGCGACGATGCCGGCAGTCGCCAACTCATCGGCATTGGCCGGGCGCAGCTCGGCCGCCTGGACCGCGGCAGCGAGCTTGCCGACGTTGACGTCCATGTCGCCGCGCACCACGGCGAACACCAGCCGCTCGCCGGCCATGAAGAAGGCGGCCTTCGCCGTACGCGCCGCGGGGAGGTCCAACAAGGCGGTCAAGGCAGCGATGGTGCGTGTCTCCGGCGTCGCCACCTCTTCGTGCGGCAGGAGTGTTTCCGCCGGCGGCGCCGGCTTCTGAAAGGCGGCGACCTCCGCATTGGCGGTATAGCCGCAGCCGTCGCAGAGCGCCAGATCATCCTCACCAATCGGGCTGGGGAAGGCGATCTCATGCGTCGTGCCGCCTCCCATAATGCCGGCACCGGCCTGGACGCCAACCACAGGCAAGCCAACTCGTCGGAAAGCATTGAGGTACGCCTGGTACATGCGCGGATAGAATTGGTCGAGATCCTCGCTCGTCGCGTGGCAGGAGTAGGCATCCTTCATGGTGAACTCGCGCGTGCGCAGCAGCCCGCCGCGCGGCCGCGGCTCATCGCGAAACTTCGTCTGGATCTGGTAGAGCAACACCGGCAGTTGGCGGTAAGAGCGCACCTGGCGGCGCAGGAGGTCGGCCACCGCCTCCTCGTGCGTCATAGCGAGCACCAACTCCCGCCCGGCTCGATCACTCCAGCGGGCCAGCTCCGCCCCGAGCTGTTGCCAGCGTCCGCTCTCTCGCCAGAGTTCCGCCGGCTGGACCACCGGCAACTCGACCTCCTGGCCGCCGAGCGCTTCCATCTCCTCGCGCAGAATCTGCTCAACCTTCTGTTTCACCCGGAGACCCAGGGGGAGAAAACTATAGATTCCGGCCGCCAGCGGCTGCACATAGCCGCCGCGCAGCAGCAAGCGCTGACCGGCCAGCTCGGCATCCGCCGGACTTTCGCGCAAGGTTTGGCAAAAGAAGGCCGAGCGGCGCACGCCTTGTCCTCCTATCATCGCCAAGCGCAGCATGGTGCGGCTCGCCAGGCTCGGGGGAGTGTAACCGCTCGCCTAGCGCTCCAGCGCGTCTATACGCCACGAGAGCCGGAACCGGCCAGGCGGGACGAAGGCGCCCTTGGCCGGCTAATCGATATCGGCGAACAGATCGGCCACGGCCAGGGTCAGGTCGGGAAAGAGCGGGCAGATCAGGGCATCGCTCGTGCTCAACCGAGCGATCTCGACGAAGTGACCCTGCTCATGTTCGTACTGGGTGACGGTGCGGTCCTTCGGGCTGACAATCCAGTAGTAGGGGACGGCGAAGCGTTCGTAACTGTTCCAAACAGAGCCACCGGGGAGATCGTCACGCCAGTTGCCGTGAGAGAGGATCTCGATCACGAAATCCGGCACCCCCTCAATGCCCTTGCTGGCCCGTTTCGGGTTGCGGCCCTGCCGGAAGAAGCAAAAGTCCGGTTGGCGCACGTTGTTGCGGTCGCTATCCGGGTCGAGGAGTACACCGGCAGGGCCGGCGAACCAGAGACCGTAGCCCGCTTGCTCAGCTCTGTCGAGCCAACGGGTCAGGACTTTTGCCATTTCGGCGTGGTCGCCGCTTGTCGTCATGCGTTCTACCGGGATCCCGTCCACCAGCTCGGCAAGCGTGGTATTCTGCGGCGAATCGAACCACTCGTCGACGGTGTAACGCCGCTGGGTCTGCAGCATGGCTTTCAGCACCCCTTTCGTGTCGCGCCGCTGGGGCAACAATCGATGATCCCAAGCGTACCATCAGCGGCCAACGCGCTCGCTGAGCGTGCCGCGGCGCCTGTCGGCGTGCCAGTTGAGAGCACTTTGCCCGCCGGAGCCGCTGGTGTAGTAGTATCAAACAGCCATTCGGTTCCTGACCTTCCCGTTCTGACTGCTCTCCATGGGCCGGAAGGTACGAGTCCCGTTGGGAGTCTTCCTCGAGCCGAGACGGTCAGGCGCTGCGGTAGCTGGTTCGTTCGATGGAAAGGCCAGGAAGGAGATCAGGCCGATGCAATCTCAGTTGGAATCCCGGCGCCGCTTGCTCCTGATGCTCAGTCAGGGGAGCGTTGCCACCCTTGGTATTGCGCTGCTTGCCGCCTGCGGGGGGACCACTGTAGCGGTGACGGCGACGAGTCCAGCGGCGACGTCCTCCGCGAGCGCGGCAGCGACCAGTGTGGCTAGCACCAGTGCTACGGCGACCAGTCAGGCCGCGACTACTTCAGCCGCGGTGACTTCGACTGCGACGACAACGGCCGCCACCAGTGCATCGGTCAGTGCCGCCGGCTCCTCCGTCGCCGCGCCGGCTGGGGCCAGTATCACCCTGCGCTTCTTGAGCTGGCGGCCGGCCGCCATGGACCAGTTTGCGCCCATTTGGAGCGACTACCAGCAAAAAAACAAGATCCAGCTCGAGGTCGACAAGACCGGGGACTTTGCCCAGACCAAGCTGGACACGATGCTGGCGGCCGACTCGGCACCCGATCTCTGGGACGGGCGCACCGACACCTTGCCCAAGACCTACGACTCCGGCCAGGTACTCGACCTCACCCACTATCTGGCCCAGGACAAGATCAATCTGGTGCAGGACTATGCACTAACGGAGGTGGAGCGCTGGCGCCAGAAAACGTACGGCATCCCCTACTGGTCGGAGCCGTTCAGCGTCTACTACAACAAGACCCTGTTCAAGCAGAAGGGCGTGCCCGATCCCTGGGAACAGACGCAGAATCCGGGCGATTGGACGTTGGACGACATGCTCAGCGCCGCACAGAAGATCAGCGATCCGCCCAACGACGTCTGGGGCATGGACTGGAACTTCTATGACCTGCATAATATCGGTATGCTCATTTGGGCCCTGGGTGTCTCCCACCTCCAGTACGACCCGAAGATCACAACGCAGTTGACGATTCCGGAGAGCCTGCAGGCACAACAGACGGTGCTGGACTGGACGACGCGGCTGGCGATCAACG
>JBPCLN010000020.1:0-5582 GCA_051003235.1 Chloroflexota bacterium | reverse complement strand
TGCGAGCGTCTCGGGCGACATGGGCGGGCCGCTTGCAGGCCGTCAGCAGGCAAGCGTCTCGATCCTGCCGGTTCCCGTATCGACCGGATAGCGCTTTCCTGCCGTGAGGGTGACGAACGTAGCGAGGGTGCCGAGCCGCTGCTGGATGTCGGTGATCAAGGCGAGAGGGTCTTCGGGGGTGGGATACCAGTGACCTCGCATGAGGATTGCCATCTCCCGGGCGTAGGCATCGTCGCTGGCGCCGGGGAGACGTGCGCCCGTTTTGGGATTAGCCGCGGTGAGGGCCGAGGCGTCCACGTCAAAGGGAATCGGGAACGCTGGTTCATCCAGACGGTAGTGGATGGGCACGAGCCAGCGCGGCCGGATCAGGTCAACCACGGCCGTTTCGATGGCGCGGGTCTTGCCCAATGGGTAGCACATGATCTGCACCTTGCCGCGCAGTTGCTCCATCATCGGGAACGTATCGTGCAGGTCGCCGGGGTGATAGATCGAGAAGCCGGTGATCGTATCGGTGGCGAGATAGCCGACCTGGACGAATGCAGCGCCGGTTGGCCTGCCGTCTTTATAGTGCTTTGGCGCCTCACCGCTTTCCACTCCCTCGATCAGCCAGCGCCCCAACCGGACCTGGGTTGGTCCATCTGGGACCGTCGAGCCACTCCGGTAGTGGGGGAAGCAGGCGCTTTTCTGGTCGGCGGGGATGAACTCGAGGCGATGGGGCGCATCACCGGCAGGGGTTGCCAGTTCCGGCGCATGAAAGCAGGCCTTACTGGCGAGCAGGAACTGGAACGCGCCGGGGGCGGTGAGGCGGCGGAGAGTTGGACCATGGCAGTGGTCGTAGTGCTCGTGCGATATCACGATGTGCTGCGCGCGTGGTTCGGTCGGGCGGAGGTAGGGATCAAAGAGGAGAGTATCGTCCCCCACCGCCACTTCGATGCCCGCGCAACCCCACCAGATGATGCTGGCCTGTTCCATCATGCCGTACTCCTCGCTCCTGCCATCGGCGACAGTTTACGGTCTCGCGCTGCCAAATGTCGCTCAACCGGGGTGGACTTCACGCCGTGGTACGTCTCCTTGAAGTCTCGGTGACGATGTGCTGTGATCGCCTTCAAACGATCATCTTCCCCGCTCCGTCATCCATACCTGCCGTACGTTATTACGCGAGGCATCGCCGCGCTCACGCAATGACGAATCGATGCCGACGTCTTGCCAGTAAACCAGACATGGCTCACCGTTCGGGCTACCGGGCGGGCTGGTAACCGGTATCCTGTCGCTGATGGGGTTCCGGTGCCTACCCCATCGGGGAGATGGGAGTTGCACCATGCCGACGACGATCGAGCCCGTGGCGCCGGAGACGCTGGCCGCCGCCGACCTGCGGCCGCGCGGCGCCGTCTACCCCAGCCCCGCCGACTGGCGCGACCAGGTCGTCTACTTCCTCCTCCCGGACCGCCTCAGCGATGGCGGGGAAGGCGACCGGACCCGGTTCGACCGCGCGGACCCGGCGCGATTCCAGATCGCCGACCACCGCGCTTGGATGGCGGCGGGCACGCGCTTCCAAGGGGGCACCCTCCAGGGCGTTGCCCAGAAGCTGGACTACCTGCGTGAACTAGGCATCACCACGCTCTGGGTCGGTCCGGTCTGGCGGCAGCGACCGGACTTACAGACCTACCACGGCTATGGTATTCAAGACTTTCTCGATGTAGACCCGCGTTTCGGCACCCGCCAGGACCTGCGCGACCTGGTGGACGCCGCCCACGGTCGCGGGATGTACGTCTTGCTGGACGTAGTCATCAACCACAGCGGCAACAACTGGTTCTATAGCCAGGATAGTGGCGCCGCCGAGCAGGTACCTTACTGTTTTGCCCCACGCTACCCACTGGGCGGCTGGCGCTCGGCTACAGGCGGGGTCGTGGCGGCCATCGGCGGGCGGGGCGATGGCGTCTGGCCACGAGAGTTCCAGGACCCCGGCTGGTACACCCGCGCCGGCCGCATCGGGGCCTGGGATCCGGCGCCGGGTGAGGACGCCCTCGACCCCAACGCCGAGTTTCGGCGCGGCGACTTCTTCGACCTCAAGGATCTTCAGCTCAATGAGTTGGAGGCGCGTTCCCAGGAGGTACTGTCAGGGCTCGCCCGTGCGTACCGCTCCTGGATCGCGCTGAGTGATTGCGACGGCTTCCGCCTCGACACCGTCAAGCACGTGTCCTTCGAGGCAGCGCGCAACTTCTGTGGCGCAATCCGCGAGTACGCCGAGACCATCGGCAAAGAGAACTTCCTGCTGCTCGGCGAGGTGACCGGTGGCGACGACATGGAGCGGAACTACCTCGACGTGTTCGGCCGCAACATCGACGCGGCCCTGGACATCGGGGCGCCCGCGCAGCGTCTGGCGGGGCTGGTCAAGGGGCTGGACGATCCGGCAGCCTTCTTTGACCAGTTCGGCGGGCACGACCTCCTGGGCAGCCACCGCGAGGTGGGGCGTTACCACGTGTCGATCCTTGACGACCACGACATGGTGGGCCGTCCCCGCAAGGCACGCTTCGCGGCGGGGGACGATATCCCGTCGCGGTACGCGCAGGTGGCCCACGCCGTGGGAGTGCAGCTCACCACGCTGGGCATCCCCTGCCTCTACTACGGCACCGAGCAGACCTTCGATGGGACAGAGGCGCGTCACGACCCTGCCATCGAGCCGCTCGACGAGCACGGCAACGTCCCCGCGGCCGACCGCTACATCCGCGAGGCGATGTTCGGCGGCAGCTTCGGCGCCTTCGCCACCGCCGGGTGCCACTTCTTCGACCCGAGCCATCCGACTTACCGACGCATCGCCGCACTGGCGCGGTTGCGCGGGCGGCAGGACCTCATCGGTCTGGCGCTGCGCCGCGGCCGGCAGTACCGGCGGGAGACCACCTTCCTGAGTCGTCCCTTCGGCCTGCCCGGCGCCGGCGAACTCGTCGCCTGGTCACGTGTCCTGTTTGACCAGGAGGTGGTAGTGGCAGTAAACAGCCACGGCACTCAGGTGCGGGGGGCCGAGGTGACGGTAGACGCCGGCCTTCACCCACCCGGGAGCATCCTGGCCGTGCGCTACCGGGGTGATTGGACCGACGCACAACTGGTCAACACACCAGAGGGCGAGACGGTCCCAATCCGCCGCTGGTCAGACGGGCGGACGACAGTGCGACTGGACCTACCTCCCGCTGGTATGGCGGTCCTCGCCTGATCGACGCGAATTGACAGCGTATTCGCGCTTTGCTAGTATGAGGCTGTCGCCTGGGGTACCGCTCGAACTGCCGGGGGGACAACATGACTGACCGCGTTCGTGTGTGCATCGTTGGTCTCGGTTGGACCGGCACCAATCATCACGCCGGCTATAGCGCCATCGCCGATCGGGCCGAAGTGGTTGCCGTCGTCGCCCGTTCGCCGGAAGGCAAGGCTAAAGCCCAACGCTGGGGTATTCGCACCTGCTACGACGACTGGCGCGCTGCCCTGGACGATCCCGATATCGACGCAATGGACTTTTGCACCCCTTCCTTCCTGCATGCTGAACAGGCGGTCGAGGCGCTGGATGCCGGCAAGCACGTCCTCTGTGAGACGCCGGCCTGCCAGTCGCTGGAAGAGGCTCGCCGCATTCGTTGGGCGATCGCCGAGCACCCGCGCCAGATCGCCCAGACCGGCCACATTGCCCGCTGCTGGCCGACCTTCGTCGAAGCCCACCGGCTCGTCGCGGAGGGCGAACTAGGGCAGGTCTTCTACGTCTCTTCCAACTATGCGCATAAGACCGACCCGGAAGAATATCCCAGTGCCCGCACCTGGGGCCGCAACGTCACCTATCGCGCCCGTCTTGGCGTCGGCCACCACGCCCTGGATCTGGTGCGCTGGTACGCGGGCGACGTGTACGAAGTGCAGGGCAACCAGACGCCCCACGCCGGCCTCGCCCTTCTCCATTTCCAGAACGGCGCGCTGGGCAAGCTCTTCTCCAGCAGCGCCGTCGTCCGGCCGTACATCCTGAGCCTCTCGGTCTACGGCGACAAGGGCACGCTCGTCTGCTGGTGGGAGGAAGAGGAGCTACGCGGCCACCTGCACACGTCCTCGCGTTGGGAGCCGCGTGCGCTCCCACGCACGCCGATGCATGGCCGCGGCTCGCCGGAGTGGCAGTACGAAATGGCCAACTTCGCCGGCAGCATCCGGGGCACCGACACACCACGCTGTCCAATGACGGAAGGCGTGCGGATGGTGGAAACCGGCGTATCGATCCAACTGGCAATCGACACCGGTACGCGGGTGCGCGTGATGAGTTAAGGCCCGTTCACCGAGGAGGAGCCAGACCGATGGCGTCCGCGACCGAACCGCTCACGCTGCACCTCCGGCTGGATACCGGCGACTTCCACCGGCGCGACCTTCTCGCCGCCGTGCAACTGCCCCTGGACATCATGCAGCGGCGGCTGCCGGCGGCAGGCGCCACCGATTTCGCCGTGCAAGTTACCACCGCCGATGGCGCCACGCTGCCAGCCCAGGTCGATGAGCGCGGCCTCCTCACCTGGCTGATCGCCGGTGTTCTACCGCGCGGCACAGAGCAGCGCTACACTTGCCGCCTCGGCGGAGCGCCGCCCGATCAGGGAGGTGTCAACATAGCAGTCAAGGCCGACCGGCTTATCTTCACGCAGCCCGGGCGCTTACTGGCCTCCTATATCTTCCAAGGGACCTGGAAGCCCTACTTCTGGCCGGTCATGACGCCGGTCGGCAACGTGGTGCGCGGCGCCTCAGGGGAGCATCAGCACCAGACCGGTCTGTTCCTCGCCTATGGCGGCCACGGCGGCCCCACCACTTCCAATGTCTGGTCCGACTGGGACGAGCCGCCCTACGGGCCCGACGGCAAGATGCTGCACGTCTCCTGGGAACGCGTCGAAGGCGGTCCCGTGTACGCCCGCGTTGTCGAGCGCCTGATTTACACCAACGGCACGGCGGATTACCTGCTGGACGAGCGACGGGAGATCCGGCTCACGCCAATGCCGGACGGCTCCGTGCTCTTCGATATCCGGCAGCAGCCGTCGGCGCCGCAGGAGGCGGGACCGTCGCCGTTCATCCTGGCCGCCCGTATTGCCGACCCGCTGCGCCTGGTCGACCTGAATCACCGGGACGCTCAGCGCCAGGCCATGCCGTTGGACCAGCCCGGCCGGCTCAGCTCCGACGAGGAACTGCATCTGGAAACGCCGGCCAACGCCACCTACCGCACCACCGGCCGCCGGCTCGATTGGTGCGGCGACCTGGGTGGCGGCGTGGCCGGCCTGGCCTTCTTCGACCACCCGGACAATCCGCAAGAAGGACGCGGCCTTTCCGCCGGCGGCTACGGCTGCATGACCATGCGCTCGCTCTATCCAGCGGGTGCGGCGTCGGGAAGCGTGCAATTCCAACGGCGCGCCATCGCGCACCCCGGCGACAGCGAGGCGGCCGGGATCGCCCAACAGTATCAGAACTACGCTCACCCGC
Source organism: Chloroflexota bacterium (assembly GCA_051003235.1). Lineage (GTDB taxonomy): Bacteria > Chloroflexota > UBA4733 > UBA4733 > UBA4733 > UBA4733. The sequence goes on along the minus strand of JBPCLN010000020.1, from coordinate 107 downwards.
CGCGCGTGACGGTGGAAGGCTGAGGCGGTCAGGGTTGGCGGTAGGGGCGTCTTGCAATGTGCCCGTACCGAGGAAGGAGCAAGCCATGCGACGACTCCGACTTGGCC
>JBPCLN010000019.1:0-14438 GCA_051003235.1 Chloroflexota bacterium | reverse complement strand
GTCCCGGGTGGGTTCGACTCCCATATGCCTCCGCTCACCGCAGATTGGCGCTCACTGGGCCGAACTGCCCAGAAACGGCGCTGCGAGGCGATGGCTTCGGTATCGGGCTGGTGGTGACAGGTCGAGATACAGCGCTGCTACCCCTGGTGCCCTGCGCTCTGCCCCCGGCGTACATAATCGCCGGGGGACAGAGGCAAAACTCTGAGGTTAGCGACCCACTGCCCACTGGGGTAGGGAGGGCCGCGCCGGGCGGGCCTTCGCGATGGAGGTGGCCTGAGTGCCGGCGGTGGCGGCTACTTGGCCCAAGCTCAGCGGTGCGGGGGCACTCGCCGGGCTGAGGGTGGAGAAGCCCGGGAGCCCGCACAACAGGTCGGTGTTGCCCAACACCGTCGAACCGCCACTGGCCAGCGACGCCAACAGGTAGCAGGTCTCCTGCCCCCCCGTATTGTCACTCGTACTCACCGCTACGTTGGTGAGGATCGTCTGCCGCTGCGGCCCACTGCTCGGCACGGCAACCAGCACGTAGCCGTCCTCCCCGGCCGGCGCCCCCCAGGTGAACCCCGCCAGCGGCGACTGGTCCAGAGCGATGCTGAAGTTGGTCGGCACGCCACTGGCCGACTGGTAGCCCGGCAGATCGCAGAGCAGATCGGACTGCCCCAGCGCGGCGCCCATCCCGTTGACCGGCACCACCACATAGCAGGCGAAGGGACCGGTCAGGCTGGTGCTATCGACAAAGCTCGTCGCGCCGGCCGGTAAGGAGGGAACGGTGAGGTTGGTGGTGCCGCCGGAGGAGATGCGCAACACGGCGTACCCCGCCTGCACCGTCCCCGTCTGCCAGCTCAACCCGATACTCCCACTCGTCTCCCGCGTCAACTGCAAATTCTTCCCACCAATGACGCCACCACTGGTGATAGAGACCTGAGCGATCTCGGTGCCCCAGTTGGGCAGACCACTGCCGTCGATGGCGATGGCGAACTCACCGTTGAGCCAGACGGTGGCCGGATTCGCCGGGTCCACCGCCGCGCCGAAGTAATCGCCCCAGCGGGTGCCGTTGGAGGATACGGCGCCCGGTTGCACGATGGTCGCCGGCAGCAGCGTGCCGGTCGTTCCGGCGGTCTGGCCGCTCACTACGACCGACGGGTTGATCGTCGCGCTGGCGGTCGAGTAGACCAGGGCCAGATTCCCGGTCTGATCCATGGCGACGCCAGGATAGAAGGTGGAGACGCCGTTCGTCCCGGCGTCGAAGTCCTGCAGGAGAGTCGGCAGCGGCGTGGAGGTGGAAACCTGGAGCAGGCGGGCGCAGGTGCGGGCGGTGCTGTCCCCGCTGGGGATACAGCCGTCATTGCCGCTCGTCCACAGCGTGCCATTCTGCCAGACGGCGCTCAGGAAGCGGTTGTCGATGGCGGTCGTGATCACGCCGCCCGCATCCACGGGCGATGGCACGTTGGCCGCCAGGGCGGTGATGGCGAGGTCGGTCTCGGTGAAGGCGACATTGCCCAGGAGCGGGGTGCCGGTGAGCGCCATCACGCCCAGGTGATTGCCGGCCGCGGTGCTGTAGACCATGTACTCCGTCGTCGCCGCGCTGCGCGCCACCGCCGGCACGATCCGGAAGCGATTGGCGTCCGGGCCGAACGTCGAGGTATGGACGGCGACGGCGCTGACCAGATCGGACTTCAGCAACACGAAGGTCTCGGAACCACTGAAGTTGATGCCACCCGCGTAATCGTTCCAGGACACCACGACTTTGTCGTCGTTCAGGCCCAGGAACGGCTGATCGTACACGTTGTTGGTTGCCGCCTTCAGGGTGTAGATGCTCCAGAGACCGCTGGGGTCGCTGGTATGGGAGACCGCCACATAGGTCTTGCTGTCATTGAAGGCATCAAACGCGAGGCCATCAGCGAACCAGCGACTGCTCGTGGCATCGTAGACCACGCGCGGGTCGCTGAAGGAGTAGCCGGACGGGACGCCGTAGAAGGTGTTCAGATCCGCCGAGGCGGACAACGTGCCGGTCTTGCTCCAGATCGACAGCGTGGAGTTCACCATTTCCACGACGTTGGACGGGCCGGCGGCGATCTGCACGTCCGGTGGCTCCAGGGCCTGATCGAAGCCGAAGAGCCTGACCTGCTGCGATTCGTTCATGCCGGCAAACTTCGTCAGCACGGACTCGCCGGCCGTTTGCGGTCCGTTTGGCGCAGCGTTGACAATGCCTTGGGGCCGCGCCGCTGCCCCGCCACCAGATCGGGGAAAGAACCGGTGCGGAAGGCGGGGATGCGCCGCCGACGTCGAGGCAGTGAGACGCAGTGGGTCAACAATGTGCGAGGGAGCAATAGTAACGGCGTGGCTGGCCGGCGTCGCCAAGGAGACGACTCCTGCGGCGCCCGACTCGGCGGCCGCCGTCCCGACGCTGCTCGCCAGACCGGCGAACACACTCGCGAACAGCAGAGCCGCACTGAACACCGTTCGCAACACTCGTCGAAGGGTAACGGTCACACGATCCCTCCAATCCAGCGCGGCAAGCTTGCCTACAACGAGTATCGTAGCGCATTCGCCGCAACGAGCACCGGACTAATGGGCTAGTGTGGCAAGAGGATTGCCAAAGTGCGGCAGACCGGAGATGCCCGTGCAACGGGAAGCGCAACGTACGCCGACGAATCGGCGAGCGCGTCGACTGGAGGGGAGAGAGATTAACTGGGAACGGTGCGGGTTCGGCTTCGCAGTAATACAACCTCTCGATGCGATGCGAGGGGCCGCCAATTCAGAGATGATGGAGTCCCCGTCCACCGGAAGCGGCTTCGAGAAGGTAAAACGGTTATCGGGAGACTTCCGTCGCGCAAAGCCAGTGCTCACCCCGAGCATGGTCTGCTTTCAGTTGTGAGGAGTAGCGCTTGGCACCTCGAACCGGCCCGGATGAGCACATAATCGCTCCGCCCCACCTGCCGCCGAAGCTGCCGCCTGGGGGGGTGCCGTCGGGCTCTCTACGGGACGAAGACATTATTCGGCAGTGCACGCTTACGAACATCGACGTTAGCATCCAGGAAGCCCGTGACGTACTCATTGAGCAGGTGCACTGGCAACGCTGCCGCCTACGCAGCGCGCGCCTGCTCGCGGCCCATATCCGCGATGTGCGCTTTTCGCATTGCGATCTGGTCCAGGCAGTACTGGATAAAGTCGCACTGCAACGTGCGGAATTCATCGATTGTCGGCTGACCGGCCTGCAAGCGAACGATGGTCGATTTCAGGACCTTCTGCTCCGCGACTGTCAGGGGCAGTACGCCGGCTTCGCCGGCGGCATCTTCAAGGGCGTCCGCTTCGAGCGCTGCATCTTCCGCGACGCTTCCTTCCTGGAGGCTGACCTGACCGGCGCGCTTTTCCTTGATTGCGACCTTACTAACGCCGACATGCTGGGCGCTAAACTCGCCGGCGCCGACCTGCGCGGCTCGGGGATTACGGGCCTGCGCGTCGGCTTGAAAGAGATCCAAGGCCTCAAGGTAGACCTGGGCCAGGCCGGCGGGCTACTGCAAGGGTTAGGGGCGACGGTGATACTGGACTGACGACCATGGCCTGCCCATTGTTTCCGCTCAGGATGAGCGGTCACTGGCAAAGCTCGCCACTCGCGCTGCAAGCCGGTGAAGATGTTGTAATACTGGTTGGCCCCTTGACGGGTTAGATGCGCCAGCGCCACCCAGCGGCTGGCGTTGCGGCTGCCTACGGCGAGGAGGATGCCGGCCGGAGGCAGCTTCACGCACGATCTGCTGGTACGTCTCCGCCGTCAGTGCTGGGTACTGGAACACCATTATGTTCTCCTCGGGCATACGGCACCGGAAGGTCTACGCCAAGGCGCGCGCGCAGGGTCAGCATATCGTGCCAGTCCGCGTCGTCCGGTGGATAGCCAAGGTGGTGGGCGATCTGCACCGCTGCACTGAGGCAGCCGACGCGCTGGCCGGCGATGACGCCGGTGGTGAAGCCGCTTGCTGGGTAAAGGCAATCGCCACCGTCCGGTGCGGCGCCCTGTTGCCGGCCCGTGCCAGCGGCGTCAAACGTCACTGGATGGATGTCCACCTGGCGGCCGGCGGGCTCACGAAGAACCAGCCGTGTTGGACGGAGATCCTCCGCCACGGCGAAGCCCAACGTGCGGAGCAAGCCGATAGCGCGATCAGCCTGGTCCAGCGCCAGCACCATGTCGAGGTCGTCATGAGGGCGAGTCTGCTCCTCGACCAGCGCGTCGATGCCCCAGCCGCCATCGAGCCAGATGTCTACGCCACCCGCCCGAAGGCACGCGCTAACCTGCACAACGTCATCAGCCAGCATCACGGTGTAGGTGCCCGGAACGCCGGCGCGACATCCTCGGCGAAACGGCGCAGCGATGCCTCGACGTGCGGGGCATCGAGGCCGGCCCAGCGCGGTTGGAGGTTGAATACGTCAAACGGCAGCACGTCGAGCAGTTCCTGCACGGAGGCGCGGCAGCGTTCAGGGCCGCCGACGACGAACTGCACTTGTTCGGCGGCTTCCTGGACATTCTGCGGCTGGGGCAGTGCGGCGACTGCCGCACGCTCGCGACGCATGCGGGCGTTGAGCGGCCAAACCGCTTCGCTTGCTTCTTGCCAGGCGGCGGCATCGCTGTCGCTGACGTACATGGCGCGGCTGGCCGAGACGACGCCGCTCTCCGGCGGCAGCGCCGCCTCTTCGCGTCCGGTCCGATAGGCGGCGTGAAGGGCGCGCAGTTCCTCCGCTGATCGTTCGCGGGAGAGCATGAGCTTGAGACCACGGCGGCCGGCGAGGGTGGCCGACGCTGGGCTGTTGGCGGCCAGCCAGAGCGTTGGGAAGAGCGCGCGTGTCGGGTGCGGCAGCACGCGGACCGGCTCAGGGATATGTACGAAGCGCCCGGCGTAGGCAAACGGCTTGCCGGTCCAGGCCAGTTCCAGGATGTCGAGCGCTTCCGCTAGACGGGCGTGGCGCTCGTCGGCGTTTGCCCCTAACGCCGCAAACTCTGCCGGCGTGCTGCCGCTTCCGATCCCGACGGAGCTGCGGCCATCGCTCAGAACGTCGAGTAAGGCGATCTGTTCGGCGATGACCAGCGCCTGGTGCAGGTTGATGCAGACGACGGCGCTGCCTAGCCCGATTCGCCGCGTGCGCCCGGCCAGGTAGGCGGCGAAGGTGAGCGGGGATGGCAGATGGCCCAGGTGCACATGGAAGTGATGTTCGGAGAACCAGGCATGGTCAAACCCAAGCCCTTCGGCCAGCACCACCTGCCGCTCGATTTCGGCATAGACGTCGGCCGAGGGCTGGCCCGCCGGCCCTTCGACGTGATAGGTAAGAGCAAATTCCATGTCACCGCTGTCCCCAGTATCCGGCATGTCTTCCTACCGCCGATCATACTCCGTACGCAGCAACGATGACCCGCCGCTCGTCGCCATCGGCGCCATTTCGTCCCGTTTGGTGTACAGTCCTACCCCGTAAATCGAACAATGCGGTGCATGGATGAGTCAAGGAGGACGGATGACGGAGCAGATGCGCGTCGCGGTTGGACAGGTGAGTCAACTGACCGATGAGATTCTGACGTTCGCCCAGCAAATCGGCGTGAGCGGCGTTCAGGTGAATACACCACAACTGCCGGGCCGGCACCGCTGGGAAGTTGCCGACCTGGTAGCCCTCCGCCAGCGCAGCGAGCGCTTCGGGCTGCGGCTGGAGGCAATTGAGAATGTCCCGCTCTACTTTTATGACAAGGTGATGCAGGGCCTGCCCGGCCGGGACGAACAGCTTGAGCACTATCAAGCTACGATCCGCAATGTCGGCCGTGCCGGCATCCCGATCCTGGGCTACCATTTTATGCCGAACTCGGTCTGGCGGACAGGCAGGGTGCCGGTTGGACGCGGCGGTGCGCTCGTCACCGTCTTCGACCTATCCCAGGCCCAGGCGGATCGCCAGCGGGAGGTACTGGTCGCGCGTAGCAGGAATTCCGGCAGTGATGATCCCTTCGACGCCGGCGGCCTCGTTCCCGTTGCCGAGCAACAGGTGAGCGAGGCCCAGATGTGGGAGAACTACACCTACTTTAGCAAGGCCGTCATGCCGGTGGCAGAGGAGGCCGGCGTCAAGTTGGCCCTCCATCCCGATGACCCGCCGGTGGAGTCGCTCGGCGGCGTGGCCCGTCTTTTTCGCAACTTCGAAGGCTTCCGCCGGGCCATGGAGATCGCCGACAGTGACGCCTGGGGCCTGGACCTCTGCCTGGGCTGCTGGTCGGAGATGGGCGGCGAACCGAGCGTGTTGCAGGCGATCGACTACTTCGGCAGCCGGGGCAAGGTCCTGTACGTCCACTTCCGCGACGTCAAGGGCACGGCCGACAACTTTGCCGAATGCTTTATCGGTGAGGGCAACTACCGCCCGTTGAAGGCCATGCGCGCCCTCCAGCACGCCGGCTTCAGCGGCTTCCTACTCGACGATCACGTACCGAACATGATCGACGACTCGCCATATGGCCACCGCGGCCGCGCCCACGCCATCGGCTATATGCAAGGATTGCTGGAGGTGCTGGCGGGGGAGTAAGGCTGGAGGCAACGATACGGCAGAGTAGTCCTGGCGCCTCGAAGGAAGGCGTGGCGACCGTATGGGTACACTCGAGCAATGGGCATCCGGCGACTGGTATCGTGGCGGACGGCTGGATCGGCCGGACGCTTGCCATCGGAGAGGCAGTGCGCCTGCACGTCACCGGCGCTTGCCCACGCTGCGTGATGACGACGCTCGCCCAGAGCGACCTTCCCAGGGATCCGAAGAGCCTCCGCACGGCCGCCCAGCAGAATCGCGCCAACGTCGGCGTCGACGCTGCTGTGGTGCGGGGCGGTGAAGTCCGCCGCGGTGATCTTCTCCGCCTCGCGTAGCGGATAGGAGCGCGCTCAGGCAACGCCGGATCTGGGCGGGAGCGTGACGTGCTCGCGCTCATCGCCCTGGAGTCTGGGCTGGCCTGATGGGTGTCGTCTCGTAGCCGCCGCGATGTCGGCGCGCACTTGCAGGGCGGCCTGCGTGACGGCCTGTCCCCCGAGATGGCGGCGGACGTGGTCTGGATAATGAACTTGCCCGAGATCTACCTGCTGTGCATACGGGACCGGGGCTGGCCCTCCGAGGGCTTAGAGTACAGGCTCGCCGACGCCTTAAGATGCCTGCTTCTCCCGGCGAACGCGCAGACGGCCGCCGGCTGGTCTCGCGGTGATCCGACGCCTACTCGGGTCGACGCGGCGCTGTAGACGGTGGCTGTCGCTCAACAGCGTTACCTTACGTCGCGGTAGGCAAAGACGGCGGCGCCGATCGCCATGAGAGTGAGGCTCACTACCAGGGGGAGCAGCCACGCCTGCCAGGTCAGTCCGTGGTGTAGGGGCGCACTGCCCAGTGCCCAGTGCCAGGGAGACACGGTTCGGATTGACCGCAGCGCCGGTACCTGGGCGGCGAGCCCCTCCACGACGTATCCGGTGACCGCCAGGACCGAGGCGACCGACAGCGCCAACGACCGTGATCCTGTCGCCGCTCCCAGGCTGAAGGCCACGGCGGCAAAGGTCAATGCTAGCAGCGCACTCGCCACGGTCGCGGCGATCAGCCGGTCGGCGCTGAGACCCTGGTCCAGGCCGACAACCGGGGCCAGGATGACGAGCGTTGCCGCTGCCACCGCTGTCAGGGCGGCTAGCAGCACCAGGAGCGCCCCCGCCCGCTCGGCGCTCAGCCGTACTCGGCTGACCGGATTGGCGAGCAGCAGTTCCAGCGTGCCCGCCGCCTCGTCCCCGCTGATCGACCAGGCGGCCAGGCCGATGGCGAAGATCAGGAAGAGGGCCGGCAGGATGTTGGCGAAGTACTGGCTGTTGAGGTAGCCGATCGGCGAGGTGAGGGCGCTGCCGGCGTCGAGGCCAAGCGCCGCCAGGACGCCGGGAGGCAAGCCGGCGAAGGTCTGGTCGAGGGCAGTGTTGCCGCGTACCGTTGGATAGGCCAGCGCCAGCAGGGCGACGAAGGCGATCAGGCTCAAACTCCACCACAACGTGCTCAGCCGCCGCCGCCACACCGCCTGCCGCAGTACCGCCAGCATCTCAGTCTGCCTCCTTCCCTGGCGCGTAGAGCGATGCGAAGAGGTCCTCCAGGTCGTCGCCCACACTGCGCACCCCCAGCACAGCGGGACCATTGAGAGCGGCTGCCAGTGCCGGGCCGACTGCGCCGTCCACGGCGATGGTGACGACGGACCCTTGCACCGCCACCTCGACCACTCCGGGCACACCCGCGAACAGGTTGGCGGCGACGGGGCCGGCGAAGCGGAAGGCCAGCCGGTGGCGGGCGCGGTCCAGCAGCGCATCCACCGGCGCGATCGTCACCAGGCGCCCAGAGCGGATGATGGCGATGCGTGCCGCCGCCCGCTCCACCTCCGGTAGGACGTGGGAGGAGAACAGCACAGCAGCGCCGCGGGCGGCCGCTTCTCGTACCATCTCCAGGAACTCGTGCTGAATCAGCGGGTCGAGGCCGCTGGTCGGTTCATCGAGGATCAGCACGTCGGGGTCGTGCTGAAAGGCCTGCACCAGCCCCATCTTCTGGCGATTGCCTTTGGAGAGTTTTCCGAAGGGTCGGGTGGGGTCAAGATGCATTCGTTCGACTAGTTCCCCGACGCGCCGGCGGTTCAGGCCTCCGCGCAACTCCCCAAACCAGGAGAAGAGTTCGTTGCCGGCCATCGTCGGGTCGATCCGGAAATCCCCCGGCAGATAGCCGATGCGCCGACGCAGGCGCGTATCCCGGCCGGGTACACCGCCCAGGACGCTCAGCCGGCCCGAGGTGGGCCGGAGGAAGCCGAGTAGCATGCGGATCGTCGTCGTCTTGTCGGCCCCATTCGGCCCGAGGAAGCCGACGACTTCGCCCGGCTGGATCTCGAACGTCAGATCGGAGACGGCAGTGAGCCGGCCGAATCGCTTCGTCAGGCCGTCTGTGGCGATGGCGGGGGGCTGGGCAAGAGTTGCCGGTCGGCTCTGCTCCCGGCTGATTGTCAGCGTCTCCATCGTTCCCCCCGTCCTCACTGAGGTTCTATTTGGCGACCCATTCCCGCTCGATCGGTGCCTGGGATGCGGCCGTCAGTGACGCTCAGCGGTCGATGGTGGGCCGAGTCACAGACCGCAGGATTTGGCAAGTATAGACACCGCGGCCGAATCGCGCCAGAGCAGCAGTTACGCTTGCTGCGACCCTGGCTTATGGCCTGGCTAACCCCCGGGCGGATGCTTGGCGACCGGTTGCGCCGGCCCAGGCTAAACCAACGGACAGAATCGTCAGCGCGACAGGGGGGAGAATCGCGCCGACCGCGCCAAGCAACAAGAGCTGGCCGCTAAGACGTATCGACATCCGCTTTCCCCCCCGTATGTCATAGATCGGACCAGGCAGCCTTGCATGTTCCATTGCACGTGCTTCCGGAGTCTACCCACGCCCCTCTCGCCAAAATTGACAATTCTTGTCAAGTCGGGGGCAACGCATAGACTCACCGGCAATGCCTGCTGGGGAGCGTGCGCACGTTGGACGTCGCATCGGCCGTCCCGGCTGCCTCGTTCGAGCCCTTCGGCGCCTTCTGGAAGTACCTCCGGCGCCGCGCCCGCCTGACGCAGTTCCAGCTTGCCCTGGCGACCGGTTATAGCGAGGCGCACGTCTGCCGGTTGGAACGGCATCAGCGTCCCCCCGACCTCACCGTGCTGACGGCACCAATCGTTCCCGCGCTTCGGCTCGAAGCGCAGCCGGAAATGGTGGGGCGCATGCTCCAGCTCGCCGCCGCGGCGCGCGGCGAGTTGCTGCCCCATAGCATTACGCTCACGGCGGGGCTCCCGCGCCAGGACGACCGGTTGGGTTCTGTCGGCGCGGAACGCTCGCCGGCGCCATTGCTGCCGCCCATCACCCCGATTCGCGTCGAACTTCCTATGTATTCCTATGTATTTGAGCAGCTTCGTCGGTCGCACCGACGAACTGCAGGAGATTGGCCGCTTCCTGGTAGATCGTGAACGCGGCGTGCGCCTGCTCACCATCACCGGGCCGCCGGGGATCGGTAAGACCCGCCTGGCGGTGCGCGCCGCGGCGGAGCTGGCCGGCTATGCCGGCAATTACGCCATCGCCGCCGGCTACACGGAGAAGGCCGTGGCCTTGTGGCGAGTTCTCGGCGATCAGCCGGGCCTCGCCTCCTCGCTGGCCCTATTCGGCTGGATCGTCCATCACCAACATGACTATCGCCGCGCCGCGGCCCTATATGCGGAGGCGCTCGCCTGCTGGCGACAGGCCGGCAACGTCGCGGGAGTGGCGGATGCGCTCCAACGGTTGGGCGTGCTGGCCCAGGGACAGGGTGATCGCGGGCGGGCGGCGGCACTGTATGGCGAGGCGTACCAATTGCGTCAGGACATCGGCGATCCTCCGTCCGTTCGCGCGTCGTCGCTCGATGACCTGGCTGGTCTCGCCGAGGAGAATGGCGCGTACGAGCAGGCGAAATCGTTGCATCAGGAGGCCCTGCTCCTTCGCCGGACGGCGGGCGACCTGGTTGGCGTGGCCGCCTCCTGCGAAGGCCTCGCCACAATTGCCCGTGAGGAGGGAGACTTCGAACGCGCCGTGGCGCTCGGTGAGGAAGCGGTGGCCATCTGCCGGGATCTGGATGAACGGGATCAGTACGGCCATATGCTCTATAGCCTGTGTCTATCGGTCTGCCGCCAGGGCGATCGTGATCGGCGCCGTCCACCTGGGTCTGGCAATGCTTGCCGTGGACCGGGAACGCGGCGTCACGGTAGACATCGCGCGCCACCTGGAAGGGTTGGCGGCCACGGTGGGCCGGAGCGGCGCTCCCGGGGACGCGGCCCGCCTGCTGGGAGCAGCGGCGGCCCTCCGCGATGTCGCCGGCGTCCCGCCTTCCAACCCTACCCACCACGAGGGTCGGGTCAACGTCATCCCCTCCGCCCTGCCGCTCGGGGTCTTCGCGGTAGGATGGACGGGGGGGCAAACGCTGACGCCGGAGGAGGCGATCATTGGCCTGCTCGGGCCAGCGAGGAACGGGGGCGCCGGACGCAGCGAGAGATGACTCTGATTACGATTGGACATCCTGGGCACGGAGCGCCCCGCCGCTTCCGCCAACAGTGTCAGAGGTGCTTTCGGTAGAAAGCGAGCACCCGCCCGGCGTATGCCGTCGGATCGGCAGCGAAGGCGCCGGCGTGATCTGTGCCGGGGGCGAGCCAGAATTCTCGGGGGCCGGACGCTGCGGCATAGATCTGCTTGCCGGACCGCGGCGGGTTGAGGTCATCGTTTTGGTCGTCGATGACGAAGAGGGCGCGCGATCCCAGCCGGCGAACGGCGGCCAGGGGATCCACTGCCGTCGCGCTGCCCCCGACCCGACGCTCCATGACGGCCACGATGGCGGGAGCAAAAGGGAAGGACGGCAGGCCGATATAGTGCTGGAAGTTGCGCGCGATCATGCCGTCCAGCGACGTGAAGGCGCTTTCCGCGACCCCAGCCTTGATGCGCGGATCGTCGGCCATCGCCAGGATCCCGTCCACGCCGCCCAGGCTCACCCCCAGCACGGCGAGGCGCTGCGGGTCGACGTCTGGTCGCCTGACCAGGTAGTCCACTGCGCCCAGGACGTCGAGTGGCTCTTTTATGCCGAAGGTAACGGCGCGGCCGCCACTGTCGCCGCTATCGCGGAAGTCCAGTAGGAGCACGTTGTAACGGGCGCTGTGTAGATAGGCGGCGTGCGGTAGCATATCCCACCGGGCCTGGCCGTACCCGTGGAGGACAACGACTGTCCCGCTCGCCCGGCCGTCGCCAGGGACGAACCAGCCGGCCAGCGGCGTACCGTCGCGGCTGGCGAAGGACACGGTCTGCGTGACGGCGGCGAAGGAGTAGCGCCGCAATGCCGCTGCATCGCGCTCCCGGGCGGGGTGCATGGCCCGCTCCGCGCCGTACCAGCCGACAGCGGCGACCAGCGCAGCCATAAGCAGGGCGCCCGCGCCGAATACGACGACGACAACTCGCAGGATGCAAAGCCGCAACGTCTTGCACCGCGGAGCGCTGGCCGGCAAAACGACTCGAACCATTCGTTAAGTATAGAGGGCCAGGCGAGCGGGCACGGATGGCGGACGAGAATGCCGTCGGGTGACGACAGCATGGGCACGCCTAACGGAAAGTCAAGTATACTGGTTAGAAATGTATACTTTGCTGAGGAAGGGGGTGCAGCCGGTGGCGGAGACCTTCGACCTCTCGGCGCGCAAGTTCCATCAGGGTGTCTGCGTGGCCCTCCTCGCCCTGGCCTTTATCATTGGCGTGCGCAGCGGCCTCTGGCTCGTCGGGCTGGTCGGTGCGGTGCTGCTCCTCGGCCGCTTCTGGTGGCCGGCTGATATCTTCCGGCAGTTCAGTTGGCGGGTACTGGAACCGGCAGGCGTTCTGAAGCGCCGTGAGGTTCAGGAGGACCACGATACCCGGCGCGTGGCGCGAGTGATGGGCGGCGTCATCCTGCTGGCCAGCGCCGTGCTTCTCGGCGTCAACCTGCTCTGGGCCTGGGTGCTCGTCGCCATCATCGGCGTCATGATCTTTCTTGACGCCGCCTTTGACTTTTGAATGCTCTGTGTGGTGACCTACCGGTTCGGTAGGCTGCGGAACAGAGGGACAGTGGGATCACGCTAATGTTGGAACGCGCCGCGTTCGTGCTGCTGCTGGTGCTGGCGACCGTCGTTGCCGCCCTGGTGGTGCGACGGCGTGCCCAAACCCGCGCCGCGGCGGCGGAAGGGCAAGCGCTGCCGGCGACGCTCCGTGCACAGTTGCCCGCGGATGCGTCCGCCGTGCTCTATTTCTATGGTCCCCAGTGCGGCGCCTGTCGGCAACAGGCGGCGATCCTGGATCAGCTTGTACAACGCGAATCGGTGACGGTGGTACGACTGGATGCCGTTGTGCAAACCGAGGTGGCCGATTCCCTCGGCATCGCCACAGTGCCGGCGACCGCGATCATCGCTCCCGGCGGCACCGTGAAGACGATCAACCTTGGCCCGCGCTCGCTCCACGTCCTGGCCGCCCAACTCCGTGAGGCAGTTGCCATCCGTGCCGTGGCGTGAACGCTGGGGCCGCGACGCCTGGTGGCGTCCGATAGCGCGCTCTGCCGTGCTCGACATGTCCTCTATGACAACTGTCACATCCAACTCCTGACAGAACTCCCTATCGTCAGGCGCACCATTTCCGCATACTGCTGGTGTTGGATGAGTGGGTCGGAGCGCGGGGACACCGGAGAGTCGCCCCGGCGCCGACCACGGTATGGAAGGTGGAATAGCAATGGTTCAGATGCAGAGCAAAGTCTTTACGGCGCAGGTGAGCGGGCTCTTCTTGATGGCGGCCGGATGGGGTTGGAATGCCGGCAACTTTGTGCAGCCCACCGACACCAGTTGGGGCGTTGCGGCCGACATTTTGCACGCGGTACCGTTGGCGATCCTACTGCCCTTGAGTCTGCGCTTCATTAATGCGGCGATGGCAGGTAGGACAGCCGGCGGGGTGCGCAATGGCATTACCGGCGTGACGGTGTTTGGCATCGTCGGTTGCCTGGTGATGATTGCCCTTGGCGCGACGAACCCGGATCCAAACTCGGTCGGCGTCCACTCGATTGCCGATTGGATGCCGGTGGTGGTGCAGAACGCCGGCAATTTCCTGTGGCTCACGGCACTGCTACCAGCGGGGGGTGCGCTGCGGGCCGCCACGACTCGGGTTGCCTGAGACTTTCTGCCGACCGGCAGGATGCGCCAGAGGGCCGACTCGCTCCCTCTGGCGCATCCTGCTGTTGGGGGGCATAATCTCTCCACCGACCGAATCATGAGGAGATCGACTATTGTGACCACCTTGCCGCCGCGAGCGCACGCCCCTGTTGACCAGACATGGAACCTGGGCGATATCTACGCCGATCTTCCTACCTGGGAGGCGGATTTGAGCCGCATCAATGATCTGGTGCAGGCCGTGACGGCCTTTCGGGGCCGTTTGGGCAAAGGCGCGGCGACGCTCCTGGCCTGTTTGCAGGCGCGCGACGCTGTGCTGGAAATGATGGCGAAGCTCGGCGGCTATGCCCGGTTGGGAGTCTCCACCGATGGCTACTCGGCCCTGACCCAGGCGACCGCCTCTCGCGCCATGGCCCTGAGCGCGCGTGTTCGCGCCGCCCTCTCCTTTATAGATTCGGAACTCAGCGCCTTGCCGGAGGGCACAATTGAAGGTCATCTGACCACCGATGCGGCGCTCGCCACCTACCGACTGCAACTGGAATTGCTGTTGCGCGACCGGCACCACTTGCTGGCGTCGGACACCGAGCAAACCCTGGCGGCGCTCGGCGAGGTGCTGACGGCGCCGGCGGAGATCTGGGGCCAGGCTACGGCCGTCGATCTGATCTGCGCCCCGGTGCGTGATGCCGCCGGTGACGAGCATGCCGTCTCCATCGCCGCCTA
>JBPCLN010000018.1:0-13697 GCA_051003235.1 Chloroflexota bacterium | reverse complement strand
CGCCTTTGCCGGCGACGTCGATCTTGAAACGATCGCTGGCTGCCGAAATCGGGCCGGGTCGCGCCATAATAGTGCCCAGCGGCAGGTTCTGGCCCAGATGGAGTCCGAAGGCGGCATCCACGTGCGGCTGCTCTAGCACGCCTTCCTCGATCATCTTGATCGCCCCACCCGGCGGCGCCTCCTCGCTGGGTTGAACGACGAATTTGACAGCACCGGCCAGGCGATCAGGCCGTTCCGCCAGCACCCGCGCCGTGTTGAGCAGGATGGCGGTGTGGCCATCGTGTCCGCCGGCGTGCATCACACCGGCCACCTGCGAGCGGTACGGCACCTCGTTCTGCTCCTGGATCGGCAAGGCGTCGATATCGGCGCGAAGCAGCACCGTCTTCCCTGGCAGCGCGCCGCGCAGCAGGCCAACGACGCCCGTCTGCGCCACACCCATTTGCACCTCCAGCCCCAGCGAACGTAGCCGCTCAGCAACGAACGCCGCAGTCTCCCGCTCCTGGAAGCCCAACTCCGGGTGGGCATGCAAATGGCGACGATCCAGAACCACCTGCTCAGCCACGTCTCGCAACATTGATGCTGGGGCAACCATACCGTGTCGTCTTCCTTTGCCTGGTGACAGGGCGATCAACCGCACGATTGCGTGAGGCTAGAGTAACACCAGGCGATGAATGATCTTGCTCGCGAATACAGCACGCCGAGGGCCTTGGTAAGGACCGGTCCAAGAACGGTCACTCGAGTGGACGGCGCGATTATCTGTGGCGGTCTTCTCTATCGCTCAGGGCCGTGTACCGGCATGGGTAACCTTGGTTCCGACTCTTGTCTCTATGACGCTAAGATGGGCGCACAGCAGCGGAACGACATGATGCAGGCTGACGATGGCGATGCGGCGCTGGTGATCGCAGCGCGGGGCGGGGACAAGGAGGCCTTCGCCCTGGTCTTCGAGCGACACCGGCCCTGGCTGATCGCGTTATGTCGGCGTCTGCTGGGCGACGCCGGTCTGGCCGAGGACGCGGCGCAGGAAACGGCGCTCCAGGCGCTGCTGAACCTGCACCATTTGCGCCAGCCCGAGCGTTTCGGTCCCTGGCTGTGGAGCATCGGTCTCCACCTCTGCCAGCGCTGGTGTCAGCAACGGGCCCACCAAGCATTTGTCGGCGGCGCGTTGGACGCCGGACGGTTCGTCTGGGACCCAGTGGAACCTGATGCCGGTCCCGAAGAGCTGGCCGAATTGGCCGAGTCGGGCGACCGCGTCCGGCGGCCCGTAGAGGAACTGCCGGAGGGGCAACGCGCCGCTGTCGTGCTTTTCTACCTGGAGGGATTCAGTCAGGCCGACGCCGCAGCGAGGCTCGGTATTGACGTGGGCGCCGTGAAGACCCGGCTGCACAAGGCGAGAGGGACGCTGAAGCAGCGGCTCGGTCCGCAGGCGGAGCAAGGAGGAAGCGATGGCAACTGACGGGACCACAGGCGCGGTGGAAATGCGGGTGGCCGACGTCTGGCAATCGCCGCAGGGCGCTATGCCGATGCACCTCATCCTGCTGGAGGAGGTCGGCGGGAAGCGATTGCTTCCGATCAAGGTGGGGCCGGGGGAGGGCGCGGCCATTGCCCAGCAGCTCTACCGGCGAGCAGCGGCACGGCCAATGACCTACGCGCTCATGGCGGCGCTGGTTCGGGAAACCGGCGCCCAGGTGCGTAACGTGACGATCACGCGCCTGGCGGAGGGAACCTTTTATGCCACGATCACCCTCGAAGCGTCAGGAGAGACGCGCGCGGTGGACGCTAGACCAAGCGATGCGATTGGCCTGGCGCTGGCCGCGGAGCTCCCCATCCGCGCCGATGCGGCGGTGCTCGCCATAGCCGGCATAGAGGCCGACCCGCCGGACGTCCTCCAGCGAGCGCCGTACGCGGGTGTGGACCTCCTCGTTGAGCATGGAATGCTGACGATGGTCCCGGCGACTGCACCCGCCGCCGGCACTCCGGCTGCCGCGCTACCGGTCAATCTGGACTTCACCGCTGAGTTGCACGGATGGAAGCTGGCCGGCAGCGTCCCGCAAGAATATGCGTTGACCGCTACAGCAGACGAGTGGCAGCCTAAAAGTGGCGCCGCGTCGCTTGCAGCCCGGAACCCGAACCCCGATGGATTCGGGACGATCCTGCAATGGTGTCGCGCCGACGCCTATCGTGATACCCGCGTCCGCTTGTCGGCGGAGGTCAAAGCAGAGGGGGTTGTCGGCTGGGCCGGGCTGTGGATGCGCATCGACGGCCCACGCCAGACTTTGCGCTACGCCGATGTAACGTGGACGCGAGTTTCCGGCGCTACCGCGACGTTAGGCTTCGACAACATGGAGCAGCGGCCGATCAAGGGCACGCGCAACTGGCAGCGCTACAACGTTGTGCTGGACGTGCCGCCGGCGAGCGCGGAAATCTACTACGGGTTACTGCTCGCCGGCGGTGGGCAGATCTGGCTGGCCGACGTGCGCTTCGAGGTGGTGGGGCCAGAGGCGCCGGTCACAGGTGTGGAAGGAGTATGAGCACAGACCGAGAAAGGACTCACTGGTGTCGGCTAATTGACCGGTGCAGGTGCTCGTCCTGCTCGTCACGCTATCGGCTGGGAGGGAGACGCTGTGAATTACCCGTTCGAGGCATGATCGGTTGAGGCCGCTGGCGCGGGTGGCGCCGTGTCGTCGGTCGCGTGTTCCTGGGCCATGGTCTGCGCCTCCTGACGCAGCCGGCGAATCTGGTCCACGGTGGCGGTAACGCGGGTGAAGAGGTCGGCCTGGGCCTGAATGCCGGCGTGAATCAGCCAGGAGGCGGCGTCGCTGCGCGTCGAGCGGATGCCAGCCTCGATCAAGGTGTCGATCGCCGCCAGGTCTTGGGCATCGACGCGACAGGTCACAACATTGGCCTTCGCCAGGCCAAGCTCGACAAGACGGCCGACGAGTTTGCTTTTGAGCGTCCCGTGCCCGCTCAGCACGCGGAGCGTCTCTCGGCGGACCCGTTTCATGGTGGCGCCGAGAGACTCCAGCACGCCGGTGGCGATACCTTCTCCCTCTTTAACTAGCCCAAGGAGGAGGTGCTCCGTGCCGATGTAGTGATGGCCGAGGTTGCTTGCCTCTTCCACCGCCAGCTCAATCACCTTGCGGGCCCGGGGCGTCAGGCCAAGGTCACCATCAGGCGCCTGCTTGCCACGACCGATGATGAATTCGACGGCTTGACGGGCCTTCTCCAACTCGATTCCGAGATTGGTCAGGACCTTCGCGGCCACGCCTTCCTTTTCGCGGATCAGGCCGAGGAGCAGATGCTCGGTGCCGATGTAGTTGTGATTGAATCGGCGGGCTTCCTCATCAGCAAGGGTGAGGGTGCTGCGGGCGCGGTCCGAGAATTTGTCAAAGTACTCCGGTCGCACGGCGGGCGGCACGCCGAGTAGGTTGGGCTCTTTCATGGCAGATCCTTTCGTGGGCGCACGGGAAAGCATTTGCGTAGTCTTCCAACACGTAATAGATTTACATGATAATGGGAGAAGTGCAAGGGGCCCATCGCGGACTATACGCTGTTCCTCCGGCTGCCCTTGGAGCGCGTGGCGGCATGAGCGATAGGTTGGGTCGGGCGTGCCTGTACACTGCTGGCACACCGGAGCAGATGGAGGGACGCTGCTGATGAAACTGCGGCGCTACCAGCGTATTGAGGATTTCTATCGCCGGGCGGAGCGCTTTCTCCTGCTCAACGAGGCCGAGCACAGCCTGATCCTGGGTCTCTGCACCAGCGCCCGAGGCCAGCCGGCGAAGTTCGAGCAGCAACCGTACCTCGCAGCGGTCGAGCAGGACGGCGCTGTGGTCGCCGCCGCGCTGATGACCCCGCCGCTCAATCTGATCATCTCCCACCTGACGACGGCTCAAGCCTTGCCGCTGATCGCCCAGGACGTCCACCGGCGGCACCCGACTCTCCCTGGCGTCCTGGCCCCGAGCGCTGCCGCGGAACAGTTTGGGCGCTGCTGGCAGGCATTGAGCGGCCAGCCCTATCACCTGCGCACCGCCGAGCGCATCTATCAGCTCGATGCAGTGACGCCGGCGCCCGGCGTCCCGGGCGCCCTCCGCCGGGCCGGCGACGCCGACCGTGACCTGCTGGTCGCCTGGGCGGTGGCTTTCTACGCCGAAACGGACCACCAGTCCGACCCGCAGCGCGCCCTCACCCTGGCCGAACGAAACGTTGCAGCGCGTCTCCACGCCGACGCCGGCGGCTACTACCTCTGGATCGACGGCGGCCCGGTGTCGCTGGCCGGTTGCACCGGTCCCACGCCGCACGGCATCCGGATTGGCCCGGTCTATACGCCGCCGGAGCGACGCGGCCATGGTTATGCCAGCGCCGCGGTGGCCGCGCTCAGCCAGTCACTGCTGGACCGCGGCTACCGACACTGCTTCCTGTATACCGACTTGAGCAACCCCACCTCAAACAAGATTTACCAGGCCATCGGCTACCGACCGGTGTGTGACGTGGACGAGTATGTATTTGGCGCGGCAGAGTAGCCTGCTGGCGGCGGGCAACGTCGCGCAGCTCGGGCGGCGGACGGGACCGATAGCCAATAGCATCAGGCATCACAGCGGGCTCACAGGTCGTTCCAGGGTGGGCGGCGTATACTACTGACGTGGCGCCGGTCGAACTGCGGCCGGCCCGCAGCGGCGGGACGTCGGAGGCCGGATGCCCAGTCGCAACGTGCGCCACCAGGATGCCCCACCCCGCCTCCGCTCCGGCTGGACGGCGCTCCCGCCACTGCCGAGCATCCGCGCGCTGATTCGCACCGCGGCCGCTATCGCCGCCGTCTCCCTGGCCCTGGGCGTGCTGCTCACCTGGCGGCTCGGCGGCGGCGTTTGGACTGCGTCGCTGGCCACTGCGCTGCCACTCATGTTCTTGTTGGGAGCCGGCAGCCAGGGCTGTCGCTTCCTGCGCTGGCACGTGCTGGCGACGCGACGCGTCCCGGCCCTGCGGACCTTGGACAGTTTGCGCATCTACCTCGCCGGCTTCGCGCTCGAGTTGACACCTGGGCGGCTGGGCGCTTTCCTCAAGTTCTCCCTCCTGCGCCAGGCCACCGGCGTGCCGGAGGCGGACACGGTAGCGATCGTCGCCGTGGAGTCCACCGCCGAGATCGTCAGCTTCCTCCTCGTCGCCGTCCTTGGCGCGGTCGTGGGCGGCTTCGCCCCGCCCCGGCTCCGCGCCGGCGTCGTGATTACGCTCCTCGTCCTCGTTGGCCTGGTGCTGCTCAGCCCGAGCCGGCGCTGGCTGGCCCGCCGGCGCGGGCCGACGTGGGCGGCGGCGCGCTGGCCGCTGCTCCGTTCCTTCGCCGATGGCCTGCTGAGCGTGGGCAGCCTGAGACCCGTCCTCCTTGCTTTGGGCTGGGCCCTGGCGGCGCGGGCCTGTGAGGTCGTCCTCTTCGGCACAGCAGCTCACCGCGTCGGCCTCACCCTGCCGCCGGCGGGCGTGGCGGCAGTATGGGGGGCATCGGGGCTTGCCGGGGGCCTCTCTTTGCTGCCGGGCGGTGTAGGGGCGGCGGAGGGGGCGATCGTGGCGACCGCGGCGGGCCTCGGCGGGAACGCGTCGCTCGCGCTCGTGGCGGCACTGGCGAGCCGCGTGATGACACTCTGGGTGTGGATTCCCGTCGGGCTTGGCTGTGCACTCGCCAGCGCTCCGTCGCCCGCGCTCGACACGGAGGGCGAAGCGACCTGAGTATCGGCTGGGCACAAGGCCTGGCAGCGTACGGTATGGTAAGAGCCAACGGTCCTGGCCCCGGCCAGGATGGGAGCGGGCGCCCCGACCTACGGATCGGATGGAGTGGGAAACGTGATCAGCCCGGGCCAGCCGGCCGCAGCGCTCCCGGCCGACCGTCCACTCCGCATAGCCATCGTCACGGAGACGTTCCTGCCCAAGATGGACGGTATTGTCCGCTTCCTCCTGGAGTTCCTCGAATATCTCCGGCGCCAGGGTCACGCGGCCATCGTGTCTTGCCCGGGCCCCGGCCCCTCCCAGGTCGCCGGCTTCCGGGTCGTGCGTGAGTTTGGCGTCCCCTTCCCGTCCTACCCGGAGCTTCGCCTCGCCCCAGGTGCGCCTCGCCTGGCGTCCACGCTCGTGTCGTGGCGCCCGGACGTGATCCACCTCGCCGGCCCAGTGATTTTGGGCGCGCAGGGCCTGGGCCTGGCCCGCCTGCTGGACGTTCCCGCGGTCGGCCATTACCAGACGAATCTGCCCCGCTACGCGAGTCACTATGGCGCGCCCTGGCTCGCTCCCCTCGCCTGGTCGTACCTGGTGGCGCTGCACAATCGCTGCGCGCGGACCTACGTTCCATCGCGGCCGGTCGCCGCCGAAGTGCGCCGGCACGGCATGCGGCGCGTGCAGGTATTGCCGCGCGGCGTCGATACGGCGGCCTTTCGTCCGTCCTTGCGCCGCGAAGCGATCCGGCAGAGCTGGGGGGCAGAACCAGACGACCTGGTGTTCCTCTACGCCGGGCGGGTGGCGGCTGAGAAGAATCTGGCGAAGCTGGCCGAGCTGGCGCCGGCCATCCCTGGCGTTCGGGTCGTCGTCGTGGGCGACGGGCCATTCCGGCCGGCGCTGGAAGCCGCCATTGGCGACCGAGCGCACTTTTCCGGCTACCTGCGCGGGGAAACCCTGGCCGCCGCCTACGCCTCCGCCGACGTGTTCGCCTTCCCATCGCGTACCGAAACCTTCGGCCTGGTCCTCTTAGAAGCTATGGCGAGTGGCCTGCCGGTGCTGGCGATGTGCGCCGGGGGGGTGCCTGATGTCGTCGAGGATGGCGCGACAGGTCTGCTGTGCGACCCCCAATCGCCGGCCGCCTGGCTGGAGCAGGCCCGTCGCCTGGCGGCGGAGCCGACCCTGCGGCGAAGCCTCGGTGAGCAGGGCCGGCGGGTGGCCCTCACGCGAAGCTGGGATTTGACCTTTGACCGCCTCCTGACCGACTATCGAGAGCTCGCAACGCCCCGACCGCGGGCGGCCGTGACCCGTTATAGGGGCGCAACTCCGTGGTAGCGCCGCCGCGACGCGGCCCGCCCGCCCGCAGTTCCGCGGACTTGCATATCCATACGTCCTACTCCGACGGCCTCCCCACGCCGCGGCAGGTACTGGCGCATGTTCGAGCCATGGGTGACCTCCAAGTCATCGCGATCACCGATCATGACACGATCGCCGGAGCCGCCCGGGCCGCGATACTGGCGCCCGACTTCGGCGTCACGGTGATCGTGGGTGAGGAGGTGTCCTCGATCGACGGGCATATTCTCGGACTGTTCTTGCAAGAGTGCGTCCCCCCGAA
The DNA here is from genome assembly GCA_051003235.1 of Chloroflexota bacterium. Classification (GTDB taxonomy): domain Bacteria; phylum Chloroflexota; class UBA4733; order UBA4733; family UBA4733; genus UBA4733. The sequence continues at coordinate 6,388 of JBPCLN010000018.1, read as the reverse complement.
TTTGTCGGCGGAGGCCACGATACAGGCGATCCACGCCCAGGGCGGCCTCGTAGTGGCCCCACATCCGTATTACCGTCCCCTGCGCCCGTATGGACCACCCGGTCGGCCGGCAATGGAGTCGGTGGGCGCGCTCAGCGCGACCTTACCGTTCGACGCCGTGGAGATCGTCAACGGCACGCCATTCCTGGCGCCGGCCAACCAGCGAGCGCAGTGCCACAACCGAGGAGCAGCGCGCCGGACCGCGGTAGGTTCCTCCGACGCTCACATCCTGGCGGCGATCGGCAAGGGCTACACCCGCTTCCCGGGCCGGACAGCCGAGGACTTGCGACGAGCAATCGTCCTGGGCCGGACCGTCGCCTGGTCGCGCCCCTATAGCGCGGGCGACCTCGCGGTTTACGCCCGCTTCTGGCTGGCCATCTCCCTGGAACGGGGGGGGCCAGCATGGTAACGGCCGGGCGAGGGACCGGAAGGGAAAGGACGAGACCGTGCGCATCCTGATTCTGGGGGCCGACGGATACCTCGGCTGGCCGACGACGCTGTACTTTTCGCAGCGCGGCGACGAGGTCATGGCCTGCGACAACTTCGCTAAGCGGCAATGGCGGGCGGAGGTGGGCGCGGAAAGCGTCACGCCGATCCGGACCCTCCACGAGCGCGTGCGTGTCTGGCACGAGGTGACCGGCAAGTGTATCGAGATCGCGGTCGGCGACATCACTAACTGGTCATTCCTGAGCGGGCTGATCCGCGACTGGCGTCCCGATACCATCGTCCACTACGGCGAGCAGCACAGCGCCCCCTTTTCGATGATGGACCGCGACCACGCCGTCCTCACGCAGACCAATAACGTCGTCGGTACTTTAAACGTGCTCTGGGCGATGCGCGACTTCGCTCCGGACGCTCACCTCGTGAAACTGGGCACGATGGGGGAGTATGGCACGCCGAACATCGACATCGAAGAGGGGTACCTGGAGGTCGAGCACAACGGCCGGAAGGACATCCTCCCCTACCCGAAGCAGCCAGGCTCGATGTACCACCTCTCCAAAGTCCACGATAGCCACAACATGCTGTTCGCCTGCCGGATCTGGAATCTGCGGGCTACTGATCTCAATCAGGGCGTCGTGTATGGCGTGCAGACGGACGAGACCGCGCTGGACGAACGCCTCTGCACGAGCTTCAGCTACGACGAATGCTGGGGCACGGTGCTCAATCGCTTCTGCGCCCAGGCCGTGATGGGGATGCCCCTGACCGTGTACGGCCAGGGCGGACAGACCCGTGGCTTCCTCGATATTCGGGACACCGTCCAGTGCGTTGCCCTGGCGGCTCAGCACCCGGCGGATGCCGGCGAGCTGCGCGTCTTCAACCAGTTCACCGAGCAGTTCAGCGTTGCGCAACTGGCGACGGTCGTCGGCCGGGCCGCAGCGGAATTAGGCATCGACGTGGCGATCGCCCACGTCGAGAACCCCCGGGTCGAGAAAGAAGCCCATTACTATCACGCCCGGCACACCAAACTGCTCAATCTGGGACTCCAGCCGCACCAGTTGTCGGAGACCCTGGTGGAGTCGATCATCGAGACCCTCCAGCGCTACCACGACCGCATCGATCCCCGCCTGATCGCGCCGAAGACGCGCTGGCGACCGGCAGCGCCTGCCTCCTGACGGGAACGGCGCCGGCCTGCACGATGCGCCCAGGCCGGCTTATGTGGCGCGCAGCGCCTCCGCCGGGGGGCGCAGCAGCGCGTGGCGTTGGGTCTTGACCACCTCGCTGGCGAAGGGATTAAGCCGGTCGAGGAGGGCCTCGGACGGTTCATATCCCCAGCGCGTACGGTTCCAGGGTGAGCCGTAGCGATAGACGGCGATGCGTCGCTCACCCGACGCCACCCGCTTGGCGGAGCCGTGGCAGCAAGCGTCTACGAACACCAGGGCATCGCCCGCCGCCATGTGGACCTCCATGGCGCCCTCGGTGCCCTCCACCGAACCGCCGCCACCATCGCCCCAAACGTTGCCCTGCCGCCGCAGGAAGGCCGGATGGATAATGTTCGACTTATGGGAACCGGGAATTGCCATGGTAGCGCCGTCGCCGGGACCGATATCGGTGAACGCCATCAGCACGTTGACCTGTCCGCACTGAAAGCGCCCATTGTGGTACCGATACTGCATGCGCTTGGCGCGATCGTGGCCCCCGCTGTGTAAGGGAATCGCTTCGCCCGGCCCTCGGATGGTAAAGAAGTTCTCGTCGATGAACACCGGGCCGTGGTGGTAGTCGAACGTGCCTTGCCCACCGACGAAGCGCAGCACATAGTTAATGTAGCTCGGATGGTCGATCAGCCGCTCGAACGGCTCGCCTGCCTCGTAAATCTGTTGATAGCTAATCCCGCGGTGTTCCGGGTGATCCTCGCGTTGGACGTGGCCGTGCCAGCCCTGGCGGGGCAAGGAGCGGGGAATGCGGTCAACCGCCGCATTGGCGGCCGCCACCTCGTCTTTACTGAGCGCGCCGCGCAGGAGCACAAACCCCTGGAGGTCGAACAGATACTCTTCGATGTCCGTCGGGATGCGCGCCTCCGGAAACCGCACCTCCAGGGGCGTAATGTGGTGACTGTCGTAGGTCACGGTCATGCTCGTTCACTCCTCATCATCAAAATGCGGGGAGGTGCCTCCTCAACCTCTGTCGGTTTCGCGATTGTATAGCACGGAGCGGGACGACGGTGCCGGTGCGTAAACTGGGTGGGGACCACAGATCGGGAGCATCTCACGTTGGTACTTCGCATGCAAGTCTGCGACGGGGTTATGCTTGGGGCGTCACCACCGGTTGGTCGCAGCGAAAAAAGGGCGGCGCACATGACGGACGCAGCGGTAGCACAGACAGATGCGGCGGATAGCACCGCGGCGGGCCGCGACCTGGGCGACCAGGTGGCGACGGCCTTTGGCGGCGGCCCACCCGACGCCTTAATTGTATTTGCCTCGGCGCGCTACAACTACCAGGCCCTATTGCAGGCGCTCAACGCGGTATGTCATCCCGCCCTGCTCGTGGGCTGTTCCTCGGCGGGGGAGTTCAGCGGGACCACGCCGCAGGTAGGTTCGGCCTCGGCCATCGCCCTGCGCTCCTCCACGATCCGCTTTGCCGCCGGCCTCGCCCAGGGCGTGCAGGCGGATCAGGGCCTCGCCGCGCACCACCTCGTCGCCGCGTACCAGGGCATGCATCGGCAGGACTACCAGTATCGCTCCGCCCTGGTGCTCACCGACGCTCTGGCCGGCCATACCGACAATCTGGCCGAGCAGTTGAACCTGCAAACCGCCGGCATGTATCAGTTTTTCGGCGGCGGAGCGGGCGACGACGCCCTCTTTCAGCGGACGCACGTCTTCTTCGGCACGCACGCCTACACCGACGCTGTCGTCTCCCTGGAGATCCTCTCCAACACACCGATCGGCGTCGGAGTGAGCCACAGTTGGAGGCCCGCCAGCAAACCCATGCGCGTCACCGAGGCCGACGGCATGTGCCTGATCAGCCTCAATGCCGAACCGGCCGCCGACGTCTTCGCCGAGCACGCGAAGGCGACCGGCCAGCGTTTCGATCAAGCGGCCCCGCTCCCCTTTTTCTTGCACAATGTACTGGGGATCGACACCGGACTGGGTTACCGGCTTCGCGTCCCCCTGGCGATCCAGGCCGGCGGCGCCATCACCTGCGCGGCAGAAGTCCCCGTCGGCGCGACCGTCGCCATCATGGAAGCCGCTGCCCATGGTCCGCTGGAAAACGCGTCACTGGCGGCCGCGGCCGCATTGCGGCAGATCGCCGGCCATCAGCCAAAAGTCGGGCTATTTTTCGATTGCGTGGCGACACGCCTGCGATTGGGACGCGACTTCGGACTGGAACTGGACAGCATTGCCGAGGCCCTGGCGCCAGCACCTTTCGCCGGCTGCAATACGTACGGGCAGATCGTGCGCGCCGATGGTCAGTTTGGTGGCTTCCATAACTGTACGGCGGTCGTGTGTGTACTCTCCGAATGAACACGAGTTGGACCGGCGCGGTGCCTTCCGCCTCCTGGGAGCGTTGACCGACCCTGACCAGCGGTTGCTGACGGCGCAGGCCCTGGCGCAGCACCTTGGCGCCGAAACGTTGCTGGTGTTTCTCTACGACGCGGAAGTCGAGACCTACCTACCCGCGCCCGGCTTCGTCCAGACGCTCCCCAGTGGCCGAACCTGGCGGGAGTTCTTACAAGCGTGTGCGGAACAGGGATACTGGGTCGATCAGGTACCCTTTCCGACTGCAAACGAGCACATGCCGGCGGTTGGCATGTGCAATGCCGGCGGAGCCGTGCTCGTCTTGCTGGGCGGGACGCCGCGCCGGGAGGCGGTTGACGAACTGGCGCTCCTACTACCGCTCCTGGTCGCCGCCCTCGTGGGGGAGCGCACGGCGGGCAACGCGCAGGCGCAGGTGACGCTGCTACGTCGCGCCGCCACCGAGGCGCAGACGCTAGCGGAAGGGCTTGATGCCGCGCGTCTGGAACTGCAGCGGCTTTATGGCGACGTCCGCGCGGCGCTCGACAGCCGCGATGCCTTCCTCTCCTCCGTCACCCACGACCTCATGACGCCCCTCACGTCCGTGCTGGGTTATGTGCAGTTACTACAGCGGCGCTTACGACGGTTGACACCGGCGGACGCCGCGCGTTTCCAGGAAGGACTGGACCAGATCGAGATCACCGGTATTCGGATGCGCCGCCAGGTGGAGCAGTTGCTCGATGTGGCGCGTTTGCAGATGGGCCGGCCACTGGAACTGGAGCGGCGACCGACGGATCTGGTGGCGCTCTGTTGGGGGGCCTGCCGGGAGATGCAGATGTCCAGCGACCGGCACCGATTGGTCCTGGACGCCCGAGCGGAACGGATAATTGGCGCCTGGGATGCTCTGCGCCTGGAACGCCTATTGGACAATCTGGTAAGTAATGCGATCAAATACAGCCCGGCCGGCGGTGAAGTGCGGCTGACCGTGCAGCAGGAAGACGATGCGGGAGCGCCATGGGCGGTGCTGAGCGTGCGAGACCCGGGCATCGGCATACCGGCGGCGGACCTCGCCCACATTTTTAGTCGTTTCTACCGAGCGGCCAATACCGCCCAACAGATGACCGGCAGCGGCATCGGCCTGGCAAGCGCGCGGCAAATTGTCCAGGAACACGGCGGCGTCATCAGCGCCGTGAGTGCCGAGGGAGAGGGGAGTGTGTTTACGGTACGTCTGCCCCTGGAGAGCAGTAAGACAATTGACCCAATTGCTACGCCGCTGAAAGCGGAATCCGCGGCGCCATCCGCTACACTGACGCGGCCGGCTTCCTCCGGCGATGCGCCCCCGGAGGATACTCAGAGCTAGCCTTGCAGCCAACCTGCCTCGGGTGAAGGAGAGGACGACGCTTGCTCGCGCTATTACAGAATCGCGGGTTTCGCTACCTACTGATCGGACAGTTCCTCAGCCTGGTCGCGCCCTGGTGCCAGCGCACGATGGTCTTGATCTGGGTTTACGCGCTGACCAAGTCCGGCAGCGGTGTCAGTCTGATGGGTCTCAGCGAAGCCCTGCCCTTGTTACTCCTCGCGCCGGTGGCCGGCGTGTTCGTCGATCGCTGGGACCGCGGCCGGACGATGACGCTGGTCGTCGCCATCCAGGCCGTCCTGCTGCTCCCTTTGCTGCTGGTACACGGGCCCTCCGGCTTCTGGCTGATTCTGGTCGTCACTCTGGCGATCAGCGCCGCCTCGCAGTTCTTCCAGCCGGCGGCCGCGGCAGCGCTACCCTCGATCGTCGCGCCGGAAGCGCTCGGCCAGGCCAACGGCCTGCTGCAAATCTCGAGTAGTGTCGTGCCGATCATCGCCCCCGGCGTCGCGGCCCTGCTCTACCAGGCTCTTGGGCCGCACAAGGAGGTTCTGCTGCTCGGCCTCATCTACCTGGCGTCGATGCCGTTTCTTGCCCGGGTGCCGGCGCCGCGACCGGATCAGACGGCCAACGTAGAGTTGACGTTCCTAAACGAAATGCGCGCCGGGCTGAGCTACGTTCGCCGCTCGCGCATGATCCGCTCCATCATGATCGTGGCGTTCATCGCCCTGCTCGGCGTCGGCGGCCTCAGCGTCCTCGACGTCGTGTTCGTGACCCGCGCCTTGCATGTGCGCACGGAAAATGTCGGCCTGCTGCTCACCGCATCCGGCGCCGGCCAGCTTGGCGGGGGGGTGCTGGTGTCGGTGCTCTCCCAGCGCCTCAACCACGTCTATCACCGCCTGCTGGGACTCTCGATCCTGCTGGCGGGCGTGGGCACGGTGGTCTATTCGCAGATGCCGACGCTGGCGGCAGCGGCCGCCGCGCTGTTCGTCGCGGGGATCATCTTCCCCTTCCTGATCGTCTCGTTCATCACCCTGGTGCAACG
>JBPCLN010000017.1:0-4678 GCA_051003235.1 Chloroflexota bacterium | reverse complement strand
TGCCACGCTCGCGGGCGCTGCTTGAGGAAAGCGTCCGTTTGCCAGAAGACTTGGGTAGCTTTAGTTTCGTTTTGGTCGTCCGCTCCGTGTTAGCCAACGTGGCCCGCGCCGAGGGGCGATTCGAGGCCGCCCAGACGCTGCTCTTGGATGGCCTGCGCCAGGCGGTCCGGAACAACGCCCGGGGCAAGATCTTGCACGATATCTGCTCCCTCGGCCTCCTGGCGATGGCGACCGGCGACCGTGTCCGAGGCACCCGACTGATCGCCGTCTACGCCTCGCCAACCGGCCTGGTCGGCACCGTCGACACCGCCGACCTGCGCCTCGAGGGGCAGGCGGCGTTGGCCCAAGCCCGCGAAATACTGGGTGATGCGGCGTATGACGCGGCCTGGGACGCCGGGCAGGCGATGACGCTGGAGCAGGCCGTCACCGACGCGCTGGAGGCCGGGCTCCCAGCGCAGGAGGTAACGGCGGCACTTCCGTGAGGCAATACTCTATACGGTGAGGAGTGCTTCCTGGATGGCCGCGGCCATGGCCGTCGCCGAGGGATAGCGGTCCTCCGGCCGCTTCTGCAGCGCCCGCTCCACAATCAACCGGGCCGCTGCCGGCACCGCCAAAGGCAGGGGTGGCGGGGGCAGCTCGACGTGCGCCTGCACCGTCTCCAATGGTGTGCGCCCGGCGAAGGGGACGTGGCCGGCCAGCAACTCGTACAACGTCACGCCCAGGGCGTAGAGATCGGCGCGGCCGTCCACGGGAAGTCCCGCCGCCTGCTCCGGGGCGAGATAGTCGGCGGTGCCGACGACGACGTGCGTGGCCGTCAGCCGCTGGTGAGCCGCCATGTCCGCCAGCACCAGCACCAGGCCGAAATCGGTCAGCACGGGTGTCCCGTCCAGCCGCAAGAGCACATTAGACGGCTTGACGTCGCGGTGGACCAGGCCGTGGGCGTGGGCGTGGGCCAGGCCGTGGGCGATCCCAGCGGCAATATGGAGGGCGGTACCCGGCGCCAGAGGTTCGGGATACTGGGCGCGCAAGATGCGGTCGAGCGCCTGCGGTAGCCACTCCATCACCATGTAGCAGCCACCACCAAGGCCCGCCTCGATCGTGCCGACCGCCAGCACCTTAATCACGTTGGGGTGGGCGATCCCTTGCAGCGTCGCCGCCTCCCGCTCCAGTCGCGCCCGGAAGTCCGTCGCCGCTCCCCAGCCCACCGGCAGCACCTTGAGCGCCACCAGCGCCTCGGAGCCTTCGTGGCGGGCACTGTAGACCGCCGCCATCCCCCCCGCCCCGATCTGCTCCACCACCCGGTAGGGGCCAAAGCGCCGGCCGGGGCTGCCCGGTCCTCCACCTGCCTCCCGCGCCTCCAGCAGCGCCATCATCTCGGTGACGCGTTCACAGAGCATTCGATTGAGCGCCTCCAGCAAGGGCCGGCTGCGCGCCACAAGCGCCGCGAAGTCGCCCCGCTCCAGCACCCAGAGCACGGCTTCCTCGGACACGACCACATCGGCGTTGCGAGGAGCGCCGGTGAGCAAGGCCATCTCGCCGACGAAGTCACCGGGACCGGCGCGCCGGACGGCGACGCCGCTGGGACCCAGGCCGAGTCGCACCTCCAGGCTGCCCGCCTGGACCATGTAGAACCGGTCGCCCGGGTCGCCCCGCCGGCAGAGCACGCTCCCTGCCGGCGCCGCGATGGCGCTGAAGCGATCCCAGATGGCGATCAGGTCGTCCTGCGGCACTTCCCGAAAGAGCGGTACGTCGCGCAGGGCGTGCGCCAGGCGCGCCTGTTCCGCCCGGCGGCGCGGGGCGAAGAGCGAGCCGATGGGCATGCGTCGCCTGCTAGGTGGTCGTGGGCCGGTCCACGTCCGCCGACGTGTCCGCCACGCTTGGGGCCTCGGACGGCGGCGGGTCAGTGGGGGCGGGCTGGTTGGTCTTACCTTGCGGCGGCTTCGTGGCGACGCGGTACTCCACTACGTGCGCGTCGAGGAAGTCCTGGCCCAGCTTGCGGGCCATTGCCACGCGATGGTGCCCGTCGACGACGTAGTATTCGCTGGGCGGCGGCGGCGTGCTCCCGTCGGGGAGCTGCTTGACTTTGTACAGTTCGAGCGGCGGTAGGATCTTTCCCTGGTGCATCGCCTTGCCGATGCTGACGAAGCGGTCGGTCATGGCGCGCCCGGACTTGTAGAAGAAATCGCTGCGCAGATTGTGGGATCGCCCGACGCTGCCGACCACCTTTCGGGTCGGGATGATTTTCACCCCGGCGTCATAGCGCCCTTTCAGGCCACCGGCCGCCTCCAGCTCCTGATCGAAGCTCTTGATGTCCCCATGTTCCCGGAATACGCGCCGTCGCAGGCGCTGCCAGACAGCCGGTGCCTTCATGGTGTTCTCCTCGGACGCTGCGCTTCCGCCGCCCGTGTGCCGATCCAGGTGGCTACGATCGGGGACCACGGCGGCTGCTCCCATGGTGCGCCGCGGAGCGCTCGCTGTCAAGGGGCGTCGCGCCCAAAGAGGGCGCTTCGGTTGGACTATTTCCCGATTACGTGTAGAGTTCGCTCACCGACTCGTCGTTGTGAATCCGGCGAATGGCGGCCGCCAGGATCGGCGCAACGGACACCACTTTGATCTTCGGGCTTCGCGCCTGCCCCGCCGCCGGCAGGGAATCGGTGACGACAATCTCCGTGAGGGGTGAGGCTTCCAGCCGCTGGACGGCGTCGCGGGCGAGCACCCCGTGGACCGCTCCGGCGCGCACGTCCGTGGCTCCCATCTCCAGCAGAAGCCGCGTCGCTTCGACGAGCGAACCCCCCAGACCGATCAGGTCGTCGAAGAGCAGGACCCGCTTGCCGCGGACATCGCCGATGATATGTCGTGCGACCACATGTTCGGAATCCAAACGCTCCTTGTCGACGATGGCCAGCCCAAGGTCGAGCCGGCGGGCAAACTCCCGTACGCGCTTGGCGCGACCGACATCGGTGGCCGCCGCGACGGTATCGCGCAAATCCTCGCGAGCAAAGTAGTCACAGAGGATGGGCATGGCGGTGAGCTGGTCGGTGGGACAATGCATGAAGCCCTGAATTTGGCCGGCGTGCAGATCAATGGTGAGCACCCGATCGACCCCGGCGGCGTTGAGCAAGTCAGCCGCCAGGCGCGCGGCGATGGAGATCCGTCCGGTGTCCTTTTGGTCAGACTGAGCATAAAAGAAGAAGGGCAGGACCGCCGTGACGCGGCGGGCGGACGCTCCCTTCAGCGCGTCAATGAGCATCAACAACTCCATGAAGTTGTCGTTGACCGGCGGGCTGGCGGTTTGGATGAGGAACACGTCACATCCACGGACGTGTTCCTCGATGCGTACGAAGGTGCAATCGTTGTAATACTTGGTGCGCTCCACCTGGCCCTGCATAATGTCCAGTTCGGCACAGACGGCGGTCGTCAATTCGCAGGCGGAACTGCCGGCGAAGACCTTCAACGAGTTCTGCACGCGTCGCCCTTCACTCTCTCTCCTCTGCTGGTTCGACAAGACCGTACTTCCGCGGTGTTTCACGTGGAACGGTAGCGCGGTGCCGCCCTATGTCCCCGCCACATACGCCGTCTGGGCCCGCGGCGACGCCGCACCGGCCAGCACACCGCTGTCGCCGTCCCAACTGATCGCCGTCACCTGGCCGTGCGCCCACGGGCCCGACACTTGCACGTCGTGGCCCCGACGCCGCAGTTCCGCCACCGTGGCGTCGTCCAGCCGCCCTTCCACAACAACCCGACGCGGCGTCAGCTCGCGTGGGTAGAACGAGTTCCGGAAATGCAGCGTATGGAACAGAGGCGCTTCCACCGCCGTTTGCAGGTCCATTCCGAAGTCCACGACATTCAGGAAGAACTGCAACGTCCATTGATCCTGTTGATCGCCGCCCGGCGTGCCGAAGGCGAGCCAGGGCCGGCCGTCCCGCAGCGCCAGCGATGGCGTGAGCGTCGCCCGCGGGCGCTTGCCCGGCGCCAGCGCGTTCGGATGACCGGCTTCCAAGACGAACATCTGCCCCCGAGTCCCCAACGGGAAGCCCAGTCCCGGCACCACCGGCGAGGACGGAAACCAGCCGCCCGAAGGCGTGGCTGAGATCATCAGCCCCGTCTCGTCGGCGGCGTCGACGTGGGTCGTGTCACCGCGATAGACTCGCGGATCGGTGGCCGGCCCCGCCACGGCCAGCCGGCCGGCCAGGTCACCCGGGCGCACCTCGGCCGATGCAGTCGCGGTAATCTGCGCGACCCGCCGCGCGTTGTAGTCGTCCGACAGCAGATGATCCAGCGGCACTTCCGAGAACATTGGGTCACCGTAATGGGCCTCGCGGTCGGCAAAGGCCAACTTCGTCGCTTCGACGACCGTGTGGATATAATCCGCTGAGTTATGGCCGAGGGCGGCCAGATTCCGGCGTTGCAACAGCGCCAACTGCTGGAGGAAGACGGGACCCTGCGTCCACGGACCGCACTTGTATACGTCGACGCCCCGATAGTGATAGGACACCGGCGCTTCCAGTCGGGTCTCGTACGCGGCGAGGTCGGCGGCGCGCAGCAATCCCTTGTGGCTGCCCGTGACGCCCGTGACGGCGGTATTGACGGAAAAGGACTCGATCGCCTCCGCCACCGGACCCTGGTAGAACCAGCGCCGCACCGCCTCCAGCGCCGCTTCCCGCCCCCGGCTGCGCTC
>JBPCLN010000016.1:0-10263 GCA_051003235.1 Chloroflexota bacterium | reverse complement strand
TGGACGACGCAATTCCCAAGTGGGTGGCCGCGGCCGCGGCGACTCTGCAGGGACGAGCGACGATCGCCGTTCGGGCCGGCGACTTGCTCCATGCCACCTTCTGGCAGGAAATTACCGCTGGTGGCGTGACGACGGAGCAGCCACTGTATCTCGCCAGCCACGCCATGCTCTGGCGATTGCGTGCCGGGGGCCTCGTCGCGGACCTGCACGGGCGGATGGCGCAAGACAAAGGGCTGGCCGGCGGGCGACTCCATCCCGATGCCGTCGCCGCCTTCCAATGGCAAGGGCAGCAAGCGGGACTGCCCGTGGCGCTCTGGCCGGTGCTGGCGGCGACCGATGCCCGGCTACCGGCGCCACCTGATGGCTGGACATGGGAGGACGCCGCCCGCCTCCCTGCCGGCGCCGGCTGGCCGGTGCAGCTCATGCCCAATGCTCCGCCGCTGGAGGCCTGGCTCTGGCCCCATCAGGCCGATCTCGCCACCGCCGATGGATCGAAGTTATTGATCGACGGGCTGGCTGGTATCGCCGCGCTGGCCGCCTACGCCAAAGCGTTCGGACCGGCCGGCGCCTCGAGTCTCAGTCCGTTGCCAGGGGGCGGTGCTGCTGTCGGATCGACGCCGCAAGCGTATCAGGACTGGACGGCCCAGGCAGTTGCTACACGCGATCAACAGGTGCAGCGCCGGCAGGTCGGCGCCTGGTTCCCGGCGGATGAATGGCCGTCAAGTACCACCGGACCGCACCGTTGGAGCGATGCGGTCGGACTGCTCCGTCGTATTGAACCACCGGGCGCGGCCCAAGCCGGCCTGCCCATGGTCGCGTATGGGCTGGGCGTCCCCAACGCTGCCGCCCAGCCCGATCACATGTATCAGGTAGCAAGGGCTTTGCAGGATACAGCGCCCAGCTTCCTTGCCTACTCGCCGTTTACCGCCGACCAGACCGCCAATGGCTTGCAACGTCACTGGGCTCAGCTCAATCTGGACCGGGCGACGGCGTTGGCGCGGATCCTCTCACGACGCCTCCGTCCGGTCTGGGGCGTGCCGCGTCCGACATTTGCTTTGGGCAACTGGCCGCTGGGTGACCCGGCCACGATCACCGATGCCATGCAGTTCAACGGCAGCGGCCCGGGCGGCAGACTGTCCAACCAGGCGGAAACCTCCGCCATGCTGGACGCGCTGACCAAGAGCATAAGTCTGGTGACGGCGCTGGGCCTCCTGGCGCCGCGAGCCGTGGCCGCCAACGCCGCCCATCTGCTGTCGGTCATCTGGACGCTCATGGCGCAGCAGGCTTGAGGAACCGGAAGAGATAGGTATGCTGGTGAGCATGGCTCGCCCACGTCACTGGTCACGACGGACCGCATTGCAGGGACTCGCGCAGATCGTGGTGGGCAGCGCGACGTTCGGCTTTACCGGTTGTGCCGCTGCGTTGCCACGCCTCCCCTTCCAGCCCACGCCGGTACCCACCCGCCTGACCGTCGTCGTCGCCGATGCCTATACCCACGTCGTGGGCGACCTCAAACAGTATTCCAGCTTGCAGGTGGCGGTGGATGGGGCCGTGCAGCGCTGGGTGACGGCGGCGCAGGGCACCCTGCCCAGGAACGTTGTCCTGAACGTGCGGGTGATCGACATGATCCACGGCTCGGTTTGGCAGGACGTCACGCTTAATACGGCGAGTGGTAGTGGCTAAAACCCCGAGCAGCCGCTCTACCTTGCCAGCCACGCCACGCTGCGGCGTTTGCGTGCCGGCGGTATCCTGGCCGATCTCGCGCCCCTCCTTGCCCGTGAGCAGGGGGTGCAGCGCCGTCTCTCGCCAGACGCCCTAGCCTGCCTACAGTGGGCCGGGGCGCAGGCAGGGTTGCCCGTGGCACTGTGGCCGCAGTTGGCGGCGACCGACGCCCGCCTGCCGGCGCCACCCGAGGCCTGGACCTGGAGCGAGGCCGCGGCGATCCCCGCTGGGGCGGGGAACTGGCCGGTGCAGTTGTTCCCGCTCGCGCCGACCCTGGAGGCCTGGCTCTGGCCGCACCAGGCTGACCTCCTTACCACCGATGGCGCGACAACGTTGATTGATCAGCCGGCCGGGATGGCGACCGCCGGAGCCTATGCGCACGCCTTCGGTCCTCCGCCCGCGCTCAGTCCGGTGCCCGGCGGCGGAGCGCCGGCGGCGCTGGGCGTGCTTGATGCCGATCAAACGAAGGTCTACAACGCGTGGGTACCGTCGGCGTTCCAACGCCGCGAGCAACAGATTCAGGCACGACAGGCGAGCGTCTGGTTTCCTGGGGTGGAGTGGCCGCCGCAGACGGTGACGCCGCACGTCTGGCAGGATTCGGTGGGACCCCTGCGCCGCCTTGCCCCACCGGGAGCAGCCACGGCGGGCGCGCCGGTCATCGCCTATGGCCTGGGCCTGCGCACCGATGCTACCCAGCCCGACGTGCTCTTTTTGGCAGCGCGGGCATTGCAGGATGCCGCTCCCGGCTATCTCGCCTACTCGCCATTTACGGCGGACCAGACCGCCGATGGGTTACGGCGGCGCTGGAGTCACCTGGAGGTGGATCAGGCGACTGCGCTGGCCGCGGTGCTCAAGCTACACTTGCGTCCGGTGTGGGGAGTGCCGTCCATTTGGCCGCCGACGCAATTCGGACCGCCCACTGATGTCGTCACGCCCGCCTACTGGCAGCGGCGTGTGAGCGGCGTAGACAGCGGCGGGGGGCAGAACTTCTCGCGCGTTCTGACCGAGTTGATCGGCAGCTTCAGCCTGGTTCTTGGGCTGGGGTTGCTCCCTCCACCCCAGGCGGCCACCAACATGGCGCAGGCGCTCCTCACACTCATGCCGCTGATGCAGGTGCGGCCGACGTGAGGGAGCGGCAGTAATGAAGGCTGCTGATTGGCGCTCCCGCCTGATTGAGCGACCGCGCTGGCATGCGGCAGTGGAGCAGCGCTACTGCCAGCGCCATCCAGCCATTCGGGCTGCCGACCGCTGCGACCGCTGTGGCGAACCGTTCTGTGCGGCCTGCTTGCAGGCGCTTGAGCGCTGGCGGGTTTGCGCTGCCTGCCTCCGGCAGTTCCGACAGGAGGAGCGAGCCGATCGCTTACCAGAGCGGCTGCGACGGTTGCGGGGCGAGATCGTCGCCGGAGTGTCCATCGTCCTCGTCCTGGCGCTGGTTGTGATCGGGCTGCAGGCGCTACTGCGCAGCAGTGCCACCAACGCCGACATGCTGCACTCGGCCGAAATTGTGGGGAGCAAGCTGAACGGCGCTCCCGCCCCTGCGCGCCAGGCGACGCTCCAGTTCGCCGGCACGCTTAGCGCAAACCATTCGTTAGCGACGATTGTGATTGCCGGGCGCGACTTTCAGGCCGGCGAAGACGTGGCGGTCTCGGCGGAAATCGACGGACCAGGAGCGCTGCTGGGGCCGACGCAGCGGGGACAGGATGGCGTGACCGCGCTGGGGACTCGCACGGTGACGGCCGATCACGATGGCGCCATCACCGTTCAGTTTGGCGTGCCGGATGCGGCCCAGCTACCGACTCCCTACCGTCTCCAGGTCAAGGCGCAAGGGAATCATCGGTCGACCGGTGCACTCGACATGCACCCGGATGGATCCTGACCCCAGGTCGAGAGCTGATGTCTTCTGGGCGGTTTCATCCTACCTGCTCACGTGACGGGCTGCTTCGTCAATGATTGCCAGGTTCTGGCCTTTCTCCTTGAGTAACAGTAGGTGATACAGCACGTAGAGTGCACCTTCGACGGCGGTGGGGTCCTATCCCCTCGCGCCTCGGGCGACCAGTAGCTCGCAACAGGTGGTCTTGCCGACCGTGCGAGCGAGACTGAGCGCGGTGTGGCCCTCGCTGTCCGTCAGGGTCGCGTCGGCGCCGCGGTCTAACAGGAGCGTCACCACGCTGGTGTGACCGGCTGTTGCCGAATAATGGAGCGCCGTTTTGCCGTTCGGACCGGTGGTGTTGATATCGGCCCCATGGTTCAGGAGCAAGCGCACCTTGTCCGGCCGCTCCCCTTTGTCACCACGCGCAACATAGACCAACGGCGGAAGGCCAGATTCGCCGTGGCCATGGGGGGAGACGCCCTTACTCAGGAGGTAGCGCAACAGGTCCAGGTCGGAGGTGACAACGAAGATGCCGGCGCGCACAGCGCGGGCGTCCGCGCCGTGGGCGAATAGCATTTCGACGAGGTCCTGTCGCCCTGCCTGGACGGCGAGGCACAGCAGCTGCGCACTATATTGCGCGATTGGCGCTCCGTGTCGAATGAGGAATTTTGCCAGTTCGGCGTGCCCGCCTGCCACGGCAAACGACAGCAGGGGGACATAGTAAATCTCGTCGTGCGGATCTTCCGCCTGCAGCAACTCCGGCGGTGAGGCAAGCTCCTGCTCGACCCGACCGCGGTCTCCGAGGAAGGCTGCCCGAAAAATGTCCAGCGTCGAACCGTGGGCCCAGAGGTACTCGGCAATCGCCTCCCGTCCGTAGTACCGGGCAGCGCAGTAGGGCGTGATCTGGACCATCGTCTCGCTGTTGTAGCAGCCGGTGGCATTCACATCGGCGCCGGCGTCAACGAGCATCGTCACCGTCGCGACGTTACCGCGGCGAGCCGCTTCCCAGAGCAGCGTTCGGTTGTGGCTGCCTCGCTTGCTGAGAAATTCCGGATGCGCCTGGAGCAGCGCAGCGAGGCGCCGCAGGTCTCCCTTTTTGGCGAGCTCCAGATACTTCCCCGGTAACTGCTTTTTCCAATGGCCCGGCGCCACGTCCAGGGGCCGCACCCATCGTTGGGGGACGATGGGTGCGGAAGCAGATGTTGACACCGGTTGCACTCAGCCCGCGAGCGGCAGGCCATCGGGATTGGCCTCCCAATTGAAGCGCTGGGTGTTTAGCCGCTCCTGGACGCCGCTCGGACCATTGATCCAGGAGTGGAAGCCGTCCGTAAAGGCGGTCCAGTTGTCGGCCTTGCGCCAAACCAGCAAGCCGCCGGACGTTTGCTGCAGCGCATCGCCGTTGGCCGGATTGTGCGCCTCGCTATCGCTGCAGTCGCCCACAACCGCGGGAATGAGGTCGTGCAGAGCCTGGAAGCCGAGGACAAACCGGCAGTTGTGGACGGCGGAGGAGCCGGTATCCTGATAGCCTTGGAGGACCGTGTACACCATAAGCCGCTCGGAATAGCTCCTGGCCTGAGGATTCCAGTCACCGGCACAGGTAACCAGATTGAGGCGAGGGGCGTCGGAAGGACCGTAAATCTGCTGCATTGGGCACGAATTCGACGGACAGGTCCCGACGCCCTCTACTAGAAACGTCAGGGTGGTCGTGCCGTCGTCCAGGATCACCTTGGCGCCCGGCTGCAACTGCCCCACCCGCCAGAATACCGCTGGCCCGGTGGTGGAATCGAGGTGGCCGATGAGCGCCGCGTTGCCGATCGCGCCTGGTTGGAAGCCGAGCTTATACCAGGCGGCATCCATCCACTGACTGGGGTTTTCCACCGCCCGGTCGGCGGTAAGACCGACTTGCTCCACCGGCGCGTCCACGCCGATACTCGGTATGGAAATGTGGGTCGGGACAATCGGCGTCACCGCGCTTCTCGCCCCGACCGGCGCCGCGGTCCAAGCAAAAGAGGTAAAAACAAAACAACAGACCAGCAAAGCGTGACGTATTCCGGCGAGATTCATCCGTGGCATGCTACGGCGTTCCTTCCTCTTGAGCTGCCCCGCCTATCGCGGGAAATCAGGCGGTTTGGCGTTGTCCGGTCCGGCCGGACCCATCGACTCTACCCCGTAAATCGTACAACGTTTGGGGGAACCAGGAGTGACATGGTGACAGTAAGGTTCGCCACAGTCCTGGTGTACAATGCCGGAGTTAAGGAAAGGAGCCTGGGCTGTGCCCGAGCCGCCTGCCAGGCCCCGCGTCTGGCTCTGTGACACCTGGGAAGAACGCGATGCGCTGGTCAAGCGCTTCGGGCGGGACCGCCTGCGGATCACCGTGATCGAAGAGATCGACGACTTTGATATCATGCAAACGAAGTATCGCCTCGAGGAATTGTCGCCGGCCGGCGAGCAAGCGCCGCGAGCAGAAGGGTGATACGGCACTGCCTCGCCGCCTTCACGGTGCTGGCCATGTTCCAGGCCGCCTTGCCCAGCCAGGTCGATAGCGATGCAACGTTTTCGCCCTTCTGGCTTGCTCCCTTCGTGTCCACTTTGCTCTGGTCGGGGGTGGATAGTCATGCTATTGCATTCAGCCCGGTGGCCCAGTTCACACCCCTGCTGGCGGTTGGTCAGGCGGCTTCGCGCCTGCTGGTGATGAACCCGGCTACGGAAGGCATGGCTTACGTCGACGCCGCCGCGGTGGGGCCGGTTGGCGCTCCTTACCCGGCGGTGCTCTTCACGTCGGCAGTCGGTGGCCGCCGCCTCATCGACGTGGAACTGGCCCAGACCCCGGCGGAATGGGAGAAGGGGCTGATGGGCCGCTCGTCACTGCCGGCGGACAGCGGCATGCTCTTTGTCTTTCCCGATGGCGAGACGGTCGGTTTCTGGATGAAGGATACGCCCCTGCCGCTCTCGATCGCCTTTATCGATGCCTCGGGTCGTGTCCTCAGCGTGCAGGACATGCAACCGTTCACTACCGACACCCATAATGCTCCCGCGCCTTACCACTATGCCCTGGAGGTGCCGCAGGGGTACTTCAGCGCGCACGGCATCGCCGTTGGGGCGATGGCTATCCTCACGTTGCCGTCGTAGAAAGGTTCACTGTGAACGTTATCCTGATTGCGCTTGACACCCAGCGGGCCGATCACCTCGGCTGCTACGGCTCTGCGCGTCCGACCAGCCCCTTCCTGGACGAACTGGCCGCCCAGGGCGTGCTGTTCGAGCGCTGCTATGCCCCCAATATCCCGACGCACCCTAGTTTCACCACCATGCTCTCCGGCAAAGAGGCAGTCACCCACAATGTCATCAATATCGGCGGCAAAGTCGAGCCCGCACCGGGCGTCCGCCTGCTGGCCGAGATCCTGCATGACAACGGCTATTACACCGCCGCCGTGGACAATATGCGCCGCCACTTCCCTCGCGGATTTGACCTCTACCAGGACTACGCGTGGGACCGCTCCGTGCCGGGCGTGTTGCGGAAGGCGGAGACGGTCACCGCCAACGTCCTAACAACATTGGACACCATCAAGACGGCGGCGAAACCCTATTTCCTGTTCGTCCACTACTGGGACCCGCACACCCCCTACTTGCCGCCGGAACCCTATCGCCGCCGTTTCTACCCGGAGGACCGCGACCCGTATGACCGCCTGAACAGCAGCATGGACAAGGTCTGGGCGTTTGAGCCATTCCGCTGGTATTTCCATAGCTGGATGCCGGGTGTCACCGACACCGCCTACGTCAATGCGTGCTACGACGGGGAAACTGCCTACATGGACGAGCACCTGCGCCCCGTCTTCGCTCGGCTCACGGCGTTGGGGTTGGACCAGGACACCGTGGTGATCATCACCGCGGATCACGGCGAGGTCCTGGACGAGCACGAGGGCTACTACGATCATCACGGCCTCTACGAGGCAAACGTTCACGTGCCCCTGATCTGTTGGTCGCCAGGGCGGTTGCCGGCCGGCAAGCGTGTGTCGGGCCTGGTCCAGAACCTTGATCTGGCGCCAACGATCCTCGATCTTTGCGGTGTTCCCAACACGGAACGCATGGAAGGGAAGAGTCTGCTACCGGTGGCATTCGGCCTGCGCGACAGCAATTACGAGGAGGTGTTCTTCAGCGAGGCCACCTGGCAGGTGAAGCGCGCAGTTCGTCGCGGCCGCTGGAAGTTCATCAAGGCCTTGCAGCCGAGCTTCCACGCTGGTTCGCCCGAGCGCGAGCTTTACGACGTGGAGGCCGATCCAGACGAGCAGCGTAACGTCGTTGATCAGCAGCCGGCGGTGGCGGCGGAACTCGAACAACGGCTCGACGCCTATGTTGCCCGTCGCCTGGCTGAGACGGGTCGGTCGGTCGACCCGGCCGTTGAGCAGGGCGTCTGCGGTACGAAAATCGGCAACTCGCCGGAGGACCCGCTGGAACGGGAAAACTACGGGCGCAACTACCGTTCGCCTGTTTCAGAACCGGTGGCCCCGACCGCCATCACCCCTGATCCGAGTGAGTTGCATGCCCGGGGGTAAGGCGGGTGCGGACACGGTACGCCTAGATTTGCACTGCCACACCACCTGGTCGAGCGGCTTCTGCTCGCCCCAGGAGTTAGTTCGCTGGGCGAGCATGGGTGATATCGGTACGTTGGCCATCACCGATCATCATCACGTCGAAGGCTACCTGGAGGCGGCGGATCTCGCCCCAAAGCTCGGTGTGACGTTGATCCCGGCGATCGAGTTAGATTGCCTGGCTGCCGGCAAAAGGGTGGACTTACTGGGCTACTGGATTACTCCGACGGCGCCGGAGCTCATCGCTTTCCTCGAACGGTGGCCCAGCGGCGTGCAGCATGTGCTCCACGATGGCGAAGCCTTGGACCGTTTGACTGCCACATTGGGAGTGACGGTCGAGGCGGCGGAACTCTGCGCCATCGCCGCCCCCCGTGACCCGTCCTTGTACGACCTGTTCCTGCTGTTGGTCGCCAAGGGCTGGGCGCCGACGCTGGGAGCGGCCTTTCAACGCTGGGACGCCCTGCGGGCCGCCGGTCAGTTTCCGCGACTCAACCGCCAATATGCCCCGGTGGAGGAGGGCGCCGCCGTCATCCGCGCCGGCGGTGGTGTGGTGGCGCTCGCCCATCCCGGTCTGGTGCGCGACGACGCCATGGTGAAACACTTGCTCACCGATCGCGTGGTGGACGCCATTGAGACGCCCTACGGCGGCTACTGGACGCAGGGCGAAGAATTGAACGCCGGCTACCGCCAATTGGCCACGAACTACGGCGTGCCCACGTCAGCCGGCTCGGATTATCACGCTTACCCGTTCAGCCCAGTACGGCTGGGAGTCGAAGTGGAAGCAGGGACGTTGGAACGGCTGCGGGAGTAGGGACAAGCCCTTACTCCAGATAGTCCTTCAGCCGAACCACGCTGGTGGACCCGCGGAGGCGGATCAGCGCTTGCGCTTCAATCTGGCGAATGCGCTCGCGGGTGACGCCGAAGACGCGGCCCACTTCCTCTAATGTGCGCTCGCGGCCGTCCTGGAAGCCGTAGCGCAGTTCGAGCACCCGGCGTTCACGTTGATCCAACTGGTCCAGCAGGTCTTCCATCTCTTCGCGTAGAATCTGGCGATGGGCGGCGTCGGCGGGAGCGACCGCCTGCTGATCGGGGATAAGGTCGCCCAGATGGACATCCTCTTCCTCGCCAAGCGGCGTTTCCAGGGAGACGGGCCACTGGGAGACGCGCATGATTTCCTGCACTTCGTCTACTTCCAGCCCGACAAAGTCGGCGATTTCCGCGCGTGTCGGTTCTCGCCCGAGGCGCTGCTGCAGCGTATTGGAGGCGCGCGTCACCTTATTGATCATCTCGCCGATGTAGACGGGGAGGCGGATCGTACGGGCCTGGTCGGCCACGGCGCGCTGAATACCCTGGCGAATCCACCATGTAGCGTAGGTGCTGAATTTGAAGCCGCGATGGTAGTCGAACTTCTCGACGGCCCGCATGAGACCAATATTGCCTTCCTCGATCAGGTCGAGGAAGGCAATGCCCCGGTTCATGTACTTCTTGGCCACACTCACTACCAGGCGAAGGTTGGCCTGAATCAGGCGATCTCGTGCATTTTGGCCTTTACGGATCGCCATTCGGAGCGCGACCCGGCCTGCCGAGTTGAGCTCGGGATCCTCCAGACGCTTTTCGGCTGCCTTAGCATGCTCCATCACCATGGCCAGCGTTACTTCCTCACTGGCTGTGAGGAGCGGCACGGAGGCGGCTTCGCGCAGATACAGCTTGACCAGATCTTCGAGATCGGGGTCGTCCGCCGTGGCGAGCGCCACGGGCCGCTCGGCCGGTTCGCTGTGGCTGACCTCCAGCGCCGACGATGGGGCCACTCCGTCCAGCCGCTTGCCGGCGGAGTCAGCGGCAGGGAGGTCGGCGGGGTGTGGCACCGCGGCATTCCTGGAACCACGAGAGGGCGTCAACTCGGACGCTTCGGTTGAGACTCGATAGAATTCTACCTCGTAGGCGGACTCCGGCGGGGTTCCCCGAAGGGAATGGATGCTGTGAATGCTTGTGATGACCCGTCCCTCGTCAGTTACCGCCACCCGTCTTCACCCTCTCTGCGCCGTTGCCCGACAGGGGAGCCACCAGATAGGCGGCTGACTGCTA
>JBPCLN010000015.1:0-28297 GCA_051003235.1 Chloroflexota bacterium | reverse complement strand
GGGGTTTGGCCCTTCAGTATAGCACGGCTGCCCCGTCGCCCCACCGCTACTCGGCGGCTGGAATACTCCCTGAACGGCACAAAAAGGCGGCCAGGCCACCCACCTCGGTGCGGTGGAGACGCCTGACCGCCAACGATGACACGGGAGATTCCCGAAGGCACGGTCACCCGTTACGAGCGGAAGACGGGATTCGAACCCGCGACCCTCTCCTTGGCAAGGAGATACTCTACCACTGAGCCACTTCCGCCAGCCGATGCGCGAGGCCCTGCAGCGGACCGAACGCTATGCAATTGTACCGTCCCGGTGGGCGATGAGAGACTCGAACTCTCACGGGTTGCCCCAATGGATCCTAAGTCCACCCTGTCTGCCAATTTCAGCAATCGCCCATTCGTTGCCGTTCGCCCTCACGGTCATCCAGGGTATCTCGGTTCGTCGCACCGAACAGCCTACCATGGGGTCTGGGGCATGACAAGAGAATTCGGCAACCCGCGAGCGCGGCATTGCTCCCCCTAGACGCGCTGCCCCGGATAGATGCGGCTACTGGTGCCACGCGGCGTCGGCAGCCGCGCTTTGATGCGGAATTCACGCATGGCCTCCGTCGCTCCGGGGCGGAGGCGCAGATCGGAACGGGCACGCCCGGTGCAGATCAGGCCGAAGCCGGTGCGCCGATCCTGCTCGTAGAAGCGGCGTGACGCACGTTGATCGATCTCGCCCGCCAGTACCCAAACGGCGCAGGTGAGGCACCAGCCTTGCTCGCAGAGGCTCGGGAGCACGAGACCGGCGCGCCGCGCCGCGGCCAGGATGAACTCGTCGCCGCCGACGCTGAAAGTCGCTTCGCCGTCCGCCAGCTCCAACGTCACCTGATGCTGGTCAACCACCGTGGCGCACCGTCCACGCGCCAGGAGCCGGCACCGCCTCGCCCTAGCCCTTATTCCGCGGCACGCCGCGACCCGACGTGCCGGACGGCGCGAGGTCGCGGCGAATTGGGACGGCGCCGGCCGGTTGGGTTCGCGGGTGGCGCTGCATGACGCCCTCGCGTTCCGAGATGAGGTAGTCCGCAGTGCGGGCGGCCACGGCCTGGATCGTGAGGCCGGGGTTGGCCGAGCCCTGAGTCGGCAGGATGCTGCCGTCGCAGCAGAACAGATTGGGAATGTCGTGGCTACGCCCGTAGCTGTCGACGACGGAGGTGCGGGGATCGTTGCCCATCCGGGCGCCGCCGATCAGGTGGGCGTAACGCGGCTCCTGCACCACTTCTTCGGCGCCGGCGGCCCACATCACCTCCATCGTCTTTTTCGCGCCGTACTCGATCAGCTTCTTGTCGTTGTCTTTCAGGCTGTACGTCACGTGCGCCACCGGTAGGCCGTGGCGATCCTTTTCCTCGGCCAGCGTGACGCGATTGTCGGCCCAGGGCAGCAATTCGCCCAGCAGGCCAAAGGCCGCCCAGTGGTTATAGTCCATCATGACCTGACGCAACCCCCAACCCCAGGCGCCTTTGGCGACCATCATCTGCTTGGCGAAGCCGATTGGTAATGGGCCGACGGTCTGGATGGCGAAGCCGCGGGCGAAGTCGCGTTTGGGATCGGTCTCGTAGAACTCTTCGGTCAGGCCATTGGCGGGGGGAGCCTTATACATGCGGATCGGGTCGGCGAAGCGGCCCAGGATGACGTTGCCGGCCTGCACCATCAAGTAGCGGCCCACCGTGTCGCTGGAGTTGGCAAGGCCGCGCTCAAAGCCGGCGCAGGCTGAGTTGAGCAGCAGGCGGGGCGTTTCGATGGCGTAGCCGGAAACGATCACCACTTTTGCCCGTTGCTGTTGTTCGTGGCCGTCACCATCAAAGTAGGTGACGCCGGTGACGATGGGACCACCGTTGTTGGCGTCCTTACCGACATTGACCCGGGCGACCATGCAATTGGCGCGAATCTCCGCGCCATGCTGGATGGCGTCCGGGACGTGGCTGTAGAGCGTACTTTGCTTGGCGCCTACCTTACAGCCCTGGATGCAGAAGCCGCGGTAGATGCAGTGCGGCCGGTCGGCGTGGGAACCGGAGTTGATCGCCACCGGGCCGCCGGCGACGACGCGGATACCGAGGTTCGTGCAGCCGCGGACCAGGGCGTTGGTGACGCCACCGGAGGGGTGGGGGCCATACGGATAGCCGTGCGGATCGCCCCAGGGGTAGTTGGGCGGCCCAGCGACGGGGATCTCTTTCTCCAACATCGCGTAGTAGGGTTTGATTTCGTCGTAGGATATCGGCCAATCCACGCCGACACCGTCCTCGGCGTGAATCCGAAAGTCCGACGGGTGAAAGCGGGGCACGAAGCCCGCCCAGTGGACGGTACCGCCGCCGACGCCGTGGCCGCTGTTGTTGGAGCCGAGGGCAACGGGATCGGTACCGCCCGTGATGCGCGGTTCATTCCAGTAAAGTTTGTGGGAGCCGGCTTCGTCGCTTACCCAGTCGCGCTCGACATCCCAGAAGGGCCCGGCGTCAAAGGCGACGACGCGAAAACCGGTGCGCGCCAAACGCTGGGCGAGCACCCCCCCCGCCGCGCCAACGCCGATGATGGCGAAGTCAACCTCTTCAGTGTTCCCGTAGCGCCGCATTTTTGAGAGGTCGACCTGCTGAATTGGGCCCAGGGAGTGCTGGTCGGTGTGGGCGAGGCCAAAGGGACCGAGGAGAGGAGTTTTCAACGTCATATCGCCCTTTCCATAGGCACTATCAATGTGTGCCCTCCTGGCCTGGCGTCGGTGTCTTTTGATCGGCGGCAGCCCCCAGCGGTGAGAAACGGCCGGAGAGGGCTCCCGGCGGCGGCGACCAGGCATACCGTTGCTCGCCCTTCTCCCAGGGCTCGGGATCGCCGCGCTCCAGGCGCATATAGCCACGGGGGTAGGCCGGACCACCGAAGCCGATCTCGTCCCAGGCGAAGGGATGGGAGTAGTAGCCTTCGATACAATCCTGGACGATCAGTTGCCAGAAATGCGTCACGGGCAGTTGGTGCCAGAACTCTTCGCCGGCCGGTGGATTGCCGTCGTGCAGCGTCTGCAAGATTTGATCTTGCTGTATCGCGTCTAACGCCTCGAACGGACGCTGGAAGAGCCCCGCGGCGATGGCCTGGATGCCTTTGATGCCCAGGTGAAAGGCTTCCCGGTCTTTCGGCATTCCCTCAAAACGGTAGCCGTCCTGAACGTCATCATATAACCGGCGGTCGATGGCCGGCAGAATGGGCACGCGTTTCGTTGGGATGCGGTCGTCTTGCGGAATGATTCGATCGATGGCCGCCAGCATCACGCGGATTTCTTCCGGCGAGAAGAAGCGCAACGGTGGGACGTTGTTGACCCGATCCAGGACGACGGTGCGAGTGGCTTCATCCCAGAACTCCTGTTGAGCAAGCGTGTTGAAGCCGGGGTAGTAGCCCGGCTGATCCCGCGGCGCTAACGGATGGCCGGTGGTTGGCTCGACCGGTAGCCTGCCCATGTCGGCTGTGGTGTCCGGTCGGTCGCCGCTCTGGTAGAGCGGCGCCAGGTTGGTGCGCGTCGGACCGAATGGATTGTGGACCTTCCTCACGAGTCGGACCTCCGCAGCAGGCTGGCCAGGAGACCCAGGAAGCCACTGGCTGCGAACAGCAAGGGGGCAAAAATGGGCGGGCCGTGGATCCAATTGTAGAGCGGCGTCTTTAGGCCGCCCGGGCGGCGCACGACGCCGCGCATATGGAAGAAGGAGCCGGCTGCGCCGTCCAGCATCGCCAGCACGGAGGCGATCGGCAAGAGCGTACGGGCCAGGCGGCGGCTGGCGACCGCCCCGACACCGCCGGCGATCAGCACCGGCCCCAGGGCAATCGGCGTCCACTCGTACCAGTAACGGAAGTTGTTCTTGTAGTGGGAGTAGAGCGCCTCAGCGCAACTGAGGAAGGCGGAAATGGCAGTAGCGGCGGCCAGGTGGCGCTGCAATAGGCCCTCGCGCGCCTGGCCCTCAAACGCCCGCCCGCGTTCCGCCAGGGGCGCAGGCAAGAGGTCAAGCCACTCCGGGTGGTGATCGCCGGTCAATTCAGCGATCACCGGATGGCTGGGCGCGTCTTCCCGCCGCAATAGCGAGGCGATCACCCCGAGATAGCCGCTCAGCGCGAAGAGCAAGGGGGCGAAGAGGGGCGGGCCCATCACAATGTTGAAGACGGGGATGCGCCAGCCGCCAGGCTTACGTTTGATCCCGCGCACATGGAAAAAGAAGCCGATCAGGCCGTCCAGCATAGTGGCGACGGAGACAATTGGCATCACCGTGCGCGCCACGGTGCGATTGATGGCGCCGCCCAGTCCCGCCAGCAGGAGGGCGCCACTGAGGAGGAGCGGACTGTACATGACGCGCTGGCTATAGCTGCCGCGATAGTGCTCCGACGTCACTTCCCAACCGCTGAAAACGCTGGAAATGGCGGCAATGACGGCCAGGCTACGCTGGAATTTGCCTTCGCGAATGTCCTGATCGACAATTGCGCCTTTGCGCGTGAGCCAGTCGGGCAGCACGCGGCGGAGCAGGTGCAGCGGCAGTTCGTCGTCGGTGATCGTATCGGGCATCAGGCGGTTTCCTCTCCAGCGGTAGCGATAACGGTACGATGCACAATATGTGCCGGTGCACCAGTAGGGCGTTACCCAGGAGCTGGAAGCCTCCATGGAGGCGGCGTGTCGGTCGACGACCCCGGCTTTGTTACAGGTATTTCTCGCCAAATGACGCGGCACGTATCGTCTGCTCTTAGGTACAGTACTGTCCAGAAGTAGGACTAAGGATGGATAGCGGTAGTGCTCAATACCTCGTACTCTTGGGAAGTGCTTCCAGAGGACGGTTGTGGTGATCGGCTTCAGGCAGGCACAGTCCTAGAAAGGACGAATCGAAATGCTTATGGACAAGGTGTTCTCGCTGTGGATCAAGGTTCAGAATCGCGAACGTGGTCAGGGGCTCGTCGAATACGCACTCATCATCGCATTGGTTGCCATCCTTCTCGTGACCGCCCTGACCCTGCTCAAGACCCAGTTGTCCGGTGTCTTCTCGAACATTAGCACGAGCCTGTAGACCAGGGACCTTTTCACGCAGAGGGGCCGGGACGGTAAAACGTCCCGGCCCTTTTGTTGCGTTAATGTCAGCAGAGGAAGGGGGAGTCCTATGCCGAAGCGTGGTAAAAGGACCGACCAGAAGGCTTTTGTCGATGCTGCCATTCCACCTGAGATGCTGGCAGCGCTGCTGACGCGGCTGCGCGATCTGCGGGCGGCCGCCGACCCGGCGGATGTTCAGGCTGCCGTCGGCGCCGCCGGTACCGCGGTACCGGCGGCCACCCGCGAACTGGGCCGCCTCCGCGATGACCCGGCGCTTGCCGCGTTGGCGGCGCTCCTCACCGTTCCGGATTTTGCTGTTGCTGCCATCGAGGCGCTCGGCCGCATTCGAGACGAGGCCGCGGTGCACCTGCTCGAGGAGGTAGCGGCCTCGCCCCCCAGCAAAGAGGCTGGGAAGGCGGCTCGCCGGGCCCTGCACGCCCTCTCCAGCATTGGCATGGCCGTTGCAGTGCCTCGCTCGGCGGAGAGCGCCGTCTACCGGCTCCCGCCAGCCGAAGGCATCGCCTGGTCCGGCGCGCTGGCCGGACCGATCGGCGCGGACGGCGGCCGCACGCTGCTGCTGGGCCAGAAACGGTCGCCCACCGGGGCCGTGACCGCCATCGGTGTGCTCAGCGAGAGCGCCGGCTTGCTGTTCTTCCAGGCCGCTCCCCAGACCCACCGGCAGCTCGACAAGGAGTGGCAGGTCTTCCTGGACGAACGCCCGGAGACCCTCGCCCAGGAAATTCCCTTCGATTATGCGCAAGCGCTCCTGGGCGAAGCCGCCGATCACATGACCCAGGTCGGCCGGGACGTGCCGGAAGACTATACGGCCTGGCTAGAATTCGTCGGCGGCCGGCCGGCCGCTCTTGGGGTCCACTATGTCTACGAGCAAACAGGATTCGATCCGGCGTCACCGCCGAGCGTGTCTGCTGCA
This sequence comes from Chloroflexota bacterium, assembly GCA_051003235.1. GTDB lineage: Bacteria > Chloroflexota > UBA4733 > UBA4733 > UBA4733 > UBA4733. The sequence goes on along the minus strand of JBPCLN010000015.1, from coordinate 22,293 downwards.
CGCGCCACCGCATTGATCGATGAGCCTGAAATTGCGCCCTGGACGCTGCCCGTTGAAGGCATGGTCCCCTACGGCGCCGAGTTGCAAACCGCCCGCGATTCGCCGCTCATCCTCAGCGAGGAGGCACAGCGGGGCCGCGAACACCTGCTGGCAGTGCGCGCCTGCGTCGACCTGTTCACCCCAGCCATGCGTCGTACCTATCGGCGGCGCCTGGAGGAAACGGCGCTCCTTTTCCTGGGCAGCGACCGCGCGGAGGCCGCCCAGGCGGCGCTGGCGACAGCAGTGGAGTTGGGGGACGAGTCGGTATCCCCCTCCGATATTCCCTTCGTCCTTGCCCTGACCCAGCGGGCGCTGGAACTCGCCACTGAGATCGCGGCGCCTACCGATGACGAGGACCTCGACGCCCACGGCATCGATCGGTAGGAGCGTCGACGCGGAACGATGCCGCCGACACCCACCCCTACCGATCGTCCCGTGCGGGGTCAGATTGTGGTCGACATGTTTATTCAGAACGTCGTCGCCAGCTCCTGGGTACGCCCGCCGGCTGCCGCCTCGGCGGCCTTGACCATAATTTCCAGGCTATGCCGTGCCAGCGTGCCACTGGGAGTCGGCTGGCGGCCGGTGCGGATGCAGTCCACAAAGTGGCCGAGACTGGTCAGCCGGGGATCGCGAAACTCCGGCCCCCCGCTGGAGGACCCGGGCAACACCTGATGGCTGGAGATGTATGTCGGCATCTCCCATTGCATCGGCGTCTCGCGGGCGCCGGGTCGCTCCAGAACGCCTCCGGCCGAAAAGCGCATATAGCCGGCTTGCGCCGCATTGACCAGAATGGTTCCCTCCGAACCATATACCTCCAGCGACGGCGAAAGCTGCGCCACGGTGCAGTAGTTGGTGATGACGCTGGCCAGGGCCCCGCTGCGTAGTTGCAAGGTCAACAAGGCGTTGTCGACGATATCAGGCCGGAGGGGGGCATTGTTAATCAGCCGCTCTTCCACGCTGCGCGTATACACGGCGGTGACACGCGCGGCCGGTCCGCCAACACCCAATACCCAGGTGAGCGCGTGCACGCCCATGTCGAAAATGACGCTGCCGCCGTGCGCCTGGTAATAGAACCAGGGGCGATCGGGCGGCCCAGCATGCGCCGCTCGGGCCACGACCAGGCACGGCTGACCGATGCGGCCCTCGGCAATATCTCGCCGCAACTGGACCGCGTACGGATGCATGACGTGGGGCGGCTCACACTGCAGGATCAGCCGGCGCTGATCCGCTTCTCCGATCAATTGATCCGCCTCGGCCAGGCTGGTCGCCATCGGCTTCTGGACCAGTACATGCTTACCGGCCTGCAACGCCGCCAGCGTGAGTTCGGCGTGGGTGCCGATCGTTGTGGCGACGATCACCGCCGATAGGCCGGGGCGCTCCAGCAGGGAGTGATGGTCGGGGTAGGCGGTGGCCCCGGCGTCGGTAGCCAGCGCCTGCGCCTTCTCCGGTACGGCATCCGTAATCGCGACGAGCCGGACACCCGTGGATGCCAGGGCCCGCGCCGCCGCGACATACATGCCGCGCGCGATGGCGCCGGCCCCGATCAGTCCAATTTCCAACGGCTCTTCCACCCGGTCTGTCTCCTCCTGCTCGTCTCTCGTCTCGGCGCGCCGCCAACCATACGGCGCCGGCGAACAAGTGTAGAATCCGGCGGGCACTCGCGCCAACGCTCCAGGGTACGCTTCCTGCTAGAATCGAGCGAGGAATCGGAGGGCAAGGCAGATGGCGATCAATTCGGCGATCTTTAAAGAGTACGACGTGCGCGGCACATACCCGGATCAACTGAACGACGACGCGGCCTACGCGGTGGCGCGCGCCTTTGTCGCCCAACTTGACGTGTCGCAGGTCGCGGTCGGACGCGACATGCGCCTATCGTCCCCCTCCATTGCCGCGGCGGCAATCCGCGGCATTGTTGATCAAGGCGCCGAAGCGATCGACCTGGGGATGACTAGTTCGGACGAACTGTATTTCGCGGTCGGCCGCTATGGGTACCAATCCGGCGTGATGATCACCGCCTCCCACAATCCCGGCAACTACAACGGCCTGAAATTCTGCTTGAAGGATGCCGTTCCCGTCAGCAGCCAGACCGGGCTGAATCAGGTGCGGGACATGGTGCTGGGCAACGCCATTCCGGCGGGCCGCCCCGGCGGCAAAGTGACGAAGGTGGATGCGCTCGCCGGCTATATCGAACGGATGCATACCTTCGTTCAGAAGGGTGACCTGAAGCCTTTACGGGTCGTCGTCGACGCCGGCAACGGCATGGCCGGCATGATCGTCCCCGCCGTCTTCCAGGGCCTGCCGGTGGAGGTGATCCCCCTGTACTTTGAACTGGACGGCCACTTTCCCCATCATCCCGCCAGCCCGATTGAACCGCAGAACATGGCCGACTTACAGCGTGCCGTCCTGGATCACCACGCCGATTTAGGCGCCGCCTTTGATGGTGACGCCGACCGCATGTTCCTGGTCGACGAAAAGGGCAACCTGCTGGACGGCAGCATTGTGGTGCTCCTGGTCGCCCGTAGTCTGCTGCGCAAGAATGCTGGCGCAAAAATTCTCTATAACCTGATCTGCTCACGGAGCGTGCCGGAACTGATTGCCCGAGAAGGCGGGCATGCCGTCCGCACCCGCGTTGGTCACTCCTTCATCAAGGCCCAGATGCGCTCGGAAGATGCGATCTTTGGCGGCGAGCACTCCGGCCACTTTTATTACCGCGATTTCTATTTCGCCGATTCCGGAATGATCAGCCTCCTGGTCTGTTTGGAAATCCTGTCGCTGGAGAACAAGCCGCTGTCGGCAGTCGTCGCCGCGCTCGATTCGCGCTGCCGCAGCGGCGAACTGAACTCCCACGTGAAGGATATCCCTGCCAAGCTGGCGGAGTTACAACAGCGCTACGCCAGTGGCAAGATCGACCACCTCGACGGCATCACCGTGCAGTATGACGAGTGGTGGTTCAATGTGCGCGCCTCGAATACCGAGCCCCTGCTGCGCCTCAATGTCGAAGCGACTACTTGCGCCCCGATGGAACAGAAGCGCGACGAGCTGCTCGCCGTCATTCGGGCCTGACGTGCGACCCGCTCGGGAGGCGCAACGCCTCTGTATTCTGGCCGAAGGCGCCTTCGACCCGGAGAGCGCCAAGACCGGCACCGGCGTCATTCGCTATGGCCGGCGCGCCGTCGTTGCCGTTATCGATAGCACCCACGCCGGCCAGGACGCGGCCGACATCATCGGCGCTGGGCGCGGCATCCCCGTGGTGCGCGACCTCACGGCGGCGCTGGCCTTCCAGCCGGATGCACTCCTGATCGGTATCGCGCCACGCGGTGGCCGCTTGCCGGAAGCCTGGCGCCGGCAATTGCGCGCCGCCATCACCAACGGCCTCGCCATCATCAACGGCCTGCACGTGCTGTTGCGCGACGATCCCGAACTCGTCGCGTTGGCGCGTCAATACGACATCGAACTCTGGGACGTTCGCGTGCCGGCCTCCGACGAGGCGGTCGCGACCTGGGCGCCGCACCGGACGGGGAGCCACACCATCCTCTTTGTGGGCAGCGATTGCAGCATCGGCAAGATGACGGCCGCCCTGGAACTGGATCGCGCCGCTTGCGCTCGCGGCTGGTCCTCCGCCTTTGTCGCCACCGGGCAGACCGGCATCATCATCGCCGGCGACGGCGTGCCGTTGGACCGCGTGATTGGCGATTTCATGCCGGGCGCGGTGGAACGCCAGGTGCTGGCGGCAGCCGCCGCCCACGATTGGGTGTGGGTGGAAGGCCAGGGATCGCTCCTCCATCCCGCCTATTCGCCGGTCACCCTGGCGCTGGTACACGGCGCGCGTCCCGATGCCATGATCCTCGTCCACAAGCCGGATCGGCGCTTCGTGCGCGGCTACGACCTGCCCATACCGTCGCTGCCGGACATGATCCGCATCTACGAAACGGCGGCCGCCTGGGTGCAGCCCGCGCCCGTGTGCGCGATTGCCCTCAATACCTTTGGCAGCGCTGACGACGACGCGCACCGGCTCCTGGCGGAGGCGGAGGCGAGCACCGGTCTCCCGGCGGGCGATCCGGTGCGCTTCGGCTCGTCGGTGCTGCTGGACGCCGTGGCGCGCGCCGTCACCCCGAACGATGGATGATCAGACGATGACTGCCTTACAGCTCACCCACGAGACGCTGGAACTGCATCTGCGGGAACCGTTCCGCATCAGCCGGGGTGTGCAGACGGTGGCGCGGCCGATCCTGGCTCACGTGACGGACGGCGAGCATGAGGGGATCGGGGAAGCGGCGCCTTCCAGTTTCTATGGTGAGACCGGGGAGACGGTGCGTACCTGCCTTGGCCTGTTCGCCGACCTGCTCGGCGACGATCCCTTTGCCCTGCAACGTATCGTTGAGGCGCTTGAGCACCGGATTCGCCTGCATCCGGCCGCGAAGGCGGCGGTGGAGTGCGCCCTCCACGATCTGATCGGCAAGCGCCTGGGCATTCCCGTCTACCAACTCCTGGGTCTTGACGCGGCGCGTACGCCGCTAACGTCGTTCACGATCGGCATTGCCGAACCGGACGAGATGGCTCGCAAAGCGGCCGCCGCCGCCGCCTATCCCATCCTCAAGGTGAAGGTGGGCACGGCCGACGACGTGGTCCGGCTGCGCGCCATCCGGGAAGTGCGCTCCGAGGCGCGCATCCGCGTCGATGCCAACGCCGCCTGGGCGACGCCCCGGGACGCCGCGATCGCCATTGAGCGACTGGCGCCCTTCAATCTGGAGTTTGTCGAACAGCCGCTAGCGCCAGGCGACCCGCAAGACCTGCGCTGGCTACGCCAGCATTCACCGCTGCCGATCTTCGCCGACGAAAGCTGTGTCACTGCTGCCGACGTGCCGCGCCTGGCCGGCGCGGTTGACGGGATCGTCGTCAAGCTCGCCAAGTGCGGCGGCTTGCGTGCGGCCCTGCTCCAGATTCAGGCCGCCCATCTGCACGGTCTGCACGTGATGATCGGCTGCATGATCGAAAGCTCGGTCGGCATCACTGCCGCCGCCCACTTGACGCCGCTGGTACAGTACGCCGACCTCGACGGCAACCTGCTGGTCAACGACGACCCATTTCAGGGCGTCACCGTCAACAGAGGGAAGCTCATCCTACCGGCGGCGCCCGGATTGGGCGTGGAGCGGTTGCGGCCGCCAACCGCCGTACCCACAGATAGCCATGGCGGCGAGACGCCATAGGCATGACTTCCTCTGGGCGAGCGGGTCAGCATTCCTGATCCTTGAGGAAGATGCCGTCGTTCCGATAGGCATACTCGTTGCGCACAATGTTCGCGCGACCCTTGACTCTTGAGGCGAGTGCATGTACTCTCCGCTCGGGTGGCCAACATCCTTGCCCGCGTCGCTCAGGGCATTCCGGCAGCCGGAGCGGTGCATCTGGGTGCTTGCTGCACTCTCGCTGATTAAACCGGTCACAAGAGCGCGACCGACCGTGTCGGGCCACCCGTCAGGCGTCATGGGGTCGTTCCAACCGCTTGGGAGGAGGTACGTCGCAATGCCCCATCATGATCCCTGGCAACCGCAGATGTGGTCACGGCGCAGGCTGCTCGCCACCGTACCCGTCGTCGCCAGTGTTGCCCTGGCAGCGTGCGGCGCCGCCCAGACCACGCAGCAAGCCTCAAGCGCGCTGTCGGCGACCACGGCCAGCCAGCAGTCCAGCGCGACCAGCCCGGCGACGTCCGCCACCGTTGCGACCGCCGCTGTCACCTCCGCCGCACCGGCAACATCGGGCGCAGTGCCGGCGAGCCCGGCAACCGTAGGCAGCGCCCAGGTAACCATCCACATGCTGGAGCGGGCCGGTCAGGAGGCGCAGGCGCTTGACATCCGTATCCCGCAATTTATGCAACAGAATCCCACCATCAAGGTCATCCGGGACTCCACACCGGGCGATATCATCCAGAAGGAGGCGACCCTGGCGGCCGCCGATACCTTGCCGGACACGGTGCATTCCTACCTGGGCGACGAGAGTTATCAGTTCTTCTCCGCCAACGGCATCCTCATCCCCCTTGAGGATCGCCTTGCGCGCGACAAGGTCGACCTGACGGGCTGGTTTCCCGCCTTGATTGATGTGATGCGCGTCGACGGCAAGATGCACGGGCTGCCCTTCAAGGGGCAGGTGCTGACTTCCGCCTTCGTCTTCAACACTGACCTGTTCGATCAGGCCGGCCTGTCCTACCCAACGGAGAACTGGACCCTCGACGATCTCTCCAGCATGGCCGAAAAGCTGACGAAGCGCCAGGGGAGCACGACATCGGTGTGGGGCTACGGCGTACAGACATGGGGCGGCGAGAATTGGACCGGCCATGTGCGCAACTGGGATGCCGAGTGGCTGAGCGCCGACGGCAAGACCTCCCAGATCAACACCAAACCGATCCAGACCGCCATGCAGTGGTACTACGATATTGCGGCGAAGGCCCAAACGCTCGCGCCCAGCGCGCTCAACGCCGGCAATAAGCTGTTCCCCCAGGGGCAATGCGCCATCCTGGGCCGTGCCTACTGGAATTACAAATCCACCAACCTTTCACCGGGCCTGGTCCATTTCAAGTGGAACATGACCCTGCCGCCGAAGGGGATCAACGACAATCGTGGCGGCATGTTCGCCGGCGATAGCCAGGCGATCACCAAGGACAGCAAACAGCCCGACGCCGCGTTCACGCTGCTGAAGTGGCTGACGGATCAGGAAACCGGCGTCCAGCTCGGCCTGCAGACCAAGGGGTCGTCGACGCTGGGCGGCCGCCCGGATGTCTACGCCGATCCGCGCATCCTCAACAATCCCGCCTGGCCGAAGCAGGCCCTGGAAGAGCAACTGAAGAGCGTCCAGGTGCTGAAAGGGCCCTACAGCGCGGCCTACAACTATCGCGCCTCGGACATCTATAAAGTGCGCGACGCCGCCACGCAACCCGTCCAGGATGGGAAGACGCAGCCCGATACCGGCTTCCTTGCCACGCTCAATCAACAGGTCCAGGCCATTCTGGACCAGCCCCGTCCAACGAAGTTGGGCTAGATCACGTTGCAAGGAGGCCAATGAAAGTCACCGACATCCGCACCGCCGAGGTGTACGGCCACGGCTTCTCGACCTATGTGCGCATCTACACCGACGAGGGGCTGACCGGCACCGGCGAGTGCATCCACGGCGGGGCCGGCTGCCCGGCGTTGATCCGTGACCTCAAACACCTGGTCATCGGCGAGAATCCCTTGAATGTGGATATGCTCTGGGAGAAGATGCGGCGCGCCCACGTCTTCGACGGCGCGCTGGCCGGCAATATGGTCACCGCCATGACCGGTATCGAGATCGCCCTCTGGGATCTGACCGGCAAATTGCTGGGACTGCCGATCTACCAGCTGCTCGGCGGCAAGTTCCGCGACCGCATCCGCCTCTACTGCGACAGCCACGCTGGGCGCGACGCCTCGCCCGCATCGTACGCCCAGCGCGCCAAGGAGGTCATTGCCCTGGGCTTCGGCGCGCTCAAGTTCGACGTCGACGATGCCCGCAGTCGCTACCGCACTGATCGCTGGAACTGGACAGCGCCGCCCGGCGAAGTCGCCCAGATGGTGGAACGCGTCGCCGCCGTGCGCGCTGCCATCGGACCGGACATCGAACTGGCGATTGATATGCATGGTCGCTACGATACGCAGAGCGGCATCCGGGTCGCCCAGGCGATGGCGCCCTTCAACCTAATGTGGCTGGAGGAGCCGGTACCGCCGGAGAACGTGGCGGCAATGCGCGAGGTGAAGCGCCACTCGCCGGTGGCGATCTGTGCCGGCGAGAACATCTACCTGCGCTGGGGCTTCCGCGATCTGCTGGAACAGCAGGCGGTCGATATCATCATGCCGGACATCCCGAAGTGCGGCGGCCTCTCCGAGTGCCGCAAGATCGCCACCATGGCGGAGACCTACTACATTCCGCTTGCGCCGCACAACGTCTGCGGTCCGCTTGGTACCATGGCCAGCGCCCACGTCTGTGCCAGCATCCCCAACTTCCAGGTGCTGGAGTGGCACTGGGTCGACCGTCCGCACTGGCACGACCTGGTGACTGTCGATCAACCGGTGATTCAGGACGGCGCGGTCGTGCTGACGGACAGGCCGGGCATCGGTATCGAGTTGAACGAAGAGGGTGTACGGAAGCATCTGCGCCCGGGCACCGCGCTGTTCGCGGTCGAGTGAAACCGCACCGCCACAAGGAGACCGAGCATGACCGCCGACCAGCCGATCATCGAGCACCTGCGTCAGTGCTCGGTGGCCACCGTCACCCACTGGCTTTTCGGCAAGGGCTATCACCACGTCTTCATGCGGGGGTTGACCTGCCTGCGCGAAGATCTGCGCCTGGTTGGCCGGGCACGTACCGTGCGCTTTGTGCCGGTACGACCGGACCTGGCCGGCCTCTTCCCGGACCGCGAGGAGAATCCCCACCGTAAGGCCGTGGAGCACATCAACAGCGGGGAGGTGCTGGTAGTGGGCGCCCATGGCAGCGCCGAGGGTGGCATCTTCGGCGACATCATGAGCGCCCGGCTGGAGGCCCGTGGCGCCGCCGGGCTCGTCGTTGACGGTGGCTTGCGCGACGTCTGGCAGATCAAAGAGCTGGCGCTCCCCACCTATGTGCGCCACGCCCACGGCGGCGCCGTGAACCGTGCCGTCTCGGCGGTAGAGATGGACGGCATCGTCAGTTGCGCCGGGGTCGCCGTGCGTCCCGGTGACTACCTCGTCGGCGACCCCGATGGCGTGGTCGTCATTCCGGCAACCATGGTGGAGGAGGCGGTCGCCCACGCGCTGCCCCACGACAAACTGGAGGTCTTCATCCGCGAACGCGTCCGCGCCGGAGCACCGCTCCTGGGGAACTATCCACCATCGGAAGGAGTCCGGGCCGAGTACGCGGCACGGCGCGCAAGAGGCTGAAGCGGCAAACGATCTCCCCAATTGAAATTGAAAGGACAGGTCCTAATGGCTGTTACGGAAACCACGGTGTTGGAGGCACAATTGCCGGCCCGCACGAACGAAATCTTGCTGGACCGCGTGGCGCTCGTCACCGGTTCCTCGCGGGGCATCGGGCGCGCCATCGCCGTGCGCCTCGCGCAAGCCGGCGCCGACATTGTCATCAATCACCGCGACTCTGCGCCGGCAGCCGAGAACGTGGCAGAACGCGTGCGCAGCCTCGGCCGGCGGGCGCTGGTGGTGCAGGCCGACATCGCCGAGCCGGTGGAGGTGGAGCGTCTGGTGCGCGCCGGCCAGGAGCAGTTCGGCCAGGTGGACATCCTGGTCAATAACGCCGCTGCCTTGAGGATCCCCAACTTCTTTGACATCACGCCGGAGGAGTTGGACCGGGTGCTGGCGGTAAACGTCCGCGGCGTCCACCTCTGCTGCCGCGCCGTGTTGCCGGGCATGATCGAGCGCCGTTCCGGCGTGATCATCAACATCGCTTCCGGCGCCGGCAAGCACGGCGGCTGGGGTACGAACGCCAATCCGACTTACGCGGCCAGCAAGGCGGCGGAGATCGCCTTCACCATGGCCCTGGCCAAGAACGTCACCCAGCACGGCGTCCGCGTGAACTGCGTGGCGCCCGGCCCGACCGACACCCAGACCTACGTGACCGGTCAGCGGCCGCGCGACGACGCCAGCATCCCAGTTGGGCGGCGTGGCTATCCCTACGAAATTGCGGCCGCAGTCGCCTTTCTGTGCAGTCCCGAGGCCAGCTTCATTATCGGCCAGACGCTCTGTGTCAACGGGGGCAACTACATGCAGTGATCGTGGCTCGCAGGCGAACAAGTACGCAATCCTTGGGCGGTGTACCATACGCGCCCATAGCTGTTGGTTCATGCCGGTAGATGCGGTAGAAGCTTGCGGCCGCCTTCTCCGCCATCGGAAGCTGCCCGGCGAATCCCCTTCGCAGTGCGCCGCATGATACCCTCTTGATTACCGAGCACTCAACGGGAGGGCGAACGATGGGCGCGTACACGCATGGCTACTCCGCCGGCGCCATGCGGACCATGGCCGGGCGCACCGCGGAGCGGCAGGCCGCCTTCTTCCTGCCCCGGCTAACGGCCGGCGCGCGGGTGCTGGATGTTGGGTGCGGCCCCGGCACGATCACGCTGGGGCTGGCCCGGGCGGTGGCCCCCGGCGAGGTGGTCGGCGTGGATATTGAGCCGAGCCAGGTGGAGCGCGCCCGCGCACTCGCCGCCGAGCAAGGTGTCGCCAACGTCCGCTTCGAGGTCGGCCGCGCCGAGGCGCTGCCCTTTCCCGATGGGAGCTGCGATGTCGCCTTCGAGCACACCGTCCTCGAGCACGTAGCCGATCCGTTAGCCGTGCTCCGGGAGATCCGGCGTGTCTTGCGGCAAGGGGGGCTGGTGGGCATGCGCGACGGCGACTGGGGAACCATGGTCATCATCCCGCACTGCCCGGAGCTGGAGCAGGCGATGGCGCTCTATGAGCGCCTCTGGCGCCACAATGGCGGCGACGCCCGATTTGGGCGGCGGCACCGCCCCTTGCTGCGCGAGGCCGGCTTCACTCCCCTGGAGACGACGTTGGGGATCGCCTCCCTGCCCCCCCAGGTGATCGTCGCACGTCTTACCGCCCCGGACTTCACCGACCAGGTAGTCGAACTGGGCTGGGTCGATCGCGCGACCCTCGAAGGCTGGCCAGCGCCGATCGCGGCGTGGGGCCGGGATCCGGACGCGCTGGTCGCAGACCTCATGTTCGAGACGATCGCTCGCCGGGACTAGCAGCCCATCGCCACCACGCCCAATCCGACCCGCGAAACGGCCGGGTTTTGTTCGGTGCTGTGAGTCGACACCTACTGGGCCGCGCGTACGTTTGTTTGATGATTCCGATCCCCGCGTCCGGGCGGACAAACGGAGGGCGGGGCTAGGAGGTGAGCGCCTGCGCCCACACCATCGCTATTCCAGCATCGTTCCTGGGTGTGGGCCGCGAGCAAGACCGGTGCCGCACAGCACGAAGGCGAGTCGATCGGCTACGGCCGTCAGTGGTCGGCAGACAAGCTCCTCACGAAGAACGAGATTACCGCCGTATTCTGAACGCGGTTGTTTCGCGACGGGCGGGCAGTTGACCGGCGACGCCAACCGGGGCACTCGCCGGCGCGCGGAGTCGGTAGGAAGAGGAAGGTGGGTATGCTTCAATTGCCGCTTGAGCCACTTGATACGTCGATGCCGGTGCCAGATTGTCCGCACGCGGCGCTCGGACGCTTGCCCACGCCCCATCCCCGTGTCATCTCCGCGAGCAAGCGCACGGATATCCCCGCCTTCTACCTGAAGTGGATGATCGCGGGTTGCCAGGAGGGCTGGGTCGATGTGCCGAACCCGATGTTCCGGCGGGCGCCGGACCCGCTCAAGCGGCTCACGCACGTCTCCCTGCGACCGGAACATGTCCTCGCTATCGTCTGGTGGTCAAAGAACTATGCCGTCTACGAACGATTCCACCAGGCCTTTGTGCCGTATCGCTGCCAATACTTCCACTTCACCATCAACTCCCGGCGCCAGGATCTGGCATGGCTGGAACCGGACGTGCCGCCACTGGGCGAGGTTTTACGTCAAGTCCGCTTTCTGGTGGATAAGCACGGTCCGCACATGCTCGCCTGGCGCTACGATCCGCTCGTGTTCTGGACCGAAGGTGAGCGGCGCTACAGTAACTGGGACGCCGACTTCTTTGCCCAGATGTGTGCTGAACTCGGTCGCCTCGGCGTGACCCAGGTATTCACCAGCATCGCCGATCATTACCGCAAGTTTGAACAGCGGATGCAGCGGTGCTGGCCAACCCGCCACCTCCGCGACCCCGAACCAGCGGAGTTGCAGGAGCTGACATGCGCCATGCAGCAGATGACGGTAGCCCACGGGTTGTACCTTGTCGGCTGCACCGAGCCGGCCTTGGCAGCCTGCGGCATTCCGGCAGGAAGCTGTATTAGCGCCAGCCTGCTGAGGCAAGAGGGCGGCCCGAAGATCCCGGCCGGCCGCGCGAGCGACACGCACATGGCCGGCCGCGAAACCTGTGGCTGCACCATCCACACCGACATCGGCGACTACGTCGAGCAGGAGTGCGGCTACGCCTGCGCCTACTGCTACGCGAACCCCAACCACAAGCGATTTACGTCCGCAGTGTAGGACGACCCAATCCCGCCGCCTGGCGTCCTTCCTAACCCAATCAACCGACTGCTCTCCCCATGGTACGGTGCCCGGTTATCGAACACCGGTTGTCACTGCCGGTTCCTTTGGTGACGTGAACGCACGATGGAGGACGGGCGCGTGAAGCTGGTCCTCTTTTCCGACCTGCACCTCGACGCCCAGTTCGCCGGGCTGGGAACGGGGGGGCAGGCGCGGGATCGGCGGCAGGCGCTGCGCGACACGCTAGAGCGGATCGTGCACCTGGCCCAGGACGAGCAGGCGAATGCCCTGCTCTGCGGCGGTGACCTCTACGAGCACGAGCGCTGCTCGCCCGATACGGCGGCCTTCTTGCAGGCCACCTTTGAAGGGGCGCAGCCACTGCCGGTCTATATCGCCCCCGGCAACCACGACTGGCTCAGCCCAACCGGCGTCTACCAGCGCACGGCCTGGAGCAGCAATGTCCACATCTTTACCGGCCAGGCGTTGACGCCGGTGACGCTCGTTGAAGGGTTGACCTTGTGGGGGGCGGCCCACGCCGCGCCGGCCAACACCGGTAACTTTCTGGAAAACTTCCATATCGATCGGGGCGGCGTCCACCTCGCCCTCTTCCACGGGGCGGAGCAGGGCCGGCAAGCGCCGGGCGAAGAGGAGAAGCTGCCCCATGCACCTTTCTGGGCGGCGCAGATCGCCGGCGCCGGCTTGCAGCATGCCTTCCTCGGACACTACCACCAACCGCGCGACGCCGAGCGCCATACCTACCCCGGCAACCCGGCGCCGCTCAGCTTCGGGGAAACGGGCGAACGGGGCGCCGTGATCGTGACGGTCCAGGCCGATGGCAGTCTGTGCCGCGAACGCCGCCGCGTGGCGACGGTAGAGGTGCAGGACCTCACGCTGGATGTCACCGGCTGTCGCAGCCAGCAGGACGTACGGATCCGTCTGGCTCAGGCGACGGAGGGGAAGCGCGGGGACGTGCGGGTCACGCTCGGCGGTGAACTGGCGGCGGAAATCGACCTCCGGCTACCGGACCTCCGTGCGGCTGCCCCCTGGTTGCGCGCTCTGGTCGTTCGCAGCGGCGACCTGCGTCTGGGCTACGACCTGACGATCATCGCCGACGAGCCGACCGTGCGCGGCCAGTTCGTGCGCGACGTCCGGGCCGACGGACGCCTGACAGAGGACCAGCGCCGGCGGGTGCTCCTCACCGGCCTGCGCGCGCTGGACGGGCGGCAGGATCTGGAGGCGCTGTAGGTGTACATCGAAGCGGTGCGGGCGACGGCCTTCGGGCCGTTGTGCGCTGCCGAACTGACGCTGGCGCCCGGCATGAATCTTATCCACGGTCCGAACGAAGCGGGCAAGTCCAGTTGGCACGCCGCCCTGTTTGCCGGACTGTGCGGCCTGCCGCGCGGGCGCGGACGCAGCCGCCGGGAAGAGCAGGAGTTCCGAGAGCGGCACCGCCCCTGGGACGGTAGCGCCTGGCAGGTCGGCACGATCATCGTCCTGGCCGACGCTCGCCGGGTGGAACTACGCCACGACCTCGACGGTCGGGTCGACTGCACGGCCCAGGATGCCGTGCTGGGCCGTGATTACGCCCCCGAGATCATCTTCGACGGCGCTCCCGATGGCGCGCGCTGGCTCGGCCTCGACCGGCGTTCCTTCCTCGCCATCGCCTGTGTGCGCCAGGCCGACTTGCTGGGCGTGCTGGAAAAGCCCGACCTCCTCAAAGAGTACCTGCAACGCGCGGCGGATAGCCTGGCCCAGGAATCATCGGTGGCGGCGGCCATCGACCGCCTCGAACAGTTCCGAAAGGAGTACGTCGGGCGGGATGCCGCCGGCGCCGTCAAGCCGCTCCGCCGGGCGAAGGAGCGGCAGGAACAGGCGGAACTGCAATTGGTAGCACGACAGGCCGCCCAGGACGAGTTCCTTTGCGCCATTGGTACGACGAAACAGTTGGAAGAGGCGGCCGGTGCGGCGGCGCAGACCCTGGCAATCTTCAAGGCCAGGCGCGCGGCGTGGGCAGCGGCGGAAGGGACACGGCGCCTGGTGCGCGCCCGGGAGCTGGCGGCGCTGCACCCGATGGGGGCGCCAGCATCGCTCAGCGGCGGCGAGGCCCTGGCGCAGCGGGTTGCCGCGGCACTCCACGACTGGACGAGACGGTCGGCAACGGTGGTCCTCAGCGGCGAAACGGCAGCGGAGTTGGGCGCGCGGCTCACTGCCCTGCCGGCGATGCCGGAGGGCGACCTGGAACCGCCGGCGGCGGTGCTGGATGCCGCCCAGGCGTTCGGCCTGAGCGAGCGCCAATGGCAGGTCCACGAGGCGCAGCGCCCGGCGGAACCGCGCCTGCCCGCTACCGGCGGGGCCACGGTAGCGGAGTTGCGCCAACTGGCGGGCGTGCTGGGCGAACCCAGCCCGATCATCGACCCGGCCCTTTTCGAGCGACTCCGGCGTGCGAAAGAACGAGCGGGGAAGCCTCCAGCCAGCACTCACGCCCCCTTGCCGCTGGTCGCCGCCGGCATGCTGGCGCTGCTCGGCCTCGGAGCGGCGATTGGCGGCCAACCTGTCGTGGCGATTGTCCTGCTGGCCGTCGCCGCCCTGCTGGTCCTGCCCTGGTTGCTGCGCCGTACCGCCGGGGCGGAGTCGCCCGGGCAGGAGGAACTGTGCGATGCGGATCTGGCCCTGCGTAAGGCCCAACTGCCCGGTGAAGACCTGGAACGGCGCCAGCATCTCGCCCGACAGCGCACGCAAACACTCGGCCTGTCTCCAGAGGCGGCAGCGTTGGAGCGGTTGGCAGCGGAAAGCGAAGCTGCGGAGCAGGCGCAACGCGAGTCACAGCGCTGGGTCGAGGAACGCGAGACGCTCTGGAAGGAGTTGCAGGCGAACGCCGCCCGTCTGGCGGGGATGCTCCAAGCGCGCGGCGTTGACGTTCCCGGCAGCCCGATGGCAGCTTTTGCCGCCTACCGCGAGGCCTGTGTGCAGCGCCGGGCGGTCAGCAGTCAGGCCGCCCGGCGCCCAGACCTGGAACGCCGCTTCGCCGACCGCCTCGCCATGGAAGCCGCTGCCGCCGCGGCACTGGCCCGAGTTGGGCAAGTAGAGCAGCAGGTGCGCGAAGCTGCCCGTGCCATCGGCGCGCCGGATGGCGACCTTGACTGCCTCGTCGCTGCCTTGACCGCCTGGCAGCAAGAGCGCGGAAGCAGCCTCGACGCCGGCGATGCCGCCCGGAACACCTGGACGCAGTTGCAGACGTTGCTGGCCGGCGCATCGCCGGACGACTTCGCCAGGCACGTGCAGCGCCAGTGTGACCTCGCCGCCAGCCTGGCGTCCGATCTCGATCCGGCGGCGCTCGCCGGCTTCAATGGCGGCGTAGCGCCCGTCGGCGACCCTGACCCGATCGCCTTCGAGCAGCGATTGGTCGACGCCGCTCAGGTGGCGCAGACCAGCTGGGACCGGGCGCGCGGCCAACTGGAAGAGCGTCGCCGGACGCTCGGCTCTATCGCCGAGGCGGAAGAGGCAGTCGCCGCCGCCAGAAGCGAACTTGACCGCGTGCTACTCCTCGACGAGACCCTGGCCCTTACACAATCCTTTCTGGAGAAGGCGCAGCAGAGCGTCCACCGATCGGTGGCGCCGGTGCTGGCCGGCGCCGTGCAGCGCCGGCTGCCGGCGATCACCGCTCATCGTTACCGCGAGGTGCGCGTCGACCCGGAAAACCTCGACGTGCAGGTGCTGGCGCCCGACGGCCACTGGCGCCACGCCGCCTTGCTGTCGCATGGCACCGCCGAGCAGATTTACCTGCTCCTGCGCGTGGCGCTGGCCCAGTACCTCACCAAGCCGGGCGAAGTGTGCCCGTTGATCCTGGACGACGTGACGGTCCACTGCGACCGGGAGCGCAAGCTTGCCGTCCTGGAGACGCTGCACGAGATCAGCCAGGAGCGCCAGGTGATCGTCTTCAGTCAGGAGGAGGAGGTGCTGGCCTGGGCGGAGGAGCACTTGCGGGAACCCAATGATCAGATCATGCGTCTGGCGGCCGCTTGCGGTAGCGCTAATGCTGATGGGACGAGCTCTCCTATTGCCCTTCAGCGTGCTTCGTTTTCGTAGCCTGCTGCTTGAGCGGCAGGTGAACTTGCCGGCGAACGCATGTTCGACTATACTGCCGACGGAGGTGCGTCGAACATGGAAGTCAGAACGGATCGTCGTGGACTATTGCTGGACCAACTGGAGAGTTCCTGCCAGATCTCGAAGGCGCGGTTGGCGGGGCTGACCGACGAGGAGTACCTGTGGGAGCCGGCGCCGGGCTGCTGGTCGCTGCGCCGCCGGGGCGAGGCGACGATGGCGATGGCACACGGCGCCGGCGAGTGGCTACTCGACTTTGCCCGGCCGGAGCCGGAGCCGGCGCCAGTCACGACGATCGCCTGGCGGCTCGGCCACCTCTATTCCGGCTTCACGCTGCGCTGGGAGTGGACCTTCGGCGGCCGGCAGAAGCTGGAGGACGCAGTCGAGTTTACACCTTCGGCCGGCGAGGCGCTCGACCGCTTCTGGCTGTTGATGGACCGCTGGCGGCAGAGCGTCGGCGCCATGACCGACGAGCAACTCGACATGATCGGCTTCGGGCAGTTTCCGCGCGGGCTCGATCCGCAGTTGCCTTTCATCGCCATCGTCTGGTGGACCAACCGCGAGTTCATTCACCACATGGCAGAAATCGGGGCGCTGCGTGACCTTTGGAGCGCCCGAGTCGCAGTGAAGTAATGTGGCCCTACAGCACCACGTACACCCCGTCCCCTTCCACCTCCACTGGGAACATGCGCAGGTGCTTTCGGCGGTCGGTGAGGGCGCGGCCGGTGAGGAGGTCGAACTCCCAACCGTGCCAGGGGCAGGCGAGGATTTCGCCATCGCGACCCCAGCGGATGTCGCCGGGGAGCGAGGGGAGCGTCGTGCCGCCTAAACGGCCGCGGCAGACCGGCGCCAGCTCGTGGGGGCACACGTTGAGGGCGGCGACGTAGCTGCCATGCACATTGAAGAGGCCGATAGACTGGCCGGCGATATCGACGATCTTGCGCCCGCCCGGCGGCACCTCGGCGGTACTGGCCGCCCACACCCGCTGCCGCTCGCGTGGCGCGCCGCGTGTCTCCGCCACGCTACCCACCCGCCCCGGCGGCCACCGGCAGCCGCGTATTCGCCGCCACCGGCAGGTGGTAAAACTCGCTGGCCGTCTCAGACATGACGCGTTCCCGCAACCCTGCCGGATAGGCGCGGGCGGCGAAGTCCGGCGTGTCGCCATCCCAATGGGGGAAGTCGCTAGAGAACATGAGGTTGTGCGAGAAGTCGTACATGTCGAGCATGTGGCGGAGGTGCTCGGCGCGCTCCGGTTCCTCGATCGGCTGGGTCGTCAGCAGGATATGGTCGCGGACGATCTCGCTCGGCGGGCGGTCCAGCCAGGGCGTTGTGATGCGCAGCGCCTTCCAGTTCTTGTCGAAACGCCAGAGCAGCGGCGGCAACCACATGACGCCGCCTTCGATCAGCACGACGCGCAGGGTGGGGAACTTCTGGAAGACGCCTTCCGCGACCAGGCTGATCAGGTGGGCCATATAGCTGCCGACCAGGCCGGTGTGCCACTCCAGGTAGCTGGTCGGGTAGCCGGCGGCCGTCGGGGCGCCGGAGACGCCGACGCCCTCACTGCCGGGATGCATCGAAACGGGCAGGTGGTGCTCCGCCGCCGCCTTGTAGATCGGGTGCCAGAAGCGCTGGCCATAGGGGATGCGGGCGCCACTGGGCAACAACACTTGCGCGATGCCCGGATGGTCGCCCAGACGGTGAATCTCTCGCGCCGCCAGTTCCGGGTCGACAGCGTTGACGGAGAGGGACAGCCGCAGACGCGGGTCGCGCGGCAGCCAGTCGTTGACGAACACGTCGTTGCTGGCGCTGATCAGGGCCTGGGAGAAGTCGGGATCAGGCGAGAGGGCGATATGCTGCGTATTCCCCGGATTGAGCACGGCGTAGTCGATGCCGTACTCGTCCAGGTAGTAGCGCCCCAGCGTCTCCACACTTCCCTCGATGCGTTTGCCTTCCGGCGTCACCGCATCGGCCCGCATCACGCCGTTGGGGTTCCAGTAGCCGAGGGTGCCGGGGCCGCGCCCGCCGCTCAGATAGCGCGAGCGCCAGGGCTCCGCCAGGAACTCAACCAGCCGGCGGCTGTCCACTACCGGATGAATGTCCGCATCAATAATCGGGTAATGCGCTCGCCCTGCCACGGTCTCCCCCTGTCCAACCGGATTGCCGCCGGGTTGCCCTGATGGTAGCACGAGCCGATGGGGTCTGCTATCCCGCGATGACGCCCCTTGGCAAGCGCGCATAACACGTATTATACGTATTACTAGCACCGTCGTGAAGGATTGCCATGGCTCGCCTCAACCTCACCGTCCCCGACCTGCTGTACGAGCGCCTGGACCGGCTGCGGGACCGGGTCAACGTCTCCAAGATTTGTGCGACCGCTTTAGAAAGGGAGTTGGACATGCTCGAAGGACAGTTCAGACCGTCTGTTGCCCCGTTCAAGTCGCCTACGGTGGAGTCTCCCCCGACCGCACCGAACACCGAGCCGGCGCTACTCGATCCCCGGCTCCAACGCCTCGTCCAGCGGCTCCAGGGCACGCAACAGCGCTGGTACCAGCGTGGCCGCCAGGATGGCGAACATTGGGCGATCGAGAGCGCTACCCGCGAGCAATTGATGAGCGTGGCGAAAGAGACGGAGAAATGGGAGGGCTTGCGCTTGCTGCAAGAGGCCCATCCAAACGAGTTCAGTAAGGCCTTCCGGGTCTCGGAGGGATCTCGCGCCTCGGACTTCGCCCACATCATCGACGAATTTCGCCTCGAAGAGCACCTGGATCGTTGGCTGGCGGAGGAGGCGGAAGTGCAGGACGAGGTGCCTAACCCCCAGCAGCAGGAACGGATTGGGCGCGCGCGGGCCGGCCTGGACGAGGCCGCCTATCTCCAGGGCTGGCGGGACGCCGTCAAGGAGACCTGGCAAGCGGTAGCCCCTGCGCTCCGGTGACATGGGACAGGCCCACCCGACGGTTCACGGTCGGGTGGCCGCCGACAGCCGCTCGCCGTAGACCGCCAGGGCGTTCTCGGCCAGGATGCGCGGGTGCAGGTGCTCCGGGATGCCCTGGAGCATGGCAAAGGGGTCGCCGTACTCCCAGTTGGGGTAGTTGCCGGCGAAGAGCAGCGTCCGCCGGCCGTCCATCATCTCCAGGGCTTGCTGCAGGTAGGTCGGACTGGGCACCGCTTCCAGCGGATAGGTCGTGGAAGAGAAATGCTCCAGGATATCGGCACTGGGCGGACGCAGCACCCAGGGCGTTTCCGTGCGCTGGGCCTTCCAGTTCTTATCGAAACGCCACATGAGGTGGGGAAGCCAGAGGATGCCGCCTTCGTACAGCACCACCTTCAGCGTCGGGAAGCGCGTAAATACGCCTTCCGTCACCATGCTGGTGATGTGGGCCATATAGCTCTGGGCGAGGCCGCCGTACCACTCGAAGTAGGTGGAGGGGTGGCCGGCGGCGGTGGAAGGCGCCGAGGTACCCGCCCCTTCGCCGCCGATGTGCAGCGCCAACGGCAAGCCGTGGCGGACACAGGCGGCGTAGATCGGGTGGTACATGCGCCGCCCCAATGGCGCTTCGCCGGCGCTGCCCAGCAGGACCTGGACCATGCCGGGGTCATCGCCCAGGCGGTCAATTTCCGCCACCGCCTGGACGGGATCCTGTTGCGCTACGAGGATGGACCCCTTGTAGCAAGGGAAGGGCCGCACCCAGGTCTCCAGGGTCCAGTCGTTGACAGCGCGGGCGATCGCCGCCGCCAGGTCCGGATTGGGCTGGACGCCGAGGATGAGCAAGGGACCGGTCAGGATGGCGCGGTCAATGCCGTGCCGGTCGAGGTACTGCTCCTTCACCCAAGCCGGATCGGCGGCCGGGTGCCCACGCTTCCCCGTGGGTAGGGCCGGTACCGGCGCCTCCCCGAAGCCGGCGCCGATCTTCTTGAAGCCGTGCGTCGCGAAGCGCGGCCCGCCCCGGCGCGCGATCCGCCAGCGCAGGCCGGCCGGCGCGAAGGGCACGACAGCGCTCCAGTCGGCAATGTGGTGGTGCAGATCGACGTCGATCACTGGCTGCTCGAAGGCTGCAACAGCCGTTCGCCGTAGAGGTCAACGACGTTGTCGACGAAGATGCGGCGCTTGAGGTCGGCGGGGAAGAAGGAGAAGGCTTGCGTCGGGTTATCGAAGTCCCAGTGGGGATAATCGCTGGCGAAAACAACGGTCTTCTCCGCCTGGAGCATGGCCATCAGTTCCAGGAGATGCCGGTGGTTGTCCGGCTCCTCGATCGGCTGGGTGCTGAAGTAGCAGTTGCGCATAATGTATTCGCTGGGCAGCAGCGTGAGATAGGGCACTTCCGCCTTCAGCGCCGGATAGAGGCGGTCCAGCCGCCACATGACATGGGGCGCCCAGCCGATGCCGCCTTCGATGAACGCGAATTTGAGCGTCGGGAACTCCTCGAATACCCCTTCCGTGACCAGGCTGACGCAGTGCGCCATCATCGTCTGCGAGAGGTCGGTGTGAAAGGCCAGATAGTTGGACGAGTAGCCGACGCTGGTGGGCGGGTTGGCGATCCCCATGCCTTCGCTGCCGACGTGGATGCCGACGGGCAACCCGTGCTCCACCGCCGCGCGGTAGATCGGCCAGTAGGCGGGGTTGCCGAAGGGCGTCCGTGCGGCGCTGCACATCATCACCTGCACCATGCCGGGGTCGTCGCCCAGGCGGTGGATCTCCTGCACCGCCGCATCCACGTTTTGCGGCGTGATCAGGATGCAGCCTTTGAAGCAGGCGTGCGGACGCACCCACTTGTGCAGCGTCCAATCGTTATAGGCGCGGGCGATCGCCGCCAACGCCCTGCCATTATTCCCCACGCCGAGGCCCATGATCGTGCCGGTGAGAATGCCGATATCAATGCCGTAGGGCGTCATGAGTTTGGCAATTACCCAATCTGGGTCGCCGGCACAGAGGCCGTCTTCCGGGCGGACGACGTCGTCCATGTGGCCGGAGCCGGTGTTGGCGTAGGCGCGGGCGGCGAATCCCAATCCCCCATTCAGCCAGGGCTGCCACTCCCTGGCCATAAAAGGGCGCAGTTCCTCGGCGCTGGGCAAATCGTTGTGAATGTCGGTGTCCAGCAGCCGCAAGCGTTGCACGCGCTCGGTGAAGGTCAGGGGCCGCGTCGGCGCGGATGTAACCATGGTGTCTCCTTCCGGGCGAGGTCCCCGCCAAGCAACTAGCCGGTAGTATATACTCCCATTATGCGCTATGGGCGCCTGAACTGGGTTGATATCTTGATCGATAGAAAAGGGAACCCCCCACTATGGCTCTCCAGCTTACGCGTCGCCAACTTGTACGGTACGGCGCCGGTGTGCTCGGCGCGACAGCCGGCCTCACCCTCCTCGCGGCCTGCGGTGGCAGCGCCGGTGTGAGCGCCACCACCAGCGCCGGCTCGGCGGTTGCCGCGACGGTATCGGCGACCACTACGGCAGCAGCGAGTACCGCCGCCACCACATCAGCGGCGACCACCGTCGCCGCGACCAGCACAGCGGCGGCGAGCGCCCCACCGAGCAAGGGCGGCACCGTCACCCTCATGACCCAGACCGACGCCAAGCAGGCGACGATGTATCAGAAGATCACCGCCCCTTTCTCCGCCGCTAACGGCGGCGCGAAGGTCAACATCATCCAGGGCGGGGCCGGTTCTACCGATATTCAGCAGAAGCTGCTGCTGCTGATTTCCGCCAATACGCCGCCCGACGTGTACTGGACGCATACTTATATCAATTCCGGTCTTTCGTCCCTGGGCATCCCGGTGGATGTCACACCCTACATGGCCCGGGACAAGGCGTTCGACACCAGCGACATGTTCGCCCCGTCGATCGCCGACTTCAACATTGGCGGCAAGCAATACGCCTTCCCACGCGAGACCACCGCCATTATTATGATCTACAATAAGCTCGACTTTGGCCATTTGAGTGTCCCATCGCAAAAAGGCACCCCAGTGGTGGGCTTTCGACCATCAGGTGTTTTTGCATATCGGGTTGCAGGTACGACATGTAAAAATCCT
>JBPCLN010000014.1:0-7554 GCA_051003235.1 Chloroflexota bacterium | reverse complement strand
GGCCCTTTGCACTTTGCCGTGGAACGGCTCGGCGAAGTAGAGGCGGCGGGGACCCTCGGGCGGTACGGGGGCGCTGACGCCGACGAAATTGGGCAGCATGGCAATGCTCGCGCTTTGGTACGTGACCACACCCTGGGCAAAGGAAATCGGCGCATTGCTCTGCGGAGCGACGATGGTGCTTGGGTGGAACAGGCTGGCGTAGAAGGCGGCGGCCTCAATCGCCATAGGCTGGTCCAGCAGGCACCGCCGCCCATCCTTGCTCAGGATGTCGCCGCCATTCAGTTGTATGAACATGCCAACGTTCAGCGTCGTCGGGGCAAAGGCGTACTGGTGCGGTGGCTTGGTCAGTTTGCGCGCCGCTTCCAGCATTTGCTGCCAGTCCCAGCCGCCGGCGGGTACCGTCACTCTCGCCTCGTCAAAGAGTTGCTTATCGTAAATGAGCATGGTTGGTGCGATGCTGAGTGGTAGGCCGTACAGTTTGCCATCGACGCGACTTGCTTCCAAGGCCCCGGGGAAGTAGTCGTCCACCTTGACCAGCGCGGTCGTGCGAAGGAAGTCATCCAGCGGGAGGAGGAGCTTTCGGCCGACGAGTTGCTGCGCGACCTCGTCCGGGCTCAGCAGGAGGTTGGAACCGCCGGACCGCTCAACGTTGCTGCCGCCGAGCGCGACGAGGTCGGGGCGCGGCGTTGCGCCACTCACCCGGCGCATCTGGTCGAGTGTGTCTACGACGCCTGCCGTTGGGGTCTGCCCAGCTGACCCCGAAGTGGTATCGGGCGGCGTCAACCAGATGATTTGAGGAGCGATTGGCGGTTTCTTGGCCGCTGCCAGCGCCGCCACCGCCGTTGGGAGCACGTCGTTCAGCCGTTTGATCGCGATGTTGGTCACGTTGCCAGGCCGCACGCCGGCAACGCGGGCTGGCGGGCTGCTCGTCCCCACGCCGGGCAAGTGCGCCAGACTGGGGACGCTGCAGCCGCTGACGGTGATGACCGCCAACCCGCTTGCGGTGCTCAGGAAGGTTCGGCGGGATAGTGCCATAGCGATGCTCCTAGCGTTGGATTGGAGACGCTGCACAAAGGCGGCGGCGGCTGCCCATCTGATTGGTGGGTCGAATTGGACGAAGGCCCGCGTCGTCGGCGTGGCAAACTGGACCTCGGTCACCAGGCCGTCAGTCTGACGATATTGGACGAGATAGGAGGCGTTGTCGATGTGCTCGACCCGACGTACGGCGTCATCGGGCAAGCCTGTACTGGTTTGGACAAAGCGAATCCTCTGGCCAAGCCCCGGATTGACGTGTTCCACGACTGTCGCCGCCTGCGTCCGTCGCTGGTAGGTCAGGATCACTGCCGGCATCCGCCAGGCGTAGCGGTGAGGATCGAACCCCACGGCTAGCCGCGGCTCCGCAGGAGCGTAGGCCGTGCTGAGCAATTGCCACTCCGGTCCGACGAACTGCAGGATGGGGAATCCGGCCAGGCGTTCCGCCTCCTCCAGGGGTACCGACGGTCCGCTACGGGGAGGACCCGTCAGCAGATAGACGCCTTCCGGATGGGGATCTGAGAAGTCGGGTGGCGCCGGAGGAGCCACGTCTTGTGGGAGCGGAATGGTCGTGACACCTTTGGCCAGGGGATCCTCGCTAATCGTGAGCTGAATCCGCTGCTGGACCGCCGTCCAGACGTTGCTGGCTGTTGGCACGGCTTCCTCCAAGTAGTCCAGGAGCAGTCGCCGGAGCATCTGGCGGTCAGTCGCGCGATCGGCAGGAACGCCGGGATGATGGGCCGCAAGGCGCTCCCGAAGTTTTCTCCTGGCCGTGTGCAGACGCGACTTGATCGTACCGAGCGGGCAACCGGCCATCCTGGCCATACTCGCCTCGTCCATGTCCAGGAAGTACCGCTGGACAAGCACCCCGCGCTGCGCCGGGAGCAACCCTTGCATCGCCAAAACGACCAGATTGCGCAACGAGTTGCGCAGCGCCTCCTCCTCCGGGCCTGACGCTGAATCCGCCTGCAACGCAAGCGTCGCTTCCGCGGCTTCGCCTGTCAGAGTGTGGCGCGCTCTCCGCGCCAAACTCAAGGCAAGGTTGGCAACGATCCGAAAGAACCAGGGAGTAAAAGGACGTGCCAGGTCGTATTGGGCGATGCGCTCGTAGACCAGGACAAAGGCATCAGCAACAATATCCTCGGCGCTCGCCTGATTGCCGGTGATGGCGTACGCCGTGCGCAAGGCGCACAGTTGGTGCAATCGGACCAGCGTCCCCAGTCCGGTAATGTCACCCTGGTGGAGCGCTGCCAGTGCTTCACTTTCGGTTATGGTCACGCGCTTCCCTCGGCCGGCGGTGCTGAGACGGCAACGACAGTGGCTGCTATCTATCCTACGCGCGACGGAGGCCGGAGGTTCATCTGGCGGTAAGCACTTCGCGACTGTTACCTAACCGTCGGATAGTCGGGATGAGTAGGAAGCAGAGTCTGGATGAAGCGCTTGGGTGACAAGGCTGAGATACGAAGGTCGGCTTCATTGATACGCGCTTCAAGCAATTTGTCCAACGTCAGCACATAGGTCGCCCGGATGGCGTCGGCGGCGGCCAACACATGCGTGTCCTTGGCGCCGGCAATGACGGCCAAGCGTTGCCATTCCTGTGAGCTTGCTAGCGGGATTGGTGCAATGACGAAGGGAGTCACGTCCAGAAGATGGTGGTACGCCACGAGCGCTTCCTGACCTAATTTGAGACGAACGTTTCGTTCCGCCTCAATGAGTACTGGTTCGGAAACAGCGGCGCGCATGAGTTGCCGCACGCACAGGGCGAGGAGGAACGCTGAACCTCCGGTAGGGGAGCCGGATGCGGCGATGAGACACGACGCGTCGAAGAAAAGGAGCGTCATGCGAGCCAAACTCGCCGGTGTCAATGAGGGAAGGCTGAGTTGAAATGCTGGGCAATCTGCGTTGTTTCCGCATCCAGCTGATCGTCAGCGATAAATGCGGCGACTTCCTCGTGCGAATACTCCCGGAGTGGAATATCCTGTCGCGTCTGCGTAGCCCGGAGGAGGAGTTCTAGACTTTCACGGGGAATGCGAAGATTCCGACCCATTCGGAAGGCCGGCAGTTTGCC
Source organism: Chloroflexota bacterium (assembly GCA_051003235.1). Taxonomy (GTDB): domain Bacteria; phylum Chloroflexota; class UBA4733; order UBA4733; family UBA4733; genus UBA4733. The sequence continues at coordinate 4,454 of JBPCLN010000014.1, read as the reverse complement.
ATCCTGAATATAGCGATAGATCGTCGCTCGATCAAGCTGCAAGTAATCCGCGGCTTGGTCGGTTGTCAAGACCCCCGGCAAGCGTTCAGTCACGATTTTCATAGCCTGATTCTCCTGTCATGGGCGTTCCTTGTCAAGGCGAAGGAGTGGGGCAGTTGTCCTCGCCAGAGATCATCCTGCGTTGTTTGCCGCGTCCACGAATGCCGTGAAGAGCCGGCGCCAGGTGGGCTGGCTTTGCACCAACTCGTCGGGGTGGCACTGCACGCCGATCACGAAAGGACCCGGACCTTCGACTGCTTCCACGGTACCATCCTCCGCCCAACCGACTGGTTGGAGCCCTTCGCCCATGGCGCGCAACGCCTGATGGTGGAAGCTGTTAACCGGCAGCTCGGTTTGCCCAAGCACATGGGCCAGCCTGCTATCGGCAGCCAGACGCAGGCCGTGCGCCAGGTGGTCGCGGGGTACCTGCTTCTGGAGGTGGGTCAGGTCGGTGGGGTGTTCGCTCGGCACGTCCTGCCAGAGGGAGCCGCCGCAGGCGACGTTGAGCAATTGGATGCCCCGGCAGATGGCTAGCACGGGCAGCCCGGAGCGAAGGGCGCGTTCCGTGAGCGGAAATTCCAGCTCGTCCAGTCCCGCGTTGACCTCGGTCATGGGGTGGCGCGCGGCGCGGTAGCGCACCGGATCGACGTCCAGGCCACCAGGGAGGAGGAGGCCTTGCAACTCGCCGGTGATCTGGTCCAGGGCGTCGCTATCGAGGCCTGGCGCGAGCAATACGGGCAGGCCGCCGGCTTCGCGGATGGCGCGCTCGTAGGATTGGTTGAGTTGGACGCGAGCGGCGCCGGTCGGACTACTGCCGACGCTGCAGGTGATGCCGATGAGCGGTCGCCGTGCCATGGTCAATCTCCGCGTGCATACGCCGTCCGCCGCGGGGCCGTCCTTTATCATCCCATGTTGCACGAGCGCGCCGAGGCGGAACGGGTAGAATTTGCGGGGCAATTTTGCTCTGACCAGGACAACGTCGCGGCGAAGCGGCGGTGACGGTCCACCAGCGGGGCGTTCAGCGAACCGGCCAGGAAGGATGTTGCTCGCGTGCTGGGAAAGCTGCGCCAGCGCCTCCTCCTGTCGCTCGCGTTCGGTATCGTGGTTGTGCTGGTCCTGGGCGCCTATGCCGATTTCCGGGCGATCATCGGCGTACTGCGGCACTTTGATTGGGCGGTGCTGCCGGTGGTGCTGCTGTTGACCGCCTTCAACTACTTCGGACGCTTCCTGAAGTGGCAGTTCTATCTCAGTCGCATCGCCAGCCGCGTTCCCACGGACGCCAGCCTGCTCATATTCATCTCCGGCTTCTCCATGGTGCTCACGCCGGGCAAGGTGGGCGAGCTCCTCAAGAGCTACTTGCTCAAGCAAGTGTCCGGCACGCCCATGGCCAGGTCCGCGCCGATTGTCCTGGCCGAGCGGCTAACCGACGGCATCGCCTTGCTCTTGCTGGGCTCGGTTGGGCTGTTGCTCTACCGGCGCGGTTGGGAAATCCTGGTCGCCATCTTTGCGCTGGCGGTGCTCATTGTCCTGGTGATCCAGTCGCGTTCGCTTTCCATGGGTATTCTGGTGCGGCTGGAGCGTCTGCCCGTACTGTCGCGCCTGACGGTGCAACTGCGCGCCGCCTACGCCTCCAGTTATCTCTTGCTGCGCCTCGATGCCCTGCTTATCGCCATCGCCCTGGGTATCCTTTCCTGGTCCGGTGAGTGCCTGGCCTTCTATGTCATCCTTCATGGCTTGCATTTGGACCAGAACGGCGCCGGCGGCCTCTTGCTTTTGATTAAGGCCGCCTTTATCCTGGCCTCCAGCACACTGGTCGGCTCCGCGTCGCTGCTTCCGGGTGGCCTCGGTATCGCCGATGGCGGCATTGCGGGCTTGCTGCACGTCATGGTGGGCACGCCACCAGATGTGAGCGTTGCCGCGACGCTGCTGATTCGCTTCTGCACGCTCTGGTTCGGTGTTGCCCTCGGCGCCGGCGCGCTCGCCCTGTTCGGACAACGTTATGGCAAGCTACAGGGACAGTTGGAAGGGGCGCCGCCTTCGTGAAGCTGGACATGCACGGCCACACGTACTGGTCGAAGGACTCCCAACTTGGCCTGGCCGATCTGGAGCGCGCCATTCTGCGGGCCGGCCTCGACGCCGTCTGCATCACCGACCACAACGAAATCGGTGGGGCACTAGAACTCGCCGCGCGGCGCACGGTACGGGTCATCGTTGGCGAGGAGATTCGCACGAGCGACGGGGAGATCATCGGTCTCTTCCTGCAAGAGAAAATCCCCGCCCGGCTCTCGCCAGAGGCGACCATCGCCGCTATTCGGGACCAAGGGGGCATCGTCTACATTCCGCATCCGCTGGATCGCTTTCGCGGCTCCCGTCTGCAGCCGGCGGCTCTAGCGGCGGTGCTCAATCAAGTGGACGTGCTGGAGGTCTTCAATGCCCGCAATCTGCTGGCGGGCGACAACCGCCGGGCCTTGCGGTTGGCCCGTGAACGCGGCGTACGCCAGGGCGCCGGCAGTGACAGCCATCTTGCGTCCGAAGTCGGCCATGCGTACGTGGAAGTCCCGGACTTTACCACGCCGGGGGAGTTGCTGACAGCGCTGGAATCGGCGGTTGTCCATGGCCGGCGCACCAACCCCTTCGTCCATGTGCGGACACGACTCGACAAGGAGGCGAGGCGCAGGGCCTGACCTGCCGAATCGCGCTGTTCCGGGACTGTATAATCGAGTGGTCAGGAGCAAAGGTGGCCTATCAATCCCTCTATCGGAAGTGGCGCCCGCAGACATTTGCTGCCATGGTCGGGCAGGAGCACGTTGCCCGCACGCTGGCGAACGCGGTCCGCGAGGAACGGATGGCCCATGCTTACCTCTTTACCGGCCCGCGCGGTACGGGCAAGACGAGCGTCGCCCGACTGTTTGCCAAGGCGCTGAACTGCCCCGAGCGGGTTGGCGCTGAGCCGTGTGACCACTGCGAGTCGTGCGTCGCCATCCGCGACGGCCGTTCCCTAGATGTGTTGGAGATTGATGGCGCGTCCAATCGTGGGATCGACGAAATCCGCGATCTGCGCGAGCGCGTCGGCATGGCAGCAACGACGGGCCGTTTCCGCTTCTATATCATTGACGAGGTGCATCAGCTCACGGAGGCGGCCTTTAACGCCCTCTTGAAAACGCTGGAGGAGCCTCCAGCCCATGTCATCTTCATCCTGGCCACTACCGACGCGCACAAAGTGCCCGCGACAATCTCCAGCCGCTGTCAGCACTTCAGCTTCCACCGCCATAGCGGGGCAGGGACGCGTGCGCGGCTCACGGAGGTGGCGGCGGCGGAAGGGTTCACGCTCGAACCGGCGGCGCTGGAGCAGTTGGTTCAGGTCGCCGACGGCAGCCTGCGCGACGCGCTCTCCATTCTAGACCAGGCGGTCGCTTTTGGCGGTTCGGCCGTCAGCGCCGACCAGCTGGCAGAGATGCTCGGCCTGGTCCCACAGGCCGCGGTGCTGGAGTTCGCCGGCTACCTGCGCGAGCGCGATGTCGCCGCCGCGGTGCGCATGCCGAACCGTCTGGCGGAGGATGGCGCCGACCTGCGGCAGTTTAACCAGCAACTGATCACACACCTGCGCGGCGTGCTGGCGGAACAGAGCGGCGCGGCGCGTGGCGGCGGCAGTAACAGCAAAGACTGGGAACTGCCGCACTTGCTTATCAACATCCGCGCCTTTGCTGCCATTGACTTCAGCGCCCGGGTGACGATGATTCCCCAATTGCCGCTGGAGTTGGCGGCGGTTGAGGCATGTACGGCGGGCCTGGCCGCGGCGCCGGTCGCGGACGTGGCGGCGCCGGTGCGGGTGGCTCGTTCCGAACAAGGACTGTCGGCAAACCTGCCCCGGCGCAGCGATACGTCATTGCCTGGTGCACGCCCGGAACTGAAACCCAAAGTAGAGCCGATTCGGGCACAGGAAGCAGGGGCGGCAGGCGGTAATGACGAAGCAGTGCTCCAGACTCCGTCCGTGCCAGCACCCGCGCCATTTGATCGGCAGTTGGCGACGTCTGAAATGGTTCCCCCGGAACTGCGGCGCCGATGGGAGAGGACGGTCAGCAAACTCCGACAGAAGGGTCCCGAGGGATCTAGGGCCTCTGGCCTATGCAACTCTTGCGAGTTTCTTGGCATAGAGGATAAGTTCATCGTCCTGTCGGCGAAGGGTATTCCTTTTTATATGAAGGAGATGAACAACGCAAACACTCGTGGCGTGATTGAGCCAGTGGTTCGAGAAGTGTTTGGTGAGGGACTGATCCTTCGTTGCGATTTGAATGGTAGTCCTTTGCCGGCACCGAGTTCTGAACCCATTACCGAGGCAGCGCCAGCGGAGACATCGGTTGCTCCCGGTGGCAGCGTGGACGCAACGTCCGCTGAACCATCGGGGCGGGGTGGGG
>JBPCLN010000013.1:0-3772 GCA_051003235.1 Chloroflexota bacterium | reverse complement strand
AGGTGTGGTCGGCATGGCAGAATCCCTTGGCACGGATGGCTCCTTGGTTGGTCTCGTCGTCGAACAACTTGACCATACCCCAGGAGCCTCCCCGTCGCCGACTTACCTCCGTGAATAATCCAGGCTAGGCCACTCCCTGCGTTCGCTTGTCCAGTCGCTGCGGGCAGGAACCCGGGACGATGGCCTTCCGCAAGATCGGCACGCCCGTCCCGGGCACGTCGCCGCCCAGCACGAAGCCGGCCGGCAGGGCCGCCAGCGCCCGCGCCGGGTCGCGGCTGAAGAAATAGCGTTAGTGCTGGGCAGGCGTCGCGCCGAGCGTGCGCGCCACGTGCAGGTAGGAGGCCGTGCCTTGGCCGGCCCGCTAGGCGGTCTGGTGGATGGTGACCTCGCCGGTCGTGACCTGCCGCGCCAGGTGGATCAGGTCGGCCGCGTCCTGCTCCACCCACGCCGCCGCCGCGCCTTGCCTTCGCACGGTGTCGACGATGTCCGCCAGAATGTCCGCCGCGCCGTCCGTCTCCAGCATCCGCGCCGTCCGCCAGGAACCGTAGCCAACGCTGCCGAAGCCCCAGGCCATCGCGGCGACGAGCAAGCGCGATGCGTCCTCCCGGCCGAAGGCGGTGACCGCCGATCGGCGCAGGCCTCCCCCATCAGCGACGCAGGCCTCGTGGAGCTCCCGGAGCACCGGCATCCAGGCCGGTCCCAACCGGTTCTCCCAGCGCTCCAAGTTCCAGGCGATGCACTGCTCCTTGGCGCGGAGCGCACCGGGAGCGCCAACAAGATCATGCACGCTGGACATCGTACGCTTCTCTCTTCCCTGCAACAACTGGGGCGGTGCTTCCGGGCGGCAGTCGCTCACCCTTCGACCACCTGATACTGCACCGTTACCGCCTCGCCGCAAGCGTCCGAGAGCGCCCGGCGCACCAGCGGATCGAAACGCTTGGCGAGCTGGTCGGCGCTCGCCTGGTCCGGCACCCCCACCACCACGGTACCATCGGTACGACTGAGCAGAGAGGTTCGTGCCAGCCAGCGTGTGAAGTTTGCTGGCACGATCTGCTCGGTGAGGTCGTCGAGGACGGCAGACCAGACCTTTTCGTTTGTCGATACCATCTCTTTCTCTGAGGTAGGCTGTGACGTAGGCTGTGTCCCTTTAACATCGGTCAGCTCTGGCCCATGCGTTGGTAACTTCTGACGCTTGGATGGGCCAGGTATGGCCGTTCCATCGGTCACATGTGACCCTTCGGCCGGTACGGCTTCGCTGTTTAGAAGTAGTTCTGCTACGGCATCGAGGTCTATCCGAAAATACAGGGTGCGGTCGGTGCCTCCCCGGCTTTCCTCTCGGAGCAAAGCGGCGCTGCGCAGCGATGCTCGCGCAGTCTCCTGCTCGCGCCGACTCAGTCCCGTTTCCTGTTTCCATTCATCCCGGCTCTTCCAGAACCAGCCGTCGTCGGCATCACTGCGCGGCGTCCAGTAGATTGCCTGGTCAAGAAAAGCAGCCGTTGTAAGTCCAAAAGTGTCAATGAAGGCACGATGAATAAAGATCCCGCGCTGCCCGGCCAGCAATCGCTCAAGGGTTCGTCCGGCATTGGTCCGTGGCATATCGTCCCCCTGCTCCGGGGAACGCCAGGGCGCTATACTACTGCTGCTGGTCGAGCGCCCGAACGCTCTCCACTATCGCCGTCCGGTGAATCAGACCGGACGGCGATTGCAATTATGGCCGCTAGTCTAGCACGGCGTTCCAGGTCCTCTGGTCTGAAGGGCGTTTCTCTCAACTCTCGACAGCACAGGGGTGATACGTTCCACGCGGCGAATAGGTGCCTGCGAAGGCATGGTCATTCCGTCACTCCGGGTCACCCTCAGCTGGTCGATAGACCGGTACTGATTCGATCGTGATGCGCTCGTCGAGCGCTTGGAGACGCTGCTGGCGACTAGGGAAGAAACGGTCGGACTTCCTTGCGGGGCAATCAAGGCACACAAGGGGCCAATACGAGGGACGACCACAGGTCCGGGGCTAATTGTACGTATTACTTGGTTAATGGGTGCCTTGCATAGCGAAATGCATCGCCTGGCTCAATCCCGCCGGCTGGCCCAAACCCGAACTCAAGGCCAGTCACGCACCGACCAACGGGTGGAATCCTTACCCCGATTATCCCCGGGAGGGGATGTGGGCTTAGACAGCGACCAGGCGACAGCAATAGGCTAAGCATCCTAGTCTTACAGGCCAAGCCGACGTGGACAGGATAGGGTGTCCGTCATGGACGCACAATACATGGCCAAGGAGGACAGTCCGAAGCCCGTGCTGGACACGGACCTGCCGGCGCCAGTCACGGACGGGCGATGGCTGACCGTGAAGGACGCTGCAACCCTCCTCAATATTTCCGAACGTTCGGTACGCCGTCACGTCCAGCGAGGTCGGCTTCAGCATCGTTTTCGTGAACGAATGACTGAGGTCAGGATCGGCATGGACACGTGCTTGACCGAGGAGGATCAGCCGGAGTCCACCCCGGACACACGTCGCGCCGTGCCAGGCAGAGGCATGACCGTTTCCGGCATCACGGCGCCAGCGCCGGACACGGTTAGCGCCGGCCCGAGTACCCCCGCCGCGCCGGACATAGCTGTGACCGAACTGGCCAATCTGCTGCGAGAGGAGCGCGAGCGCACGGAGCGCATCGAGCAACAGGTGGTTCAGGCAAGAGAAGCGGCGGCGATGTGGCAGGAGCGGGCGCACAACCTGGAGGCGCAGGTGGAGCAGCTGCTGGCGTTGCCTATGCACGATGAAGCGCCCGCGGCGACACATCGCTGGTGGGCATTCTGGCGGCGTGGGTAGCCCTGCATGCCTTGGCCGTGGCGCCGCCCGCTTGCACCGTCTCCACCGGCATTGCCACTTCCACCGCCGCTCGATCTCGGTTCGACCAAGGCCATCGCGGACCTGGCGCAGAAGGAGTACGCCAACGAGAACACGAGAACCACGGTGCTGGATGGCAAGGCGGGGCCGCTGATCGGGGCGACGGGCGCGGCCATCGCCTTCATCATCGGCGTCCTGGTGAAGCCGCCGGACAGTATCGCCCAGCGCACCGACGCGCCAACGGTCACCTACTTCGCCGTCGTCGTCCTGTCGCTTGCCTGCCTGCTGATCGCCCAAGGGCACTTCCTGCAATCCGTCCGCGTCCGGGCCCAGTTCCGGCGGATGGATCTCCAGGCGTGGGTGGACTACTCGGCGATGGAACTGCCGGAGTGGCACGTGCAATCGACGCTGGCGGTAGGCTACCGGGACGCCACGCGCGTGAACACCGCACTCAATGACATGAAGGCGACGCTCCAGGCGCGGGGTGTCTGGTGGCTGCTCGCTGGTACAATTGCCTTGGTGGTACTGGTCCCCGGCAGCGTGCTGTGGGCGATTCTCACCCAGGGGACTATCATCCTGCTGCCCCTGGTTCACTGAGGTGGATCGATGCTCGGGCACGCAACACGACCCGGAACACGCGGAGGTGCGGCAATGGAAGCGAAGAACGATGGCAAGACCCCGAGCGGCATCCCGCTGCCGCCGGCGAACGTCCCCCTCGCCGGCTCGCCGGCGGCGCTGCCCCTCGAGTCCGTGACGAAGGGCGGCAACCCCACATGGATGCAGATGCCCCATCCGGATAGTCGTCCCGCGCCGACGGCGCGCCCGTCCGCCTGACCGTGCGAGCGAGACGCCGCATGCGGGCGCCGCCTCGCGATTGGAAGGGTGCATTAGTCGGCGCTTAACCCACTCTTGGCGCGGCTTCCACCCGGC
>JBPCLN010000012.1:0-9096 GCA_051003235.1 Chloroflexota bacterium | reverse complement strand
GCCGAGCGGCGCCAGATGCCGGTGAGCCGGACACTCGTTCGACTTCTGCCAAATGGCGGCATCCTACGCAGCCAAAATGAGAATTCCCATCGCATAGCCCGATTGGGTATCCCACGGACAGTTTGGCGACGCTGGAACACCCTCCGCTGAAGCCTTCCACTTCGCCCAATCTATTGCCTCATTTTGCGCGCCCGCAGTCCGAGGAAGACCGGGAACTCGCCCATCGCCAGGTGATCTCCCTTCACCTGCGGTCCGCCGGCGTGCCGAGCGCCGTTCGGGATCTCCAGCAGTTGGTCGACCAGAAAGCCCTGCCGGGCCAGACCATTGACGTATTCCTGGAGCGAGCGATGGTAGCGAACTGTTGCGCGGCTGCCGACCCCGGCAGTGGCCATCGGCACGGGCAGCGGCGTCAGGTAGCGGTCCACCCGCCGGTAATGGATGTGCCGGCGGTCGTCCCAGCCCCAGCCGCTCAGGCGCGGCACCCGAAAGCAGGGGTGCGTCATCAGGATCACCACCCGTCCGCCGCCTCGCAGCGCCCAAGCCAGACAACGCAGCACGTCCGGCAGGGGGTCCATATCCTGAATGCTGAGCAGGAACACAGCGGCGTCGAAGGAGCCGGCTTCGAGCTCCGGCACGTCCGACAGCCGACACATGTCCGCCAGCAGGAAGCGACCCGACCGACCATGCCGACGCCGGGCGATGGCGAGCAGTTTGGGGCTGGCGTCCACCCCGGTATAGTGGGCGCCGGCCCTGGCGACCACCGGCGCGAGCAGTCCGGGGCCGGCCCCGATGTCCAGGACGCGCTCACCACGCTGCAATGCCAACAACTCCAGGACGGCAGGAATTGTCACGTGCCGGTGCTGGTAACTGCCCTCCTCGCCGACCCACTCGGCGTACCAGTCCGCCACCGGGTCCCAACTGGTGCGGACCGGCGTCTTGGCCGGGGACATGGCATGACTCCTCTCCCTGCATTGCCACTGGCCCCGGAAGGAATTGGACGCAACAAAAAACGCCGGGGCTTCCCTGGCCCACGACGTTGATGATGACGATAGGGAAACAGGCTCGGATTGCAGCACTGAACCGCCGGCAGTCTGCCGGTATCACCTCGACGCGCAGGCGCCTAGAAGGTGCGGTTCCGCAAAACGATCATGGGGGTCCTCATGCTGCGAGCGTTCGCCGCACCTACACTACCAGGCGCAGCACGCGCGGTCAAGCTGGAACGGCTCCGGCCCGCTCGTGCCTTCCCGTCGTTCCGTGCCGGAATGGCCGGCGGTCCCCCGGCCGGTTCCCTGCGAATTGCCAGATTGCGGGCAAGCTACACCGGCGCCCTGGCGCAACGCGAGTACGATCTGATCTGATCGCTCGCCCCGTAGGGCACGTGTGGATCGTTCTCCCCTGGCCGATCAAGAGCGGCGCCGTGCCGCGGTCGCCGTAAGCGAGCTGCGAGCGTCTTGTATGCTAGACGCCGTTCCTTCTGGTCGCGTGAACCCGCTAGGGGGCGTCGCCTCGGTCCTGACAAGTGGCGATGCTGGATGACAAGCAGATCGGAGCGGCAATGATGGATCATACGAAGCCGGTCGGTGAGGTTGCCGCCCGCATCCGGCGGATCGAGCAGGGGCTGCGGCCGACCGCGTTCCCCGGCGTTCCGACAACGCGAGCGACGCTGGAGGAACGCATGGCGTACTGGAACGTGCCAGGTGTCAGTATCGCCGTGTTGCACGACTATGCGATTGAGTGGGGCCAGGGGTACGGGTTGCAAGAGGCAGGGAAAGCAGCGCCAGTCACGCCCGCCACGCTCTTCCAGGCCGCCTCGATCAGTAAGCCGGTGACCGCCGCGGCAGTGCTGCGGCTGGTTGAGGCAGGCCGGTTGGATCTGGACGAGGACGTCAATCGGTACCTCGTGAGCTGGAAGGTTCCTGCCAACGATGGTTGGCAGCCTCGAGTGACGCTGCGCCACCTGCTTTGCCATGGCGGAGGGATCACGGTGCATGGCTTTCCTGGTTATCCGCGCGGCGCACCGCTTCCAATGCTGACCCAGATCCTCAATGGCGAGACACCAGCGAATACCCCCGCCATCCGAGTTGACACCCTGCCCGGCGTGCAGTTCCGCTATGCTGGCGGTGGCACGACCATCGTCCAACAACTGCTTATCGATGTGCTCCGCCAGCCGTTCCCGGACCTGATGCGAGAGACGGTGCTGGATCCCCTCGGCATGCAACAGAGCAGTTATGACCAGCCGCTCCCCGAAGCACGTTGGTCGCTAGCGGCGAGCGGTCACCGGGGCGAACAAGGAAGCAACACGACGGTGGACGGCAAGTGGCACGTCTACCCGGAGATGGCGGCGGCCGGCCTCTGGACCACACCGACTGATCTGCTACGCTTCGCTCTGGCGGTGCAGACGGCGAAAGCTCAGCGATCGCCGGGCGTGCTAACGTCGTCCCAGGTGGACCAGATGCTGACCCCGCAAGTTGAAGGACAGATTGGCCTCGGTTTCTTTCTCGACGGGAAAGGAGAAGCGGTGCGCTTCGGTCACAGCGGTGGCAACCACGGGTTCATTTGCCAGTTGACCGCGTTTGTGCATCGCGGACAGGGGGCCGCGGTGATGACAAACTCGTATGGCGGTAGCCAGTTGATCCCGGAGATCATGCAGGCGATCGCCCGGGAGTATGCCTGGCCGGAGTTCGTCCCAACGGCGAAACAAGCCGTACGGGTTGATGAGCATGTCCTGGCCACCTATGTCGGCGAGTACGAGATCAAACCTGGTTCGCATTTCCACGTTAGCGCAGCAATCGATGGCCTGGACGTCAAGCTCACCGGGCAATCCACCATCCGGTTTGTGCCCACGTCGGATACACAGTTCTTTGCCGATGTCGTCAGCGCATCACTCAGTTTTCGCAAGACGGCCGATGGCACGGTAGACGGCATGATCGTCCGCCAGAATGATAGAGACCTGCCAGCGCAACGCGTCGTGTGAGGAATACTGCGTGATTAAGTGTCCGGAGTCGCGGCCAAGGTTGCCTCTTGTGCTCGGCGAAGTCCGGTGAATGATTGACGATTCTCGCGCGCCGCAAGGGAGGAACGACCAGGCTATTGCCTGCACGATGTACGCGTCGGTACTTTGGCAGGTTGTCAGGGCATCAGACGGGCGGAGTGATGCCATCATCTCCTGGCATCCTTTCGCTGTAATGAGACACCAACAGCGCGCCGAGTCGCGTTTGGAGCGGCGCCAACAGGTCTCGGGTCGGCTGCTCAGAGGTGTCAACCGTCCACACCGCTTCATCGGAAGTTGGCACTTCCAGGTACTGGCGAATCTGCTCGAAGTGGTCTGGCGTAATGACAAACTTGCCGGCCGTCGCGGTTTCGACGGGCGCAGCGCGGCGCGCCTGGAGCCGCTGCTCAAACACCGGCTGGGTCGCCGTGGCGATGGGCAATGGCGCGCGCTTCGTCGCGATCGCGGCGACCGAGGTGGATACCGTCGAAGATCAGGCCAACATTGTCCTTGAGCAACACGGCGGCGACCTCGTACATGACCGGGTGTGCGCTCGGACCAGACGCAAGGCCATAGGTGTGGCGAATCGCATCCGTGGACAGGACGATTAGCGGGAAGTGCGCCCCAAGGTAGGCGGCAATCTCCGTCTTGCCGGTGCAAGGCAGGCCCGTGATCGCGATCAGGACCGGCTGCCGCCAGGAGTTCAGAGGAAGAGTAAGGTCGGCGAGCACCCTTGACGCGGTTTCCTGCATCTTTGAAGTGCCTCCTGGTTTTGGCAGGGCCAGGTTTGCCGACGTGTATTCGAAGTATAGCAACGTGGAACTCTGGCCGGTCTCTGCGGGCATCCTCGCGGCAGCCTGGATCACTTGCTCCTGTGTCTGCCCGTCTCCACGATCATCCGCTTGACAAGTGCGGGCAGGATACGGGTAACCGTGAACCCAGCACAGCGCAACAAGGCTCAGTGCTCCGCCTCGTGGCGATAGGCGCGAATGATTTCTGTAGTCACAACGTACTGGGTGAGGAGCAGCGGTGCTCTGGGCATGAGCAGCCGGCCGACGTCGCGCAGATACTGCCGGCGCGCTTCCCGGCCGGGCAGGTAACCATTGACCTTGAAAGCGAGAGCGGCGGCGAAGGTGGCATCAGGAAGCGGGAAACGCTGAGGGGCGACGCGGAGGAAGCGGGCGCCGCAGGCGCCTTCACGGCGAGAGGCTGCGGCCACGCGCAAGAGTTCGGCGCTCACGTCCGTGCCGACAACCTCGTAGCCCTTGCGGCCAGCGCCAGACCCATGCGCCCGGCGCCGCAGCCCACGTCCAGCAGGCGTCCCGTCGCCGGAACCACGTCGAGCAGCCAGGCTTCTGCCGGCGTCGGCCCGTTCGCTACCTCTTCCCGGTAATGCTGCACCTGTTCCGGGGCGTCAAACCAGGCGCGGACGCGCGTCAACAACCGGGCGCGGTCGTCATCGACGAGCATGGGCGCCCCTTCTGCCGCCTACCGACCCCAAGACAGCCGATGCTATCGTAGCAGCGTCCATGACGGACCAGGTATCCTACCCCCTTGGTCTTCCGAAGGAGGTTTCCGCAGCATGGGTACGGCATCCTGGTACCTTGAAGAGCGCGCCCGCGCCGGCGGTGAGCACCTCGACGCCGAGTATGTGGCCGACTACGACCAGAAAGCGGCCACGGACCCGAGCGACGATCTCGCAGTGTTCCAGGGCAGCGGTCCCCAGGCGACCCGGACGCTAGTGGGTCACGCCGCATTTAGTGGAGAAATGGGGTAGGCTGTGGGAGTGGCGGCCGTGGTGTGCGCAGGGCGAGGAGCGGGCGATGGCGCGACACCAGCAGGAAGCGTTGCGGACGCTCAGCGAGGCGGAGCGTGCGGAGTTGGAGCGGCTCAGTCGCAGCGGCAGCGAGCGGGTGGATCGGGTGCGGCGGGACGGCCGCCCTACGGGCGTCGGCGCGCTGCTGGCGGTGGTCGAGGGGCAGTCGTTCGTGGCGGCGGCGAACCGGGCGGGGCTGGGCAGCAGCACGGTAACAGCGCTGGTGCGTCGCTGCAATCAGCGGAGGCTGGGGGTGCTCACGATCGCCGCTGGGCGAGGGCGCCATCCGACGTACGACGCGGCGGCGCGGGCCAAGGTGGTCGCCACGGCGCAGCGGACGCCGGATCGCCGACCGCCGACGCCCGTAGGGCGGCCGTGTACGGCGACCTGGTCTTTGAGTACGCTGGAGCCGACGGTGCGACGGGAGGGGTTGCCGGCCATCGGGGCCACCACGATCCGGCGGGTGTTGCACGCTGCCGGCAGTTCCTAGCAGCGCAGCAGAACCTGGTGTCCCACCGGCACGGCGGTCCGGCAGCGCAAGAGCGGACCGGTCACGGTGGTCGATCCCCAGACCGAGCAAAAAAGGGGCTAATTGAGCAAGCCTACCGCGAGGCGGAAGGCGCTGGGCTGGCGCTGTTCTGCCAAGATGAGGCCGGTCCCTACCAGGCGATCCCCCAGCCCGGCGTCTCCTGGCAGCCGGAAACCAAGCCAGCGTGTCAGCCCCACGAGTATATTCGGGGCGGCACGGCCAAGCTGCTCACGCTGTTCCGCCCGGCCACCGGCGCCCTGCGATCTTCGCTCCACGAGAATCCGCCTGCGGCGGGTTTCGCTCAGCGGACGGCCGTGACCAGCGGCACAAACGCTGTGCTCCACCCCTGGCTGCAAGCCGAGTTGACGCAGGTCTTGGCCGGCTTGCCGGCAGTCGAGACGGCGGAGGCGGAGCGCCCGGCGGCAGCGCGCTGGGCCACGTGGCTGGGCCATCCGCCGATCACGTCCCTGCCGCCGCTGCGCGCTATCCTCGTTTGGGACAACCTCGCCGGCCACCGCAGTTGGCAGATCGTCCACTGGTTGTTCCAGCACGGCGTCATACCGCTGTACACCCCGCTCAGCGGTTCCTGGTTGAATATGGCGGAGTCGCTGCAGCGCATCGTCTGCGGGCCCAGGGGGCACCCCGCCCTCGCCGGTCAGCATCCCCAGAGCCAGGAGGAGCTGATCACCTGGCTAGACGACGCCGTCGCCGGCTGGAATGCCGCGCCGACACCGTTCGCGTGGGGCGACAAGCGCCAGGAGCGTCGCGCTGACGCCCGCAGGGCGGCCGTCGCCCACAACCGGCGCCTCGGCGGCTCCGGCGCGGTCCCAGCGGAACCTCAATCCAATGCAGCGTGACCCACTAGTTTCCGCTAACTGTGGAGGGTGCGGCGGATCAATTCGGTAGTGTCCAGGTGAATGGACTGTGACTCGCCGGAAGGGGCCGCCGGATGCCGGAAACAGTGTACCGAGTGGTGACGTTGCTGTGTGCGATCGTCAAGACCGTGCCGATTGGGACGAATCTGGGGTTGGTCGCAGTGTTGTGGATGCTGGTCAGCGGTCGGCTGCTGGCAACGCGTGGGGCGCTCATCCCGGGCCTGGCGGAGACGGGCCTGTCCGATGCGGCGGTCCGGCGAGCCTGGTTAGCGGTGGGGCATGGCGCTTGGACGAGTAAGCGGTTGCTGCAGGCGTGGGCAGCGCCAGTGGTCCACGAGCAGCTCTGGCAGCCGTCGTGGTACGAGGGGTATCGACCGGTCGCGGTGGATGTCACGGCGTTCTGGCGTCCGCACCTGCAGGATTGCCCGACGACCCACTACAGCGCCGAGGCGGGCCGGGCACTGGCAGCAATCCCGCTGGGGATCATCGCCCGGATTGGACGGTTGGGGACGCAGCGCCTGGCGGTGCCGGTGCGTCTGGTGCGGGCCGACCACGACGCCCCGAGCGCGGGGTCTCACCGCCAAGCGCTGCTGCGGGAAGCGGCGGCGCAGCGCGCTCCCCAGGAGGCGGTCGTGGCGGATCGCGAGTCCGGCGTGGCGGACATGCAGGCGGCCGGCATCCCCGCGACCCCAGCGGACCAGATCACCTTCTGGGAGGAGGAGGACCGGCAGATCCGCGCCGAGCAGGGGAACGGCCTGGTGCTGCCCACCGCCGACGCCAACGCTTCCCCCTTTTCGGTTATCGCCGTCTTCGACCCGAAGTATCACGCTCCGCTCTTGCTCGCCACGCCGTTACCGCTGTCGCCTCGGGCGGCGCGGGACCTCTATCGCGATCGCTGGCCGGTCAAACAACTACCGCTGGCGGCGAAACAACTGATTGGGGCACGGTCAGCCTGCGGCTGCCAGCGCCAGTTCGTCCACGAGCCGGAGACGTGCCAGCGGCTCCCTAAACGCTCCCTACTCGCGAGGAGCGTGCTCAGCTATGCCGCTGCCACCGGGCCCGCCGTGCCGGTCGGCTTCTGGGATCGCCAGCCCCAGCCGACACCAGGGCGGCTCCGACGCTTGCTCGCGCGCCGGCCTTTTCCCCAAGAGTTCCCCTGGCCGGCCCGACTTCGCGAAAAAGCCGCCGCAACGGCGCATCTCCCCAAAGGCGCCGCGGGCCCGCGCCAACGCGCAGCCAAAAAGGCCGCCTGAGTTAGCGGAAACTAGAGTGAAAAGGATAGGCAACGATGGTTCTGGTCAGTGGGAGGCTACGTGTCGGGGTAGCCAAGGTGGACATCACGCCGCCGTTGGATACGCCGGTCGCGGGCAGCTTCAACGAGCGGCGGGCCGCGGGGGTGGACGACCCGCTATATGCCCGCGCGCTGGTGTTGGAGTGCGGGGACGTGCGTCTGGCGCTGGTGGCCTGCGACCTCATATGCCTGCCCGACGTGGATGTGGCGCGCGCCCGTGCCATCCTGACCGCCCGTCTGGACCTGCCGCCCGCCCAGGTGCAGTTCGCGGCCACCCATACCCATACCGCCGCTTCGCCCACCGGCCTGTTGGGCACCCCGCGGGCGGACGACTACATGGCAGCGCTGCCGGCGCGGCTAGCGAGCGTCGTAGAACTGGCGACGCAACGCTTGCGCCCCGCCCGCCTGGGCAGCGCCTCGATGTGGGTGGAAGGTGTTACCTTTTGCCGGCGCTTCCGCATGCGCGACGGCACCGTCCAGATGAACCCGAGCCGGGGTAATCCGGAGATCTTGCAGCCGGTCAGCCCGGTCGACCCGGCATTGACGGTGCTCTACTTCGAGGACAGCGAGCGGCAGGAGCCGCTGGCCCTTTGGGCTAACTTCACCTTGCACTACGTCGGTACCGATCACGCGGACGCGATATCCGCCGACTACTTCGGTCGCTTCGCCCGCATCGTCGAGGCGGGCCTGGGTGGGAAGGCCCTGGCGTTGCTCACCAACGGCGCTTCGGGGCAGATCAACAATATCGATATCCACGATAGCCATCAGCCCAGCGGGGCCCACCAAGCGGAACGGGTGGCGCGCGTCGTCGCCGGCAGCGCCCTTGCCGGCGCGGGACTGGCCCGTTTGCACGAGAACGTCACCCTCGGCGCGACCAGCCGCATGCTCCAGGTGGAACGGCGACGCGTCACGGACGACGACCTGAGGCTGGCGGAGCAGATTCTCCTGGCGTCGGGGAGACAAGGTATCGACGCCCTACCGGCGGGTTCCTTTAGCTGGCTGCACGGGCAGGCGCTGCCGTCCTCGGTCGTTACCGCGTACGCCCGGGAGATGCCCCTATTGGCAGCGCTGCCGGCCGACCTGCCGGCGGAGGTGCAGGCGTTCCGGGTCGGCGACGTGGCCATCGTGAGTCTCCCGGGCGAGATCTTCGTCGAGCTTGGTCTGGCTATCAAAGCCGCCTCGCCGGCGCCGCGTACCGCCGTGGTGGGTCTGGCCAACGGCTACCTGGGCTACGTGCCGGATGCGCCGGGTTTTGACGCTGGTGGGTATGAGACGTGGGCGGCACGTTCGCAAGCTGTGGAGCGCGGCGCCGGCGAGGCCCTCGTGGCGACCGCCAACTCCCTAACGAAGGAGCTCTTCGGGAGTTGATGCTGCTGCAGTGCGAGCAGCCTTTCGCGCACGGGAGTGCGGCGCATGGCTAACTCCTACGGCGGCGCGGCGTCATCGATAGTCTCGTCGACTACTACTTGGCCGCGAAGATCTGGTCGGCGAGGCGCTGGGCCTCGTCGAGCGCCGTCTTGACCGCGGTCTTGCCGGTGTAGGCGGCCGTGAGGAGCGGTGCGATCTGTTTACTTTGATCGGCGTTGTGATGATAGG
>JBPCLN010000011.1:0-7919 GCA_051003235.1 Chloroflexota bacterium | reverse complement strand
ACCGTTTCGGACGACCACAAACTTGACGTGGATCCTGGGGGAGCGCTCACCAGGTATCCTCCGGCGCTACCGCCGACGCTGCGCCTGTGGCCGCTCACGACCCCAGCAGCAAAAGTGCCGGAGAATCCACTAACCGGGGAAAGTCACAGGTTGGCAACCGGGGGACGAACCCGCCCGCCGGCCCGACGAGTACGTGCGCGATGGCACGGCCAAGCTGCTCACGCTCTTCCACCCCGCCACCGGCGAAGTCCACGTCCAGGACGTCACCTCGACGACGAACGCGGTGCTGCACGGCTGGCTCAAGGACGAATTGACCGCCATCCTGGCGACGTTGCCGGAAGCGGTCCCGTTGGATCAGGAGGCGACGCGGGCGCTCTGGGAGGCGTGGCGCGTTGGCTTGACGGCGCAGGTCACCATGCCCGCCGAGCTCCCGCCGGTGCGCCTGCTCCTCATCTTCGACAATCTGGTCGGGCATACCTCCGCCGACCTGCTCTGCTGGCTGTTCGCTCACGGCGTCATGCCGCTGTACATGCCGCTCGGCGGCTCCTGGCTGAACATGGCCGAGTCCATCCAGCGCATCCTCAAGCACTGCGCGCTGGACGGCCAGCACCCCCAGACGCCGCAGGAGATCATCGACGCCCTCGAGGCGACCGCCCGCGTCTGGAATCGCGATCCCACCCCCTTCGCCTGGGGCAGCAAACGCGCCGCCCGTCGCCAGCGTGCCCGCGAACGCCGCCACGCCCAGGCCGGCTCCGGCGCCTGCTGCGCTCCGCCGCCCGCAAACTCGCCGCCCGATGCCCCCAACCCGCCTCGAAGAAGCGAGTAAGCTGAGTCCGCACTACTCTGCGGCGCACCCCACCACAAGGCCCTACTGGTTGACGGAAAGTTGCCTGCTTGATATGCTTCGACGATCGTTACCCGCTGTCGCTGCTCCACGCGGTCGCGGCGGAGATCAGTTAAGGAAAGGAAGTACGCATGGCACGATCGCTCGCGCAGACGCCGACCAGGCGTCAAATGCTCCGTCTGCTCGGTGTCTTGACTGCTGCCGGCGCCACGAACTCCTTACTGGCCGCCTGTGGCGGCAATACCACCTCGGTTACCAGCTTGACGGGCGTCGTGAGTTCAACGCTGGCCAGCCAGGCGCCGTTCACCAGCGCCACAACGCGCAGTGCCGCTGCCGCGACCAGCTCCGCCGCCGCTTCCAGTACGGCATCAGCGCCCCCGACCAGTACTGCGGCCAGCACTTCCGCCGCAGCGCCTACCACGACGGCTCCGACCAGTACGCTGGCCACGACGACCAGCGTAGCGAGTGCTGCTACGACTGCCGCTCCTTCGTCAGCGCTGTCTACCAGCTCGGGAACCGTATCGCTCACATTCTGGGGGTTCGGCAACACGGACCCGAGCTACGATGCGTGGATGCAACGGCTGGCCGATTTCCGGAAGGCCTTCCCGCAGAACCCGGTCGAGTTTACGCCTCTGAGTT
The DNA here is from genome assembly GCA_051003235.1 of Chloroflexota bacterium. Classification (GTDB taxonomy): domain Bacteria; phylum Chloroflexota; class UBA4733; order UBA4733; family UBA4733; genus UBA4733. The sequence goes on along the minus strand of JBPCLN010000011.1, from coordinate 6,436 downwards.
ATGGCGACGTAAAGAATAAACTCCCTGCCGTCGTTGCAGCGGGCACCGCGCCCAACGGGGCCGTCTGGGATAGTATTTTGCTGGCGCCGGCTGCCACTCGCGGCGTGTTCCAGGACATCAGCGCCAAGGCGCAGCAGGCCGGGATAAGCGCAGGGGACTACCAGCCCTGGTCTTGGAATATGGTGTACATGAAGAACAAATTGTACGGGTTGCCGTACTTCACGGACGTCCGCATGATCTACGTCAATTCGAGTCATCTGCAGCAAGCAGGAATACCCACGACCGCGCCGAAGACCCTGGAGGAGTTCACGTCCATCGCCCAACGGCTGGCGACGAAGAACGCTGATGAATATACCCGGCTAGGATTCTTTCCTTGGAACGACAACTGGAGCCCCGAAGGCTGGGGCTTCCTTTTCGGTGGCAGCTATTACGACGCCGAGCGGAATCGGGTGACGCTCGATGATCCGAAGATTGTCGCAGCCTTCGACTGGGCAGGAGGTGTGGCCCGGCAACTGGGCTATCAGGCCGTGCAAACCTTCGTAGGCGCGCATAAAGGTGATCTGTTCACCACCCAGTTGCTGAGCTGTTTCATTCAATCCACCAGTTACTTGAAGCCGGTGACCGCTGCGGGGGCCGGCCTAAGCTGGACACCATGGGCACCGCCGCCACCCCAAGGAATCGACCACACCAGCACCTTTTCCGGTGGCTTCAGTGCCGTTATGCCTGCGGGAGCCAAGAACCCTGATGCCTCGTTCGAGTTGCTGCGGTACCTGAGTGACGCAGCGTTCCAGCGGATCGAAATCAAAACCGGCCGTTTCCCCCCGCTTAAGGTGGTGGCGGCCGATCCCTATTGGGATACGGTGGACCCGCGCATCAAGCAGTTCGTCGCCATGCTGCCTTCTTCGCACGCCCTACCGGTGATCCCGCAAATTGACATCTTCGAGACGGAGATCAACAAGGCGTATACCGCGGTCCTTAGCGGCCAGCAGTCGGCGAGCCAGGCACTGGGGCAAGCTAACCAGATTATTAACGCGGCTATTCAGGAGAATCGCTTGGCCTGATCGTCACACCCGCGGCATCGGGCGCATACTCCGGTGATGATCGTCGTCTGTTGGCGCTTGGCAGGCTGCCCAGTTCGGTGGCTGCTCACCGCTGGGGACGGCTGGTCGCCGCGGCACTCTGCTCCGTTGCTGGCAGCGGGGCCAACAGAATTACGAAGTGGAGCGCTCCTTGCCGGACAGCCGAACGGCTCAGCCGTTCCCATTGAATGCCGCCACACCGCGTCCAACCTGGCGAAGAAGACCAGCGCGGAGCAAGCCACATTGCTCGACAAACGGGGGGGAAATCGGTTGACCCCCGCTTATCAGCGGCGCCGGAGCAATCCCGTAGTCCACCCACGGACGGTGCATAGGTCCGCCCGGTAGTGCAAATACCCAGGCACGGAAACGGAGATCAGCAGGACATGGCAGCTACGACGCGTACCTCAGAACGGGATCACCCCTCGCCTCAATCGGACGTCCGCCAGAAGCAGACCGGCGCCCGCGTTCACCCGACTGCCGGTGGCCAGCGGGCGCACTTACGGGCTGGGGCAGCAAAAGTAGACATAACGAAAACCGACGCTGGACCGGTGAATGACCTCCTGTTCGTCAAAGCGTTGGTAGTGCGCAACGATGCCACGACGGCCGTCATCATTACCGTCGATGCCGTAGCAATCGGCGAAATCGGCTGGATAAGTAACGAGTACTTGGGCAACGTCCGTTCGCAGCTCCAGGCACTACTGGATATCGATCCTGCCAGCGTGCTGATTAATGCCAGCCACTGTCATGGCAAGGTGTGCGCTGATGTGGAAGCACGGACCATCCAGGCAGTCACGGAAGCGTGGCAGAGCATGGTTCCCGTCGTCATAGGTACCGCCTGCGGCTATGAGGATCGCATCATGGAGAACCGCAGGCTGAGACTAAAAAACGGCAAGGAGGCAGATGTTCGTCACGCCTATTCCTTGCCGGCCGACGAAGACGTCGTTGGGGTTGGGCCGGTTGATCCCCAAATCGGCATACTGCGGCTGGACAAGCAAGATGGCCGGACGTTAGCCGTTGTCTACAATTTTGCCTGTCATCCCATTCAGGGGGTGCCGAACGGTGGTAACACCGCTGATATCACTGGTTTTGCCTCGCAGCTGATCGAAGATACACTGGGCGATGGCGCCGTCGCCTTCTTCCTGCAGGGATGCGCTGGAGATGTCAATCCGATCTTGTATAAGGACGTGGAGTATCCGCGTAATGCTGAGCCGTTAGGGTACATGCTGGGACTCAGTACCATGCAGACGTTGAAACGGATACAGACCAGTCCAAACACAGAGCTGAAGGTACGCAGTGAGAGACTTGCGCTGCCGCGAGCTGACCTTGCGTCACGCATTGAAACGCTACAAGCCGAGCAAACACAGCTGCTACACTCCCTGCACGGGACGAGTCTCAATCTGAAGACGTTCCTGGCATTAATGGTGAAGTATAGTCTGTCGGAGAAGTTCCCTTCCTACTACTCCCACCGCTATTTTCACGAAAGACAGATCGGCAGAGAAGACCTGAAGAGACATGACGCAGAAACCCGGCTGGCCATTGACCACTACACCCGTAATGTTTACACAATGGAACAAATGACGAGAGTGCAGGCGAATCTGGACCTGCTAAGGAAACACTACGCGCAGAACATCGCCGCCGGATCGAGCACGATCGATGTGGAAGTACAGGGTATGAGGATCGGTGACTTTGTGCTAGTCACTTTCCCTGGAGAACTTTCCGTGCAGATTGGCCTCAATATCAAACAACGATCGCCACATGAATTCACATTTGTTGCGGGCTGCACGAACGGCTACATATATTATGCGCCGACTGCTGAGCAACTCCGCAATGTGGGCGGAGCGCAAGAGGACAGCGACTGCATGCTGGCTCCCGAATGGCAGACACTATACGAGCATAGAGTTGCCGCGTTACTGGAGGGACTGTAAGTTCACCCACCGTCCGGCAGTGAACATATACGACTACGTCGGCACTGATGGTCAGCTCTGATGCTGGGCAGCCGGCCCACCGGAGGCCGGGAGGTCAACGGTCTGCCGTGCTGACGCGACGAGCGCCCGATCACATCCGAGTCCCCCGGGCGGCGTGCCGCGACCTTTGCGGATGAAAATGGCGGCGATGGCGGCTACAGTGCAGGTGCGAGCGCTGCCACGGTCGGGTTGAGCTTGGCGCCCTGAGCCCGCATGTGCGTCTGACCGGGGCGTCGCGCGGCACCGTCGTCTGTGGCGCCCGCTTGTGTTTGTCAACCCCCGGTATGGCCCACTTCGATGTTCAGGGGGTACAGCCAGGATACGTGCAAAAGTGAGACATAGGGGCGATCAAGCAGTGTTTGCGCATGCCCTGGCATCGGCGACGGCCTCTTTTTCTGTGACGAGTCTGCCCGTGCCATTGGCGCGGCCATCGGCGCACTGGCCCGCGTGTACCAGAGACAGGAGCGGCCGACTAGATACGGCGACAGAGACAACTCGTCCCAGAAAGAACGTTCTGCAACGAGCTTTCCGGTACGAGGCAGCCTACCGGGCGGCAGTCTGCCGGACGATACCGGTAGGGTGTTCGGCCTGGTCGGCATCCCCGCAAACAGCGGTGCCACAGACCGAACCTGCCGCTACGTGGCGCCATCGGCCAGGCAGATGGGCAAGCCGCCTGGAGCCGTGCCCCCGCGATCCGCCGTTGCTCCCGTTAACCATGGGATGATCGTTCGCATGGACGGAGATCCGAACCGCGCGTTCCGTACGCTCCTCGCGTTCCTCGACCGGCTGGAGGAGGCGAAGATCACCGATCATCTGGAGCAAGTCCGCGCATCAATCATGATCTGTGCGGCCGTGCCCGGGGAACGCTGGGAGATCGAATGCTTTGTGGATGGGCACGTCGAGATCGAGCGCTTTGTCAGGACGGACGGGGTAACCCGCGAGGACGACGAACTCAACCGGTTCATCTCGACCTACGGCGTCGAGCAGGAGGGCCAGCATCCGGGGGCATCCCCTGGTGCGACTGCCTATTTCCTCCTTTCACACGTATCTCGGCTGTACCCCAACACGCCGACATCCGCGTTCTCCGCTCCATCGCACCACCGCTCCTCACGCAATACCGGCGCGCGGCCTCGCGTGAGGACAACACGCCGCCTGTTGATGGAACTCTAGCTCCATATTTTTCTGTCCCATGTAGGCACTGTCGCACCAGAAATGGGGAAATTCGACCCGGCACCGTCCGGAATTCCGGTGCCGTGCTAAGCTTCTGATAAAGCCCATTTAGCAGCAAAAGAGGAGCAGTTTCGATGTCGGCAATAACCAACCAACCTGACCATCCAGCAACCGTCTTCCCTCGGGTCCGGCTCGCCGGCACCTTCCCGCAGGAGGACGGATCCGTCCTGTACGAAGTGGTCTTTGACGGTGTCGCCAAGCCAGTACCCATGCAGGCCTATCCAGGTGGCAGGATCGACTTCGTTGATCAGGCCGGCCCAACAAACGTCGCTGGCTACTTCGTTACCGCCCTGCGCTGCCAGCAAACACTGCTGCACATCCAGTATCAGTGGACGACCCGCGCTACAGCGGAGCAGGTGAGGAAGGCGCTCACCGAGGAACTGGAAGGAAACCTCCGCGCCATCATCCATGCTGGTTGGCTTCCGGTCATCGACGACGCGCCAAAGGAGCAGGAATCGTGATCGCGGCGCCGGGCCCTCGTCTCCCGAATCGTGAGGACGCCCAAGGAACGCTGGCCCACACCACTCCCTGGTCGATCGTAGTGGGAGCCTACCTCGACGCCGCGACCGACAGCCCGCACACCCGCCGGGCCTACCAGCGCCACCTACAGGCCGCCTTCACCTGGCTGGGTGTGCCCGCCGTGGCGGCCCTCACCGGCGCCCAACTCGCCGCCTACCGCGCCCAGCTCACGAGTAACGGCCTCGCGCCGGCGTCGCAGTCCCAGGCCCTCGCCGCCCTGCGCGCCTTTCTGCACTAGTCCGGTACCATGGGCGCCCATGGCTTGAGTGGCGACGTCATCCGCGCCGCGCTCAAGACGCCGCGTGGGAGCACCCGCAAGCCCTACCAGGTGCTCAGTGAGCCGGAAGAGGCGGCGTTGCTCGAAGCGGTGACCACACCGCGCGATCTGGCCATCCTCGCCGTGATGCTGGGGGCTGGGCTGCGGGCGGCGGAAGCGGTCGGCCTGGATATCGGCGACGTGCTAGCCGACCAGGAAGGCGGCGCGGCGCTCCACGTCCGCCAGGGCAAGGGCCGCAAGGACCGGATTGTGCCCATCCAGGCCGACGTTGCCCGCGCCCTCCGCGCCTATCTCGCCGCCACTAGCCGGCGGCTCGGGCAGGAGGGGCCGCTCTTCCGCGCCCACGATCGCGCCGCCACGAAACTCCCCCGAGGGCGACTGACGACCCGCGCCGCCGGCTATGTCGTCGAACGTTGCACCACGGCGGCCGGCATCGACGCCAAGCAGATTTCGCCGCACAGCCTGCGCCACATCTTCGCCATCCGCTCCCTGCGCAGCCGGCACGACGTGATCGCGGTGCAGAAGTTGCTGGGGCACGCCAGCGTCGCTACGACCCAGCGCTACCTGGACCACCTGGACCTTGACGAGCTGCGCCGGGCTGTTCCAGACTTACCAGTCACCCCATCGAAGTGCTGACATCGAACGGCCGACAATAGCCTGGTCCTCCTAGCGCATCTGCCCATGGTTGCTCTGTCGCGTAGAGTGGCATTGACAGGCAGAGACATTCAGAGAACGCCAATGATTAATGAACCGCCCGTCGGTGACGGTCAGTGGGTGCCAGTGACCCGCGCTGCGCCGCTCCTGGGACTTTCCGAGAGCACCTTGCGCCGACGCATCCGGGATGGTCGCTACCCGACACGGCAGGAGCCCTACCAAAGCGTAGAAGTGCTTATCCCGTCGGAGAACGTCGTTGACAATCACCAAGTGCCGTCACCAGCCACCATTGACGGTCACAGTCGGTCAGGGGACATCAATGGCAGTCACGATGCAGGGGAGAGTCCACTGGATCTGATCGGCCGCGCGCTTGATGCGCTGCGGATGATTGCGGAGACTGAGCGTGAACGTTCCGCGACGCTGGAACAGCGTGCTAGCCAGGCGGAACAGGCGGCGGCGATGTGGCAGGAGCGGGCGCGCAACCTGGAGAGCCAGGTGGAGCAGCTCCTGGCGCTGCCGGCGCACGAGGAGGAGCCGGTGGCGGGGCGGCGCTGGTGGCGGTTCTGGCGCCGGGTAGACTGAGGCTGGACGGAGCGCAGGCGCGGCGGCCGGGCTAGCCATCCGGCGGCCCGGGAGGGTATCTTGGGGGCGACGGGGAGGAGCAGCGATCGTGACGAATCCGCCGCGCGGCATCGAGGAGGTCGCCGACGAGT
>JBPCLN010000010.1:0-13460 GCA_051003235.1 Chloroflexota bacterium | reverse complement strand
CTCCGGCACTTTTGCTGCGGCGCTGGGAGGCGGCATCAAGGTGGATGGAGCACCCGCACAGCCGTAATTTGACACTCCAGCCACGCCCGATCCACCCGTACGTTGCCAAGCCCTGAAAACAGGAGTTGCCCTAGCCCCACGCTGCCGCCTTCCTCCAGCGGGAACTCGCACCCGGATGGTCAGCGTAGCCCTCCCAGCGCCGCAGCAAAAGTGCCGGAGTACCCACTTTCCAGTGCCGAACACAACGTCGGGCGGTGTCAGGTTTTCCATGTGGTTTGGGGACAGGTCGTAGCCCTGAGCCGCGGCGTAGGCGCGGCGTAGGCGCGGTAGTCCGCAATGAATCGTCCGCGATCCCGACCATTGAGCACGGCAGGGATCGCGGAGGTATCCGCAAAAGAGAAGCGCCCGGGCGTCGTGCCGGGCACGTGCCACTTCCCGCTGTAGATCGTGTGGTATCCGGCCCGCGCGAACGGTTCGATGAGGCCGCGGTCGCGCAACTCGAGGCGGATGGCCCGCCAGTTGCAGAGGACGTGATGATTGTGCGGCAGCAGCCTCGTCCACAGACTCGTTCGCGCCGGGCAGCAGAGGGGATAGGCGGTAAAGCAATGCGTGAAGTTGGCGCTGCGTTGGCCCAGCAGGTCGAGCGTTGGCGCCTACGCCGCGCTGTTACCGGCGTAACCGAGCGAATCCCAGCGCTGCTCATCGGTCATCAGGATCAGGATGTTGTTGCGCTTGTGCGCCATATCAGCCGCCCATCCCATCAGTCCGTAGGCCGCAATGACGGCGGACTGGTTGAACTCCGAGCGATGGAGTGCGTTGGTAGCATCGCGTGCCTTGATTCCGGCACCAACAGATTCGCCGGGTCCATCGACTCGGCCAGACGCGCGATGGCATGTTCGCCAGCTTCGAGGAGCGGTTTAGCGACACTGGCAAGCTGCGAGCAATGCGGTGCGGGCAGCGGACCCGCGGGGCCCACCCGGCGCTACGTCCGCCCCGAGACGAGTGCCTCATCGGCGCTGGGGCCGGATGTCGTCCCAGGGCAGCACGCCGCAGTGGCTAGCCCAGGTGTCGTAGACAGCGGCCAGGTCCTGGACGACCGCCGGCTGCTCATCAGCGAGGTCGTGCACCTCCGTGCGGTCGCGCGCCATATCGTAAAGTTCCCAGTCCCCAGGGAACTTGCTGACTAGCTTCCAGTGCCCGTGCCGCACGGCGCGGTTGCCCTCGTGCTCCCAGCAGAGCGGCCGCTCCCGCTGCCAGCCCCAGTTACCCTGCAAGAGCGGCAGCAGGCTCTCACCCTCCGGCGGCAGCACGCTGCCCGCCGTGGCCGGATGGCCTACGCCCGCTGCCGCCAGCGCGGTCGGCAAGACGTCGATCAGGTGGCAGGGACTATGGCTGATGCCGCCCGCTGGGATGACGCCGGGCCAACTGGCAATGAGCGGCGTACTGATGCCGCCTTCGTGGACCCAGTGCTTGTAGAGCTGAAAGGGGGTGTTGCTGGCGTTGGCCCAGGGCAGGTCATAGCTCATGTAGGTGTCGGCCGGCCCCGGCAGCAGGCCGGGGACGTTGCCGACGCGCACCGGTCGCCCGTTGCGGGTCAGGGGCGGGGCCGATTCGTTGCGGCCATCCTCGCTCAGCAACTCCGCGCAGCCGCCATTGTCGGACAAGAACAGCACCAGCGTGTTCTGTGCCACCCCGCTTTGCCGTAGCGCCGCCAGCACCAGGCCGACGCTGCGGTCCATGCGCGCGACCTGCGCGGCATAGGTCGCCATGCGGGCGTCTTCCCAGTCCTGGCGCTCGGCGGAGAGGCTCTCCCAGTTCGGCGACTGCGCGTCGCGCGGCGACATCGTCCATTCCGCCGGCAGGATGCCCAGCTCCCGCTGGCGGGCGGAGCGAGCGGCGCGCACCGCGTCCCAGCCCTGGCGGTAGCTGCCCCGATAACGAGCGATATCCTCAGGGAAGGCGTGCAGCGGCCAGTGCGGCGCGGTGTAGGCGACGTAGCAGAAGAAGGGCAAGTTGTCTTCCGCCGCCTGCTCGATCATGGCGGCGGCCTCCCGACCGATGGCGTCGGTGTAGTAGTAGTCGTCGCCTGCCGGCTGCACGTACTCGCCGTCGCGCTGCAAGGTGTGTGGGTGGAAGTAGCTGCCGGCCCCGGCCAGCGTGCCGTAGTGGTGATCGAAGCCGCGCTGCAAGGGCGTCGGGTAGCCCGTCTCCCCAGCATGCCAGTGCTGCGGATCACGCCCATACTGCCCGCCGACGTGCCACTTGCCGGCCATGAGCGTGCGGTAGCCGGCCGGGCGAAAGGCTTCGGCGATGGTGACACAGTGGTCGTTGAGGTACCCCTGATAGGCGGGATCGCCGAGCTTGTTGACCATGTGCCCGACGCCGGCTTGCTGGGCGTAGAGGCCGGTGAGCAAGGAGGCGCGGGTGGGGCAGCAGCGGGCTCCGTTGTACATCTGGGTGAGCCGCAGCCCGCCGGCCGCCAGCGCGTTCAGATTCGGCGTGGCGATCTCCGAGCCGTAGCAGCCAAGATCGGAGAACCCCATGTCGTCTGCCAGGATCAGGACGATATTGGGTTTTCTGTCAGCGCTCGTGTCAGCCATTGGCGTTTGATCCAACCTTTCTCGAATGACTATCGCTGTCTCGACTGCCGGCGGTGTCGCCGACCACGCCAGGCAGTTCCTTTGGGCGCGGAACGTGCTGCCGGGTCGCAGCGTCTGGCAAGGAGGGCAATCCAGCCCAACCATGTCCGCACCGTTGAGGTCGGCCAGACGCATCCCCGGCACGAAGGCGTCGTAGCCCCACTCTTTTGGGGACCGGTCGTAGTTGAGGTAGCCGTTGTGCTCCCATTCGACATCCGGCAGTTCGGTGTAGACGTAGCCGCAAATCTTGTCGTGGCGTCGCACCTCGGTGGTGAGGAACTTGAAGCTGTAGAAGACGTCGAGATCACCGGAGCGGGCGCCGATGCCGGCATACTCGCTATTCAACAGCGGCTGGGTTCCCTGCACATAGGTAACGGCTTCCGGCGCCTGGCTGTGGCGACCGCTCACGAAGGTCTGGTCCACCACATGCTGGATGTGGCGGCGCGCTCGTCCGTACTCGTCGATGTAGAAGTGCCAACTGTTGAGGTCCGTGACGAAATGGTCGTACTTGTTGGTGGAGTTGTCCTCCACCGGCCGAGTGGGGTCCAGCATCTTGGTGAGCGCTACCATCAACGCCACCCGGGCCCAGCTTACCGGCCGATCGTGTTCCTCCAGGCCCCAGGTCTCGTTGAAGATGATCCAGGCGATAATCGAGGGATGTGACGCATCTCGCGCGATTGCTGCGCGCAGCGTGCCCTCCCAGTTGGCCCGTGCTGCCGGTGTGTAGAGGTCGAAATTGGGGATGTGGTACATGATCAGCATGCCCAGCCGGTCCGCCCAGTAGTAGTAACGAGGATCGTTGATTTTGATGTGACAGCGCAACATGTTGAGGCCAAGGTCCTTGGCCGCCTGGATGTCGGCGTGGATGGCGTCGCCGGACGGGTAGCGGTAGACGCCGTCGGGGTGGAACGCTTGGTCCAGAGCGCCGCGCAGATACACCGGCTCGCCGTTGAGCAGGACGTACTGGTACGGCCGGTCTTCCCAGCAGCCCGTGCTGATGGAACGCAGGCCGAAGTACGTGCCGATGCTGTCGGTCTCGCCACCGTCGAGCGGTTCGAGGTGGACGGTGCAGTCGTAGAGAAAGGGGTCTTCCGGTGACCAGGCGTGCGGCTCAGGTACGCGTACCGTCAGCATCGCCGTGGCGGTCGACCCGACGCTGACGGCCCGCGCTACTTCCGGGAAGCTACCGTCCGCAGACACCAGGCGGAGGCGGTACTCGCCGGCGCCGCCGCCGACGGTGACGGTGAAAGACGCCGTGCCGACGCGTACATCTGCATGAATCTGGATCTGCTCGATCGTGGCGGCCGGACGGCCCTCCAGCCAGACCGTCTGCCAGATGCGGCCGGTCTGGGTATACCAGCGTTCCACCTGTTTACCGATCAGCGTGTCGGCGGCGGCGACATCATACGCTCGCACGGTGATCGTGGCGGGTTGGCCGGGCTGCACATGGGCGTAGCAGCCAGCGCACGATCGTGGCGTCGCCATCGGCCCACTCCTGCGGCGGCGTGAAGGAACGCTGGTACCAGGCGACACCGCTATAATCCACTGCTGTCCGGCCGGAAAGTCGGCTCTGCCAGGGGAACGGCACGACCATCTCTTCGCCAAAGGTGCTGCGCATCGACAGACCAGCGCTCCGTACATGATCCACCGTTCGGGGCCCGCTGCCCGCTTGGTAGGAGAGGCGATACCAGTGCTGATGTTCGCCGGCATCCTTCGGATCAAAGGCGAAGCGCCAACGGCCGTTGAGGTTCAGCCACGGTTCACGCCGAAAGTCTGGGCGCGGGTGCTCGGGTCGGGGAAGGCCTTCGGTGACCGGTTGGTCGTCAAACACGGAGGAGGTTCCCTTCTCACTACTGAGTCATCATTCCTTTGATCTGGCCGGCGTCGTCATCAAGGATCGCTTTGACTAGCCGATTGTTCAGTTGCCTTACCAACGCCCGACCTGCTGCCGCCAGACACTGGCGGCGCTCCCGGCGTCGATCAACTGGCGCAGCAGGTGCTGCACCAGCGCTGGGCGCTCCTGGATTGGCGCCGGGTGCAGTTCGGCGGGATCGTTGGTCAGATCATCCAGTTCGAGGTGGTCCTCCCCGACGTAGTAGTGCAACTTCCAGCGTTCGGTCACGAGCGTGCGCAGTTCCGGCCAGGGGTCGTAGTGCGGCCCTTCGCCGCCGTTGGTGACCAGGGCGCAGGCGCGCGGCGCGTCGTGGCGTTCGCCGCGGCACCAGGGCAACAGCGAGATGCCCTGGTAGGGCAACTCCGGGGCGATGCCGGCGGCAGCAAGGAGGGTGGCGGTGATGTCGACGGTCTGCACGATGCCGGGCTGGCGGCTGCCCGCTGCACACTGACCGGGCCAGCGCAGCAGCAGCGGCACGCGAATCAGCGGCTCGTAGTGGAAGAGTCCCTTGCGGGCCAGCCCGTGGTCGCCCAGCAACTCGCCGTGGTCGGCGGTGAAGACTACCAGCGTCTGCTCGGCCAGTCCCCGTTCGACCAGGCGCTGCATTAGGCGGCCGACCTGCTCGTCGATCAGGGAGAGCATGGCGTAGTACTGGGCGCGGTACTCCCGCCAGTGTTCCCGGAAGTGGCCGGAACCGTGCTGATGCCGCTCTTGGTGGAAACGGGAGCGTTGCGCCAGTTCCCCGTCCTCCCAGAGTGGTGGCGCAAAGGCGGCCGGGTCGTAGCGTTCCCGATAGGCATGGGGTGCAGTGAAGGGATGATGCGGGTCGACGAAGGAGCACCAGGCAAAGAAGGGCTCCTCCCGCTGCTGGTCGATGAACGCCAGCGTCCGGTCGGCGATCCAGGTGGATTGGTGGAGGTCCGCCGGCAACGCCGAGGTCCACAGTTCGGGCGCGAGGGGCCGCTGCCCTTCCGGCAAGCCTTCCCGGACGGCCAGGCGGTAGGAGGCCGGATGCTGCGCCTGCAGCCACTCGAGGTAGTCGTCCAGCACAAAGGCGCGTTCGGGAGCCGGCTGGTCCGGCTGGGGGCGCGTCTGGGTCGGCACGGTGGAAAGGTAGTCCTTGAGGTCGTGGGTGATCGCCTGCGTCCCGAAGCCGAAGTAGTCGTCGCCGCTGTGCCAGTCGGGGAACTGGTAGCCTGGGTCGTAGTCACGGCGCAGCGCAGCGAAGTGCGTCTTGCCGACCATGCCGGTGCGGTAGCCCTGACGGCTCAGGGCGCGGGCCAGCCCGTGCGGCGCGTCCGGCACGGGGATGCCGTTGCGCCGAACCCCGTGGGCGTCGGGGTACTGGCCGCTGAGGAAGCTGGCCCGGCTGGGCATGCAGACCGGGTTGGTGACGTAGCAGCGCTCGAAGAGGACGCCCTCTGCCGCCAGCCGGTCGAGGTGCGGCGTCTGCACCTCGGCGCTGCCCATGCAGCCAAGGGCGTCAAAGCGGTGCTGATCGGTGGTGATCAGCAGCAGGTTCGGCGGCGAAGCCACGCTTGATCTCTCCTTCTCATAGCGCTTTCGGCGGCAGAGAAACCGTCTGCCAGTTATGCTCGCCGCGTTTCGGCAGGTACCGAGCGCCGGGGAGATCGTCCTCCGTGCGGATGGTCCAGCGCAGGAGCTCCTCCGTCAGCGCGAGCCGTTGGTCACGCTGGGTTGGGTCATCGAAGAGGTTACGTAACTCGCCAGGGTCGTGCTCCAGATCGTACAGTTCGCCGCGTCCCAGCAGGTCGAAGAGCAGTTTCCAGCGCCCCATGCGCACCATCTTCAGGTTGCCGCTCTGGGTGACGCTGTTGAGTTCGTCGAAGGTGGGGCCGTCATAGGGATAGTGCAAGGGGGGCCGCTCGTCGGCAGTGTAGGGCAGGCCGCCAAAGCCGAGTTCGGCGGAGATGCTGCGGAACTCTTTGGGCGGATAGTCCTGGCCGGTCAGCAAGGGCCAGAGGCTGCGCCCCTGGACGCCGTAAGGAATCGGCGCTCCCAGCGCTTCGCAGAGCGTCGGCATGAGGTCCACTAGCGAGACGAACTCCGGTAACGGGGCCTGGCGCGACACGATGCCGGGTCCGGTCAGCAGCAGCGGCACGCGCACCAGGCACTCCGGCAGCCCGGCGCCTTTGCGTTGGAGGCCGTAGTCGCCGGCGTAGTCACCGTGGTCGGAGCAGAAGATCAGTAGCGTGTTCTCCAGCACACCGCGCGCCTGCAGGTGGTCCACAAAGCGGCGGATCTGGTCGTCTAGCAGGCGCAGCATGCCGCAGTAAGTGGCGCGGTAGCGCCGCCAGTGGTCATCGTAGCCAGGTCGTTTGCTCTCGATCAGGCGGCGCAGCCAGAGGAAAGAGTCGCCTTTGGCTGCCGCCGCCTCCGGTCCGGCATAGCGAGCAGGGACCGATTTTTCCGGGAAGAGGCCGTAGTACGGTTCCGCGACCTGATAGGGGTTGTGCGGCTCAGGGAAGGATAGCCACAGCAAGAAGGGGTGGTCGACACTCTGCTCCACCAGGCTGATAGCGTCACGCACGATGCGGAAGGGGAGTTGGCACTCCAGCGGGAAGGGGGTTGGTCCGTCACCGACGCCATGGTTGAGCGCCAGCAGCCAGGCATCGAACGCCGCCTCTTCGGCTGAGCGGCCGTCCGGCGGGCCGCCGGTGTGGCTGTAAGGCGCTGCGTAGCCGTCGAAGTCCTTCGGCTGCAGGTAGCTGTGATTCTTACCCGCCATGTTGATGCGGTAGCCGCGCTCCCGCAGGGTCTCGACAAGGTCCTCCGGCCGGAAGATCTCGCCGATGCCGCTATTCTGGCGGACACGGGTGGCCTTGGGGTACCGTCCCGTGAAGAGGCTGCAGCGAGCCGGGGCGCAGACGGGCATGGGAGTGTAGGCATTGCGGAAGCGCACGCCGGAGCGACCAAGGCCATCAATGAACGGCGTCGTATCCAGAGCAAAGCCCTCGCTTGCCGTAAAGTCCGCTCGCTGCTGGTCCGTCATGATGATGACGATATTGGGAAGGTTCGCCACGCTGCCTCTCCTGCCGCTCACTTCGCCTGGATCACGCTGTGCCGGGCTGATTCGGGTGGCTGCATGCGCCTTTTCCCTATCTCCGTCTGCTCCGCTTCCTCAACGCGCCAGCACGGCCCGGCCGCTACTGCTGCTGCGCCATGACCCCCTTGATCTGGTTGGCGTAATCGTCGAGGATCGTCTTCACGGGCCTCTTGTTGGCGGAACACCTCACCGATCGCTTTGCCCCACAGCGGCTGAATCTGCGTGTAGCCGGGCGGCGATATCTCGTAGCGGCCATACTTTGCGGTAGTCTGGCCGAAGGCCCGCACCTCCCAGGCCCAGTCTTGCTGCAGGAGCGGACTATTCTGGGCCGAGGTGCGCGCCGGCGGTGTGCCGGCCACCAGCGTGGTATCCAGCTTGGCAAAGACCGCCGGCCAGCCCAGGGTCTGAAAGTCGATGGAGACGTTGAGGTTTTCTTTGGCGTAGTTCGTGAGCATGCCCTTCATCGTCTCGCCGTCGGCGCCGCAGGCCGTGAGCATCCCCACCTCCAGGCCGGCGGTGCCGGCCGTGACCAGCGTGAGGAACGATCGCCGACTTCGAAGCGCTGAGCCTGGCTGAAGGGACATGGCGCTGACCTCCTTAACCTTGCCAATGACGAAGGCAACGCCTGCGAAGATGGCTGGGGAAAGGGCACCGCCGGCTCGTCGGGCGAAGGTTCGCCCCGCTGCACTATACGGAACGGGCGGCGCTGTGTCAATGTCTCAGGTACGGTGCGTCAAGCCGCGCGTGGCCAGCAGCTTCACGTACAGGCCGCCGACCACTGAACGAGCCTGGAAGCCGCGTTGCTTGCCGTCGTGTGTCCAGTACCAATCAGTCAGCGGCACGCGGCTGACAGTCTCGTTTGCCCAACGCGCGAGCGGCTCGACCAGGGGGGCAAAGGTCGCCGGATCCTCCGCCAGCGTCACGGTCCAGAGCGTCCAGTCCAGCTTGGCGTAGCTGCTGCGGTTGTCCAACGGCAGGCCGTACAGTCCCTGCTGGCGGAGATAGAACGCCAGCTCAGAGCGCGCGACCGCCGGCGGGAAGAGGTGCAACCCGAGCAACGTATCCCAGATCAAATTGTATTTCTGGCTCCAGGTCGCGGGTTTGTCGAAGGTCAAGCGGTAGTGGTCGCCATCGTCGGCCATGGCCACCCACTGCTGGGCCATGGACTGGGCTGCCTGTTGGTAGTCGGCGGCTGCCGCCGCTTCACCGGTGCTCCGGCAGAGTTGGGCATAGGCTCCTAGCGCGAGGATCGCCTTCAGGGAGAGATTCGTGTTGTGAGCCAGATGGCCGGCGAAGTCATCCGTACAGAGTTGGTCGGCGGGGTCCAGCCCGTGGGCGCGCAGGTAGGTCGCCCAGATCCCTAAGAGGGGCCAGTGCCGCCGCGCGTACTCGGCGTTCCCTTCGGCGGCGGCAAGAACGACCACCATCAGCAGCATGTCGCCGACTCTTCAATCGGCATCTGGCGGTCCTCGGACGTTTCCCCGCCGCCGTAGACCTGGCCGTTGGCCAGCGGGTACTGCCCAACGTCGTGCGGAGCAAAGGGGAAGGAGGGTGGCATAGTCGGCTTCTACCTGGTGCAACAGCCCTGCCGCGTCCAAACCGTCGCGCCGCCAGTACGGGCGGAGCTTGCGCCCGAAATACTCGACGGTATAGCGCTCGTCGTAGGCGAGCAGGACGTGGCGAGATACCGGAGCCTGTGCCACGGCGCCCAGCTCGAGACAGCAGGTGAGGGCGGGCCGTTGCGTCCGCCGGTTGGCCGCCGCGCGGGGCATTTCCAGGTCGTCGGTCGCCGGCAACGCGCCGTTGGCGGCGAAAGCGGCGCGCAGGCGGGAAGCGTCGCCCAATGCGGTCGTCTCGCCGTCACCTTTGGGTACGGCGAGATAGAGGTAGCCCCAATCAATGCGCAGGTTGTCGCCGGATTTGGCCAGGACCGGCTGCTCTTGCGAGCCGGCCGCTAACACGTCCAGACCCGCGACCTGTGCTCGCGTCCAGACCACCGGTTGCGCCGGATCGTTGACGGCCAGCAGCGACGCCACGTCGAAATATATGGTGACGTCGTGACTCCGCCCATCCACGGCACGCACGTCCCAGGTGAGGTACGTCACTGGTCGGGCCAGCACTTCTAGATCGTCGGGCACGAGTGGTGACGTGAAGGTGAGCGTGAGGTTGATGCCGGCCGCCTGGAAGCTGTAGATCGTCTGCGTGGGGCGGACCTCGACGGCCAGTTGCTCCATTGCCCCGATCGTTGCCGGCTCGTTGCCGAGGCAGCGGTAGGTTTGCCCATCAATCCGCACGAGGCCGCAGAGGGGCTGCGCGCTGCCGGTCCAGTGCGTGGTCGGCGCATCGGTGAGCCGGTCAGCCATCGACCAGACGCTGAAGTAGGGGTTATGGGTGATGAGGGGCACGGCGGTGGGCCGGACGGTATTGGTCCGGGCTGCGCTTTCGTCAACAGGCATCGTTTCCCTTTCCGAGTGCGACCGAGTACAGGCCGTCAGCACAGACTTGCCGCGCCGGCGAACGTTCTAGCCGGTGAACGTTCGCTCGTCAAACAGCGGACGGCGCGGCAATGCCTACCAGTACGCCTCGCGCGGCTGGGCGCGATCCTCCGTCGCCACCAGCACGTCGAGCAGCAGTTCCTGGAGCTCGGCGCGCGTTTGGCGATGGCTCGGTTGATCCCAGAGGTTCTGCATCTCCCGCGGATCGGTCAGCAGATCGTACAACTCGCCGGTGTGCAGGCGGGTTGTCGCTGGTGGCCCGTGATGGACAATGAGCTTGTAACGGTCGTGGCGTAGCATCGTGGTCAGCACCGGCGGGTCGTAGGGGTGGCCGCTATTCCGGTATTCGCAGAGAGCCCAGTCCCGCGTCCAACCGCCTTCGCCTTGGGCGAGGGGCAGCAGGCTTTCACCCTGGCTGCCTGGTAACGGCGGCAGGCTCGCCGCCTCCAGCACCGTCGGGCAGAGGTCCAGCCACTGCACCAGCTCGCTGCGGCGCTCTCCTGCCGGCAGGTGGCCCGGCCAGCGCAGGATCAGCGGCACACGCACGGCCCCCTCAAAGAGCATCGGCCCTTTGAGCAGGAGGCCGTGGTCGCCCAGCATCTCACCGTGATCGCTGGTGAAGATGACCAAGGTGTTGTCACGCAGGCCGAGCGTGTCGAGGGTGGTCAGGATGCGCTGCACCTCGTCGTCGATCAGCGTCACCATGGCGTAGTAGGCGGCGCGCAGGTGTTGGATCTCCTCGGGGGAATGCGCTGCGAAGCCACGGGCGTGACCGGCGTAGCTCTCCTGCGACGCTTCCTGCAAGATCGGTGGGCGGCCCGCCAGATCGGCGGGGCTGCCGATCGGTGGCGGCAGGGTGGCCGGATCGTAGCGCGCCATGTACTCCTCCGGAGCGATGAAGGGATGGTGAGGATCGAAGAAGTTCGCCATAAAGAAGAAAGGCTTGTCGTCGACTCGCCCTTGGTGGAGATAGTTGATCGTTTCTTCGGCCACCCAATGGCTGTAGTGGTATTCGGTCGGCAGGCGGTCGACGCGTACCGCCTCGTGGCCGCTGCGCCCCGATCCCCCCGCCATGGTGGCGGCATAGAGGTCCGGTCGGCTGGCTTCCAGCCAGCGGTGGTACGCGTTCTGCGGCGAGCCATGCGAGGGGTCGTGGGCCCACTGGAAGAGGCGGAAGCCGTCGTCGTGGCGCGGCTCGGTCCGCCCTTGAAAGCAGGCTGCCAGGTGCAGCTTGCCAACCATACCGCAGTCATAGCCGGCGTCAGCGAGGGCTCGCGGGAAGAGTTGCGCGTGCGCGGGAAGGGCCACGCCATTTGCCCACAACCCATGCGTGTGGACATACTGCCCGGTCAGCAGGCTGGCGCGGGAGGGGGCGCAGACGGGGTTCTGGACGTAGCAGTGCTCGAACAGCACGCCCTCCGCCGCCAACCCGTCGATGGCCGGCGTGTGGATGTACTCGTTGCCGTAGCAGCCGAGGCTGTCGTAGCGCTGCTGGTCGGTGCAGAGGAAGAGAATATTCGGTGGTGAGGCAACAGACATTGCGGGGAATGCTCCTTTATGACGACGCGAGACAATAGGTACGGCAGGTTCGTCATGACTTTACGGCACCGGCGATGCCTTGGATGAAGTAGCGTTGCAGAAAGAAGAAGAGCAGGACGACAGGCAAGAGAGAGATGGTGGTGGCCGCGGCCATGCCGGACCAGTGCGTCTCGTGCTCACCCACGAAGGAGAGCATCCCCACCGCCAGGGTGCGCAAGTCGGGCCGACTGAACGTGAACACCAAGGGCACAAAAAAGTCGTTCCAGGCGCTCAGGAAGGTCAGGATGGTGACGGTGGCAATCACGGGACCGGACAGCGGCAACATGACGTGCCGAAAGACCGCCACAAAGCCGGCGCCATCCAACACTGCCGCCTCTTCCAGTTCTTTGGGCAACTGGTTGAAGTAGCCGGCGAAGAGCAGGATGTCGGCCACATGACCGCCGCCGGACAGGGCGGGGAACCAGATTGAGACCGCTGCTAAAGATGTTGAGTGAGTTCTTCAGGGAGGCAGACGCCAGCCAGAGGAAGGGGTAGATCCAGAGGAAGCAGAGCAGGGTCAAGATCACGACGGTCAAGCCGAGCCCGAAGATGCTGTTCCGCCGGGCAGGCCGTCGGTGCGGAGTCAACGCCCGCGTATTCATCGCACTCTCGCCTGCTGTGCCAGGCGCAGACCGGCCACTTGCACCAACGCCAATAGCATCGTGAGCAACCCGAAGAACTCAGCGGCGGCCAAGGCATAACCGAGGCGGGGGCTGGCGGAGGCGAAGGCCCAGCGGTAGATATAGACCTCCATCACCTCCGAGCAAAAGTCAGGACCGCCGCCGGTCAGCGTGAGGATCAGATCGAAGACGCGCAAGGTATCGAGTGCGGTAACCAGGACAATGATGACGGCAAAGGGCACGAGTAACGGCGCAGTGATCTGGCGGAACAGTTGCCAGGCGTTTGCGCCGTCCATCCGAGCCGCTTCATACAAGGCTACCGGAACCGTTTGTAGGGAGGCGAGCCAGTAGATAAGGGTGATGCCGAGCCATTTCCAGATGAACACGGCCATGGCTGTGAAAAGTGCGTTGCTGGAACTGCCCAGGAAGTTGATCGGATGATGGACGAGGTGCAGGGTGAGCAGGGCAAGATTGACCGGACCGCTGGCAGGATCAAAGATGAACACCATCACAATACCGACAATGGCCGTCGTGGTGACGACCGACACAAAGAGCCCGGTCCGAAAGAAGCGGGCGAAGGGCAGTATCCGGTTGTTGAGGACAATCGCGGCGCCGAGCGCCAGACTGACGCGGATCAGCACTGTGATGACCATAAAAAGTAAGGTGTTGCGGAGCGCATTCCAAAAGAGCGGATCGTGCGTCAACTCAATGTAATTGCTCAGACGTATCGCCTCAATAAAGCGGGGAGCCGGGTGGCGTGGGCGAATCGGCTGGGTGGGGGTTGGCTGGTGCCTGGGTGTCGGGATAGTATAGACTGTGGGCATGCTGCCTGACCTTGATCTTGAGCGCATCGCGGACCCGGACGCGCGGGCGGTGATCGTGCGGATGCTGAACGTCGTGGAGACGCTCACCGTCGAGGTCCGGCTGCTGCGGGAGGAGAACCAGCGGCTGCGGGACGAGAACAACCGGCTGAAGGGCGAACATGGGAAGCCGGAGGTCTTGCCGCGGGTGCCGCCCAAGGCGCGAGCGGCCAACCACTCCTCGGAGCAGGAGCGGCGGGAGTCACGGGAGCATCGCAAGGGCGTCAAGCGGGCGCGGCTGACGATCACGCGGGAGCAAGTCCTGCGCTTGGATCGGCGGATGGTGCCGCGGGACGCGGTGCGCAAG
>JBPCLN010000009.1:0-4154 GCA_051003235.1 Chloroflexota bacterium | reverse complement strand
CCGGCCAGCGTGGATAACGCCCGTGGCAGATTGGCGAGGGTACGGGACTGGCAGTCGCTGAGGACGCGGGCGAGACCAACACCACGAGGCAGTATGATGGCGGTGATGTTCCTCGGGTCCTGATGGGCCCAGTGTGACGGACGCGTCGGTTCGGGTCAAAGTGGCAGGGTCCCTGCGCCGCTAGGTCAGCACGTTTCTTTCCTGACGACTGAAGCCGGGCCAAGAACAAACGCTTGACTAAGCCGTCCCGTCACCGGGACGGCTTAGTCAACGGTCTGGTACCCGCGTCTCCACGTCCCGCGCCTCCGCCACACGGCGTTTCGCGTTCGGCGCGCCTCACCGGCGCGCGGCGCCGACTTCCGGGGTCGCCGCACTGGAGCCGGCCAGGTCGTCTATGGCCCGGCGGAGTCGCTGGCAGACCGTGGCAGGCGCGAGCTGCTGGTGCGCCGCAATCTGCGTCACCGACCAACCGTCAAAGTAGGCGAGTTCCAACGGGACCCGCAGCTCCTCTAGCGACGCCGCCCACGCCTGCCGGCTGCGCACAGCGTCGCTGCGTTCGCCCCCACCTGCCATGTTGTCCGCACGCACCGCAGGCTGGAGCGGTGTGCTGTTGCCATCCGCACTCGGCGACGATCCCCGTTGGACGGCCAGGCAGCGCGCACGGATAGCCGTCACCACCCAGCGCTCGATGCTGTCCGGTCCATCGTCAGGTCGGCTGGAGCGTTGCCCAAGGGCCAGAAAGACTGCTTCTACCGCTGCCGCCGCTGCCAGACGGTCGCCGAGCATCCGGCAGGCGAGGGTATAGGCGATCCCCCCGTAACGATCATAGAGCGCACCCAGCGCCTCCCGATCTCCAGGCGTGTCCGGCGTTGTCACTGCCGCTGCTCCACCAGGCAGCACCATGTCGGGAACGGACGCGCGGACACGCGGCGAGAACAGGGTCCAGCGCAGCGGGCCGTGGCGACGCGGCGCGGGCGGCGCCACCGGACCCAGGTGAAGCAGGAGACGCTTGCTGCTGCTGATTGCCCTGCTCCCCTCCCCACCGTGCTCGGGCGCCCCGCCGCGCTGCGTCGGGCGAGGGCGTGCCGCCCGTGTCAGCATACGGGGCGGTCGGCGCCGTCGAGTGCTGCCACGGTAGCCCGATCTGGCTAGCCCAAAAGTCTCCATCCCACGACGTGGTCAGCATCGGCACGGAGCATGCGACTGCTCATCGGCGCCGGGGAACAGCGTCTACCTGCGGTGTTGCTCCGGTAGGGGTGCAGCCAGGATACGTGTAAAAGTAGGACATAGCAGTCTATCGCCGTCTGCCATGGTCGTGGTCGTTCATGATTCGAGGACGCAGGGGGCCGGATCTGCTCACGGATGGGGAGCTACCTGACGGCTGGCGCTATCCCGGCGCGTTCCGGCGGCTCGTCGCGCGCGGCCTGCTGCACCTGGATCCCTGGCATATCCTGGGGGGGCGACCTGCTCCGCTGGCGCCTGACCGGGCTCCGGCGGCGGTAGCCGCAGCGGCGCCTGATTCCTTTCGCGTACCGGCAGGACTGCGACGATATGGCCGGCTGGGACCTGGCCGACGCGGAGCAGCCGAGGCGCGTCTCCATCATCCACGATTTCGCCTCGGCGGGCTGGGAGCAGCGGGCCATCCTGCCGAACCTGGAGGCCTGGATCTGCCGGGCCGTCGAGGACATGCTGGAGTTCGATGTCGGCGAGCCGGAGGAGTGAGCGCCGGCATGTCGGCGCCGCCCGATGCGCGACGCGTATCGACCTGCCGCATCCTGCTGGGTAGGCTGACTCGGCACAGAAAGCTCGTCGCGGAACGTTCTTTCTGGGACGAGTTGTCTCTGTCGCCGTATCCAGTCGGCCACTCCGGCCTCTGGTCCACGCGGCACAGTGCGCCGATGGCCCCGCCAATTGCACGGGCAGACTCGTCACAGAAAAAGAGGCCGTCGCCGATGCCAGGGCAAGCGCAAACACTGCTCGATCGCCCCGATGTCTCACTATTGCGCGTATCCTGGCTGTACCCCTCACTGCACCGCCAGGAATACGGCGTGCTGCACCACCGCGTGCAGCACCGTCCGGTCCCGCGAGACTTGCCAGCCCCAGAGCAGGCCGCCCGCGAACACCACCAGCAGAACCGACGTGGCCGCCAGGGGCGAGGCCACGCGGAAGGCGCGGACATGCCACAGGCTGAACAGGAGCGCCTGCTGCGGCACCGCCCGACGCTCTCCGCCGGGATACCGCAGCAGCACGGCAAGGAGTGCCGCCCGAAAATACAATTCTTGTCCCATGGCGCTCGCCGGGGCATAGACCAGCGCGTCTAGGGCCTGGAAGGGCTGTCCGCGCCCGGCCAGGAGGGCCAGCGGCAGGAACAGCGACAAGAGGGCCAGCAGCACGACGCCTCGGGCAGAGAGACGGCGCCGGCGTAGGAAGCAACAGCGCGGCGAAAGGCCGCCCCACCAGAGCACGCCAAGCGCGCCGCCGGCGTTGAGGAGGCCAAGCCCGTAGGTCAGCGCCGGCCCAGGATAGATCGTATTGAGGAGGGCATACGGCACCCACAGCGCCAGGACGATCTGCGCGGCGCGGGGGAAACGGCGATGCTGATCAGCGTCCATGCCGGTGCCCCGCCAGCAGCCGGGCGACGGCGGCCGTCTGCACCGCGCTCACCACCCCGGCAAGGGCGGTGGGCAGGGGGAGCGGTCGTACCGGCAGCGGTGCCAGCGCGGTCACGAAGAGCGCCATCTGCGCGACGCCGCTGACGCGGGTCCACCACGGCCCGCCGCCGGACGGCAATCGCCCGGCCCGCAGCGCGAACAGCGGGTCAAGGTAGCGGAGCAGCGGTGGGAGCAGGCACCAGCGTGGCAGGCCGCCCCAGGTCACCGCACCGGCCGCGCACCACAGCGTGAGCCAGGAATCGGCCTCGATATCGAGGGCGCTTCCCAGCCGTGTCGCTCCGGCCCGCCGGGCCAGGGGGCCATCCAGCCAGTCCAGAGCGGTCGCCCCCACCAGACTCAACGCGTAGCCCAGCCGGCCGGCCGGGCCGGTGCGATCGCGGACGCCGGAAACGAGGATCCCAGCCAGCACGGCACCGCAGGTTGCGCGGGCAGCGGTGAAGAGGTCGGCCTCGCTGGACGGTTCCGGCCCAACCCGGCGCCGCAGGACACCGAGCGCCACCTGCTGAGCGCCCCTAGCGGCAGCGAAGCCGGCCAGGTAGCGCGTAGCCGGCCAGCCACCGTAGGCACGGATCATCCGCGATGTCGTCACCGCCCCAACGATCGCCTCAAGGCAGCCGGTGGCCAACGGCAGCGCGCGTCCCGGCATCCCAAAGCCTCCTGCGGCCGCCACCATGCCCGTTCCCGCCTCGGTCCTCTGCGCGATCGTGGTCTCGTCCGGACGGAGGGATGATCCGCGAGCGAGGGCTGAGAAACTGCTGCTCGCTTGGCACGTACCCGATGCGTCGGCCGCCCACCGCTGCACGGCGGTCCTGCTCCGCCAGCGCTCGGGCGCGGGGCGAGACGTGCGATCCCATGACGGGGCAGCAGTCGTCCGTCCCACGATACTCCCCCCTCCTGCCGCCACCTCATCGCTCGGGCAAGCACACCGGCGTTCCTTGATTCCACATAACATACACCAGTTCCGCCATCGTCGTGTGGCGCTTGAAGTAGGTGAGCGCGGCGTTCACTGCCACCTCGTAGTCGTCGCGCCACTCCGACGTCGATGTCCGGCGGGTGACGTTGCGCTCTCCGGCGCGCCAAAAGTCTAGCGCGTCGGCGGTGCGGCTGCACTGGAGGAGGCCGCCGTCTGCCGGTCGTTCGCTCACCGCTCCACGCTCCCCTCCTCCGGCCAGATGATATACTCGGCGTCGCCGGGTACCATGCTGTCCTCCGCTTCCCGCTCCGTCCACCAGTCCTGCTTCCGTCGCCAGTAGCCGGCCGGTTGACGTCGGCGTGCCGGTGTCCCCAGGCGCAGCCGCAGCTCTGCCAGCGTACACTCCTCCCAATCCTCGTCCCACTCTACCGCCAGCCCCAATGGGCTGCGCACGGTCTCCAGCTCGGCCAAGGCGACGTAGCCGAGTTCGGTCTCCTGGCCTCGCACCAGGCAAAACAGTTGGGGTACGCCGCCGTCTTCGTCATAGGCGATGGCGTACCAGTCCCAGC
>JBPCLN010000008.1:0-35409 GCA_051003235.1 Chloroflexota bacterium | reverse complement strand
CCGCCTCCTGCAACCTGCCTTCGACAAGCTCGATGCTGCCATCGATCACTTTGTCGATCAAGCCAAACTCTCCGCCTGACAAACTTGACGCATTCGCAACGAGTTGACCTGGAAAAGACCTCTAGCCCGAAAGAGCATTTGGGTACTAATCGGACGACTGCGCACTCCTGGCGGCTACGCTGGAACGAGCAACACCTTCGTACGATTTCAATTCGGGGTTAGGCGGCGGAGGCGCAGGGCGGCAGCTGACGGCAGACTCCATCAGCGCGTGCAGCATGCGGGCGAAAAGTCCGAGAGGAGCACATGGATGGCCGGCGCTGATATTCACAAGGGGGTCACATCCGGCAATTCGGGCCGGGCAATTCAGCGAAGAGTCCTGGGCCGCTGGTCCGTGGAACGTCTGCTCGGCGGCGGGTTTATTCTGGCTTTGCTGTTTCTCCTCATTCTCGACCTTGTTGCCTATCGCACAGCGGCATCGTTCATCGATTCCAATAACGGGGTTATCCATACGCACACGGTGCTGCGCGGCCTTGACGGCACCTATACAAACTTGGAAATGGCGGAGCGTGCCCAACGCACCTACCTCCTTGAAGGTAATGAACAGGACCTCGCGCCCTATGCGCCGGCGATCGCCAGTCTGCAAGCGCACCTGGCGACGTTAGAGTCGTTGACGGCGGACAATCCAGCGCAACAGCAGCGCCTGGCGGACATCAGCCCACTGATCAGCGGCGAGATTGCCCCGCTTGATACAGGCATCACGATCCGCCGGCAGCAGGGGCTGGCGGCAACGCAGTTATTCGTGGCGACCAGTCATGGCGAAGCGACCCTGACCTTGCTGCAGCGCTCTATTCAAACAATGGAGGACGCGGAGAATCAACTTCTGGCTATACGGAAGGCGCGCTCCGCCGCGGACTCCACCCACACCATCTTGACGTTCCTCGCCTTTACTGCCGCCAATATCGGCCTGTTGGCACTACTGTTCGTCGTGAGCGTGCGCGAAATTGGGGCCCGAAAAGCGTTGGCAACAACGCTGCGCGACCGCGAGGCGAGCCTGGCGCGGGCGCAGCGGATCGCTCGTCTCGGCAACTGGGAGCTGGACCTGGCGAGCGGCGTCACGTCCTGGTCGGATGAGATGTACCGCCTGTTTGGGTATACGCCGGGAGAAGTCACGCCTGGCCCCGATGCCTTGCTGGCGCGTGTCCATCCGGACGATCTGACGGAGGTACGGGCGGCGCGGGCGAGTGCCATTCGGGGAACGCCATTTAGCATTGACTACCGTGTGGCACTGCCCGGCGGGACAGAGCGCGCGGTCCACGCCGTGGCAGAGCTGATTGTGAACGACGATGGCCGGCGTGAACGGGTCGTCGGAACCTTGCTCGACATCACGCAACGGAAACGGGCGGAACAAGCGGAGCGAGCGGCGAAGGAAGCGGCGGAGGCGGCGCACCGGGCCGAGTCGCAGTTCCTGGCGAACATGAGCCACGAGATTCGCACGCCGATGAACGGCGTCATCGGCATGACGGAACTCCTGTTGGATACGCCATTGACCCCGGAACAACGCGAATACGCCGATGCGGTCAATGCGTCGGGCGAGTCACTGTTACGCATTATCAACGACATCCTCGATTTCTCCAAGATTGAGGCGGGGCGGATGCGCCTCGATCCCTTGCCGTTCGACTTGCAGGCCACCGTCGAAGACGTCGCCGCCCTGCTCGCTCCCCGCGCCGGCGACAAGGGTCTCGAATTGACGGCCGACATTGACACCGCCGTGCCTAGCGTCGTGATCGGCGATTCGTTCCGGCTGCGGCAGGTCCTTACCAATTTGCTCGGCAACGCTATCAAGTTCACCGAACAGGGCGAAGTAGGTGTCCGCGTCGAACTGGTCGAGGAGACGGACGAAGGAATGATGGTACGCTTCGCCGTGACCGACACCGGAATCGGCCTGTCGCCGGACGAGCGAGGCCGGCTTTTCCATCCCTTCACCCAGGCCGACGCCTCCACCACGCGACGCTACGGCGGGACGGGGCTCGGACTAGCGATCTCCAAACAACTGGTGGATCTCATGGAGGGCAGGATCGACGTGGAGAGTGCGCCCGGGCAGGGGAGCACCTTCTGGTTCACCGCCCACTTCGCTAAGCACGATCTGGGCAGCGCGCCGCCCGTCCGCGGGGAGAGGCAGCCCATGCCGGGCTTGCACGTGCTTGTCGTGGATGACAACGCGACAAATCGCACGATCCTGAACCGCCAGCTCCTATCCTGGGGCATGCGCAACGACTGCGCTGAGGAAGGAGCCGGGGCGTTGGCGCTGTTGCGGGCGGCCGTCGCCGCCAATGACCCATACGACCTGGCTATCCTGGACATGCAGATGCTGGAGATGGATGGACTTGGGCTGGCCGCCGCCATTCAAGCCGAGCCATCCCTTGCCGGCATGCGTCTGGTCATGCTCACCTCCATTGGGCATCACGTTGGGGCGTCAGCGCGGGATGCTGGTATTCTTGCCACGCTCACCAAGCCGGTGCGCCAGTCGCAACTGTATGACTGCCTGTCTGGAATCATGAACGCTCTCCCTATTGAGTCCACGGCGCTGCGAGACGTTCCCCTGCCGCCGTTGGTAACGCCAGTCGCGTCCGGCATCGCGCCGGTTATCCTCCTAGCCGAGGATAATGACGTGAACCAGCGTGTCGCCGGAAAAATGCTGCAGCGGCTAGGCTATCGGGTGGTCACAGTGGGAACGGGACGGTTAGCCGTGGAGGCGGTGCTACGCGAACGCTACGCTGCGGTGCTGATGGATTGCCAGATGCCGGAGTTGGACGGCTACGCCGCCACGGGGCAGATTCGGGACCGTGAAGGGGATGGGTGGCGATTGCCCATCATCGCCATGACGGCGAATGCCCTGGCCGGCGATCGTGAGCGCTGCCTGGAGGCGGGCATGGATGACTACCTGCCGAAGCCGGTGCGAGCGGATGCCCTGGACAAGGTGCTGGCGCGCTGGGTCCGCCGTGGCGACGGCGCGGCCATTGTGCAGCCGGCACCAGCGCCGGGCGGCGTAGCTGGTACTGCGGCGCCCGACGCCCTCGACGCTCCGCCCCTGGACGGGCAAGCTCTCCGTGGCTTGCGTGACCTGGGCGACGGCGACGAGTTCGTAGATGAACTGATCGCGCTCTTCTTGGCGGAAGCGCCGGGGCGAATAGCTGCGATGCGCTTCGCCGTGGGGATCGGGGCGGCGCAAGGATTGGAGCGGGAGGCGCACACGTTACGGGGAAGCGCTACCAACCTGGGCGCCGTACCGCTGGCCGATTTGTGCCAGGAACTCCAGGCAACCGGCGGTTCCGGGCAGTTGGGGCTGGCCTTAGCGTTGCTCGCCCAACTCGAAGGGGAGTTGGCCCGCGTGACGGCAGCGCTCATCGCCTATCAGAAGGAATGTGAGCCGGCGTGCGTATCCTGATCGCCGAAGACGATGCGGTCTCCCGCCTGATCTTGCAGCGCGCCGTGCAGAAGTTCGGCCACGACTGCCTGCTTGCGGCGGATGGCGCTGCGGCGTGGGACCTTTTTCAGGACAACGAGGTAGACGTCGTGATCAGCGATTGGATGATGCCTGGGCTGGACGGCCTCGAATTGTGCCGTCGAGTGCGTGCCGATCAGCGCGCCGGCTATCCGTATTTCATCCTGCTCACGGCACTCAGTGATCGCTCCCACATTTTTGCCGGCCTGGAGGCCGGCGCTGACGATTACCTCGCGAAGCCGCTCGATCGCGAGGAGTTACAGGTGCGCTTAATCGCCGCCACCCGCGTCACGTCCCTGTATCGGCGGTTGGCGGAGGAGCAGGCCGCACGGGAGCGGCAATATCGGGAGACGGAGCGCATGAAGTCCGAACTTATCGCACTCGTCTCGCACGAACTGCGCACCCCGCTCACGTCCATTAAGGGGTACGTTGACCTGGTGCTGAACGGGGATGCCGGCCCGCTCTCGGCCGTCCAACAGGAGTTTCTTGGCATCGCCCGCATCAGCGCTAATCGGATGGTCATCCTGGTCAATGATCTGCTCGACCTTTCCCGCCTGGAGTCCGCCAAGATTGACCTACGCCTGGCGTCGGTGGCGTTACTCAGCCTGATCCAGGAGGTCGTGAGCACATTCCGGCCGCAACTCACCGCGAAGCGGCAGCAACTGACGCTGGACTTACCGGTTTCGTTGCCGCCGATCTGGGCGGACAGTGCTCGGATCACCCAGATCCTGACCAACCTCCTCTCTAACGCCCACAAGTACACCCCTGCGGGGGGAGAAATTCGCATCAGCGTGCGGGCAATGGAGGAGACCGTGCGCCTGGATGTCTCCGATACGGGAGTCGGCATGACCGCCGACGATCTCGGCCAGCTTTTCACCCGCTTCTTTCGCGCCAATAATCGGGCGACGAGGGAAGTTGGCGGCACCGGCCTGGGCCTGGTGATCACCAAAATGCTGGTCGAACTGCACAATGGGGAACTGACGGTGGTGAGCACGCCCGACAAGGGTTCCACCTTCAGTGCCACCTTGCCGATCGTTGCCGCTGAGGTCGCGGTGCCAGGTAAGCTGGTTGACGGCGGTCGGCTCACAACACTGCTCTAACGTGGTTTGGCGCCGCCGATGGGCGGCGGAATGGGAGTAGGGCTTTGCAGCGGGACACCTGGATACCGGAGGACATTCCGCTCGACAAGCCGAACGTGGCGCGCATGTACGACTTCTACTTGGGCGGCTATCATAACTTCGCCATTGATCGTCAGGCGGCGGAGGCGGTGATCGCCACCTACCCCGATTTCCCCATCGCCATGCGGGCCAATCGGGCCTTCCTGCAACGGGCAGTGCGGTTTCTGGCGGCGGAGGGCATCCACCAATTCCTGGACATTGGCTCCGGCATCCCCACCGTCGGCAATGTCCACGAGGTGGCGCAGCGGATTCAGCCGGGAGCCAGGGTCGTGTATGTGGATAGCGATCCGGTGGCGGTGGCCCACAGCGCCGCCATCCTGGGCAACACGCCAAACGTCGTGGCGCTGCAGGCAGATGCGCGCCAGACTGATGCCATGCTGCAGCGTCCGGCGATTCGATCGCTCCTGGATTTTGATAAGCCGGTGGCGGTCTTGCTGCTGACGGTCCTCCACTTCCTGACCGACGATCGGGAGGCTTTCGAGACGGTGCGCACCCTGCGCGCCGCCCTCGCGCCCGGCAGCTATCTGGTGGTGTCGCATGGGACACGGGAACACGATGCACCGCCGGCGGTCAAAGAGCAGGTCTTACGATTGTATCGAGGGACTTCCAATCCCGCCCATCCGCGTTCCAGGGCCGATATCGCTCGCTTCTTCGAGGACTTTGACCTGGTGGAGCCGGGACTTGTCCACACGCCGCTCTGGCGACCGAACGATAGCAGCGATCCCCTCTTCGGGTCTCCTGAGCGCTCCGCGACCTACGCGGGAGTCGCCCGAAAGCCGGCGACCGCTACCGGTGCAGCGCCGGAAACCGCATCGTGACGACTGACGAACGGAGTACGCTTCACGCCGCCCTGCACCGGCGCCGCCAGGTCATCGCCCAGGCCTGGCAAGTGGCGATTACCGGCACTGGCCCGTTGCTCGATCGAGCGGACGAGTACCAGCGCCTTCTCGCCCTGGTTGATCAAATGACTACGGCCTTCGTGGCCGAGCCAGTTGACCGTGCCGCAGCACGGTCGGTCGGCGGAGTGCTCGGTAGCCTGCATTATACGCAGCCCGAGGCGCTACGCCGGACCCAGGAAGTTCTCGCGACGGAACTGCTCGCCGCCGCGCCGGTGGCCCAACGGCTTGCCATGCAAGCTCACCTCAGCACCCTGCTCGCCGAATTTTCCGCCGGCGTCTTCGAGCAGGCTCGCGCCACCATCCTGACCGAGCAGGAAGCCATACGCAACGCGCTGTTCATCCAGCAGCGCCAGGCGGAGGAGGCGCGGCGGGACAGTACCGTCCGCTTTCGGGCGATCTTCGAGCACGCCGCCATCAGCATCGCCCTTGCCGGCACCGATGGCCGGCTGATCGAGACCAACCCGGCGATGCAGCAGTTGCTCGGCTACCATCACTCCGAGCTACAGGGCCGCGCCTTCATGGAATTCGCCCATGCGGAAGATCTCAAGGCGGACTGGCACCTGTTTGAAGAGTTGGCCAGTGGTAAGCGCGACCATTACGAGGCGGAGGAACGCTACTACCGGCGCGACGGAACGGTGGTGTGGGGGCACATGACCGTTTCGATGGTCCGCGACGCCGCCGGGCAGCCACAGTTTCTGCTGGCGATGGGGGAGAATATCACCGAACGCAAACGGACGGAAGCGGAATTAGAGCGCCAGTATCACGAAGCGGAGACGGCCCGTGGCGAAACGCGGGCAATCCTTGATGCGACCGGCGAGGCGATGCTCCTGATTGCGCCCGATGGCCGCATTCTCTCCGCCAACCGTCAATGCGAGGCGTTCTTCGGCCTCGGCCAGCAGGCGTTGCGCGGACAGGCGTTTGCAGATGTCCACGAGGAATTCCGGCGTGTCTTTGGTGATTTGACCGGGGCGGATATTCTCGCCGAGCACATTGCCGATACCGAACAACATTTTCGGCGGGACCTCGTCCAGCAGTGGCCGGAACGGCGCGAATTGGAACTATCATCCACGCCCGTTCACGAAGCCGGGGGTCGGCCGCTCGGGCGGCTGTTCGCCTTTCGCGACGTGACGCGGGAACGAGCGGTCGATCGGATGAAGTCGGAGTTTGTCGCTCTCGTCTCGCACGAACTGCGGACACCGCTGACCTCCATCAAGGGCTATGTGGATCTCCTGATCGCGGGTGACGTGGGCGAACTGGACGCTGAGCAACAA
This sequence comes from Chloroflexota bacterium, assembly GCA_051003235.1. Classification (GTDB taxonomy): domain Bacteria; phylum Chloroflexota; class UBA4733; order UBA4733; family UBA4733; genus UBA4733. Next base: position 28,559 of record JBPCLN010000008.1, on the reverse strand, counting down.
GAATTCCTCGGCATTGTCAGCAGCAATGCCGATCGTCTCGTCGCCTTGATCAGCAATCTGTTGGATATCTCCCGGATCGAGTCAGGTAATGTGGAGATTACGCGGCTGCCGATCAACCTCAGTCGTCTCGTCGCGGAAAGTGCGGTGAGCTTCCGACCCCAGATCGAGCAGAAGCAGCAGCGTCTGACGCTGGACGTCGCGGCAGGTCTGCCTCCCGTATCCGGCGATGCCGACCGGGTGGTGCAGATCCTTACCAACCTGATCTCCAACGCCAACAAGTACACGCCGGCCGGCGGAGAAATCACCGTGTCCGCCCACCTGGATGGCCAGCAGGTGCGCCTGGCCGTCCGTGACACGGGCATTGGGATGTCGACGGAGGAGCAAGGCCAACTCTTTACCCGTTTCTTTCGCGGCAAGGGGCGGGTGGCCCAGGAAGCCGGAGGAACGGGGCTGGGTCTGGTGATTGTCCGTTCGATTGTCGAATTACATGGCGGCGAACTGCACGTGATGAGTGCACCAGGACAAGGCACGACCTTTAGCTTTACATTGCCGGTCAGTAAAGCACTGGAGGCGCCCTTGCCGATCGTGCCGGTGACGGGGCCGGCACGGGGTGGCTGTATCCTGGTCATTGACGACGAGGCCGACATCGCCCAACTCATCGGGCGATACCTGGAACGGGCCCACTATCGCGTGTTGGTTGCACCATCTGCCTCGGAAGCCCTGCGGTTGGCCCAGGTTGAGCAGCCGGACCTGATTATCCTCGACCTGCTGATGCCGGATATCGATGGCTTCACGACGCTGGGGTGGCTCAAGCACGATGCACACACTGCTGCCATACCGGTCCTGGTGCTCTCAATCCTGGAAGACACGGGGCAAAGCCGCCTCCTGGGCGCCGCCGACTATCTCATCAAGCCCGTCCAGGAGCAGACGTTGTTAGCTCGGGTCCGCGCCGTTTTGGAAGAGCGGTAGGCCCTCACACCCGCAGCTTCTGCCACTTGCCGGCGCGGAAGCGCCAGTAGTTGGCGGCGGCGCGGGCAATGGCATCCATGACGTTAGAAATGTACACGCCGCCCAGCCCCCAACCCAGGACAGGGCCAAAGAGGATGCCGAACGGCAAGCGAATGAGCCAGACGGACAGGCCGGTGGCGTACATGGGAAAGCGAGTATCGCCGGCGCCACGCAAGCTGCCGGCCATCACTTGCCCCAGGGCCTGAAACGGTTGTGAGAGTGCAATCACCCGCAACGCCGTAGTACCCACGGAAATAATGAGCGGGTCGGTGGTAAGTAGCCGCATGATCTGGTTACCGAAGATTATCAAGCCCAGGCCCATCGTGCACATCCAGAGCGCCGCCATACGGAAGGCAATCCATGCCGACCGGCGCGCCAGGTCGGGGCGGCCGGCGCCGAGGCTCTGACCGGTCATCGTCGTCGCCGCCATACCGAAGCCCATGCCTGGCATGAACGAGATCGAAAGGGCGTTGAAGGTGATGCGCTGAGCCGCGAAAACGGCGGTCCCCATACCGATGACGATCACGGAGTAGAGGAGGGAGCCGCCGCTCATGAGTGTCTGTTCGACCATCGAGGGGAGGCCTATCTTCAGCACCCGCTTCATCAGGACCGGGTCCGGTCGCCAGCCGGCGCGACCGGCGATCTGGACGCGCCGGCGGCCACTGAAGAGCAACGTGAGCAAAATGGCGGAGCCGATGGCGCGGGCCGCGCTGGCCCCCCAGGCCGAACCGAGCACGCCCAGCGCCGGGAAGCCGAAGTGGCCGAAGATGAGGGTGTAGGCAACCAGAATATTGACGAGGTTGACGACACCGGTAACGATCATTGGCGTCCGGGTATCGCCGGCCCCGCGCAACGCCCCGGCACAGACGTACTGCAGGACCAGGAAGACGGCCATTTGCGCCACCACATCCAGATAATCGCCGCCCGTTTTTACGACCTCCGGCGCCGCCCCCAGGAGCGTGATGGCGGCATGGGCAAAGAAGTGGCCGATGATGGTGATGATAACCGCGAGCAGCAGGCCGAGCATGATCGATTGTTTCGCTGCCCGTGACGCCTCTTCCGGCTGTTGCGAGCCGGTGAAGCGGGCGACCAGGACGGTGGTACCGACCGTCACTGCGCTGAGTGCCGCCATGATGAGAAACATGATTTGCAGTGACGTGCCAACGCCGGCAATGGCTGCCGCACCGAGCTTGCTCACCATCAACATGTCCACCACGCCCAACATCGTCTGAAATAGGTTCTCGGCGATGATCGGCACGGCCAGGCGGCTGACGCTGCTCGCCAGGTGGTTCTCGTCCAGCACGAAGCGAGGAGTAGCGACGATGACGGGCGGGTGGCCGGCCGGATTCGTCGTTGGGCGGGCTACACGCAGGGATTCGGTGCTCACCTGCCCATTCCTACCAGCAGTTCGCCGTCCGACATGGCGTCATTCCGGCGCAATACCGAGCCGCTCCGCCGCATCGCTAATGCGCACGTCTCTCCCGCTCCTACGGCCACAACCTGAACGTGTACGTAAGGGTATGGTCTGAGGAGGCGAATGTCAAGCGACAGCGCCCAGGCGGCGCGGCTGACTAACGCGTTCCGGCGGTAAACTGGCGGATAAGGAGAACGCATGCCAACGCATCCCGTCAAAGTGACGATCACCTACTGTGCGGACTGCGGCTACGAGCCGCAGACGATCGCCCTCTGCACCGCCCTGGTCCAAGCCTTTCAGCACGAGCTTTCGTCCATCGAGCTCATCCCCTGGTACGACGGCTCCTTCGACGTCCGCGTCGGGACGGAGTTGGTCCATTCGATGTACCGTGACGGCGGTTTTCCGGAGCATGACATCGTGATCGAGGCGGTACGGGCCCAACAAGACGCCGAAGCCTGAGCAGGCTGCCATAAAACGCACGTGGGCGGGCGGCTTGTCGCCACCCTCCCACGGCAAGGGTTATCGGAGGACGCGCCTACCCGTTGGCGCCGCCGGCCTCCGGAGCGCCGGCATCGGCGCCGGTGTCGGCGTCTGTCCCGGTGGCATCGGCCTGAACTACCGCGCCGGTGAGGGCATCGACCTGCACGTCATAGGCCGTGCCGTTTTGCGTCACGGTGAAGCCGTAGGTGATCGTGCCGTTCTGGTCGTTCGTCCCATCGGCGACCGCCGTCCCGCCCGGATAGTTCTTGAGCGCATCCTGCTGCGCGACCGCCAGGGGGATCGCCCCGGCCGGCAAGGCATCCGGCGAATCCACGCCGGCGCTCTGCGCTTCCGGTGAGGCGGTCGCCCCACTGCCGTTCGCCGCAAAGGCAGCCGTGGTCCCCAGGCCAAGGGTAAAGACCAGTGCTGCGGCGCCCGCAAACCGAGTAATGGAATGATGCATGCGATGATCCAACTTTCTTTGCCTATCGTCATCTGGTCGGCGCTGAGCGCCGGCCTGCCGCCGGTCCACAGGACCAATCGGCGTGAAACGGTTGGGGGCGCCGGTTGCCCCGTCAGGTGCCGGCCTCGCTTGTCTTTCCTCCTTAGCGCTATCGCCAGTCTGGCCCGCCGCCGTTGCGGAAGCCCGGCCAACGTTTGTAGCATCGGTCGCCGCCATGAAGGCCTCATGAAGTGAAATGACACCGGCGAGTGGTGGTACAGCGTGGATTTCCGGCGGGATCAGGCTTCATCTGCTCCTCATGTTGGCGTCCTACGCTCACCATGAGAGGATGAGTGGGGCGCGCTCTTCGGTTGGATCGCGCGACGCCGGCCAGTATCGTTGGGAGTGTGGCATGCGTATTCTGGTCGTAGAAGACGAGCACCGGCTCGTCACGATCCTCAAGCAGGGGTTACAGGAGCATGGCTACGCCGTTGACACTGCTTACGATGGTGTGGCCGGCCTGGACCTTGCCGAGACGGAGCCGTATGATCTACTTATCCTGGACGTCATGCTGCCGAAGCTCGACGGTTACGCGCTGTGCCGGCGGCTGCGAGCCGCCGAGCGCCATGTACCGATCCTTATGTTGACCGCGCGCGATGGCATCGACGACCGGGTAATGGGCCTCGACAGTGGCGCTGACGACTACCTCACCAAGCCCTTCGCCTTCCGCGAATTCCTGGCGCGCGTCCGCGCCTTGCTTCGTCGTGATGCCGGCGCCAGGGCAGCCGTATTGCGCGCCGGGGACACGGTGTTGGACCCGGAGACGCGGGAAGTGTTCCGCGGAGAGCGCCGTATCGAGCTGGCAAGCAAAGAGTATGCCGTCCTAGAATACTTTATGCGTAATCCTAACCGGGTGCTCACCCGCACCCAGATTGCCGAACACGTCTGGGACTACGATTTCGCCGCCATGTCCAATGTGGTCGATGTCTACGTCCGCACTTTGCGCCGAAAGCTGGCCGACGATCGGGAGCCGCGCTTGCTTCGCACGGTCCGCGGCAGCGGCTATATGCTCCGCGTTCCCCCGCCGTGAGCGGATTACCTCGTGCCGCCGTGCGGCTGCGCCGCCTACATGCGCTCCGCCTGCCCGTCCCACGTGCGCTCCGCACGATCCGCCTGCGCTTGACACTCTGGTACGTGGCGTTTCTCGCCATCATCCTGATCGGCTTCAGCACCTTCCTGTATGTCCGGTTGGCGCACAATTTGCGTGATGGGACCGATCGCGCTCTGACATTGGATGCCGAACGGGTGCTCAGCGTGTTAGACGTGCAGAATGGCAAGCTAGTACTCGGGGATGCCGCCAACCAAATCCCGCCGGACATGCTGGTCGTGCTCTATGATCCGTCCGGGCGGCGGTTGGACGCCAGCGTCCCCCGGCTAGCTTTGCCGGCCCTTCCCGCCCCGCTCTCCGCGGCCGGCGTGGACGCGCCAGGCCCGGTGACGGTCCGGCTCGGCCAGGAAGACTGGCGAGTGCTCACCCGTCCGGTGGCCGACCAGGGCCAGGAAGTCGGCATCCTGCAGGTGGCGCAGTCCGAGCAGCAGGCGGAAGCGGCCCTCCGCCAACTGGCCCTGCTGATGGGCTTCGCCATCCCGCTCACCCTCCTCCTGGCGGTTGCTGGTGGTATGTTCCTGGCCGGGCGGGCCTTGGATCCGATTGACCGCATCACGCGGGCGGCGCAGCGCATCGGCGCGGCGGATCTTTCTCAACGACTGGCCTTCCCCGCCAGTCCAGACGAAATTGGGCGTCTGGCCGCCACCTTTGACCAGATGCTCGGCCGGCTGGATGGGGCCTTTGCCCGACAACGCCAGTTCACCGCGGACGCCTCGCACGAACTGCGGACGCCCCTCGCGCTCCTCATCAGTCAAGTCGAGCTGGCACTGGACCGGAACCGGCAGCCCGCCGCGTACCGTCAGGCGCTGACGGCTGTCCGCGACGAAGCGCAGCGAATGATGCGCTTACTGGCGGCGCTGTTGACGCTCGCACGGGCCGATGACGGCAATGACGCACTGCGGGAGGCGGTGCCGTTCGATGAACTGGTTGACGATGTGGTGGTCGCCCTTTCCCCTCTGGCCGAAGCCGGTGGCGTGCAGCTTGCGACTGATACGATAGTACCGAGCGTCGTGCTCGGTGATCAGACGCAATTGGTGCAGCTATTAGTGAACCTGGTGGAGAACGCCGTCAAGTACACTCCGCCCGGTGGTCACGTTTGGGTGAGCCTCCGGCACCTCGACCGGTGGGCAACGTTCACGGTGACCGATAGCGGTATCGGGATCGCCTCCGAGCATCTGCCGCACCTTTTCGAGCGTTTCTACCGCGTCGATCCCGCCCGATCGCGGGCGCAGGAAAGCGCGGGTCTGGGACTGGCCATCGCGCAGTCCACGGCGCAGGCGCACCGCGGGGATATTGCCGTGGCGAGCGCGCCGGGGGTAGGTACCACCTTCACGCTCAGGTTGCCCATGGTGCAATTGGGCCCCCCCCCCCGATGAGCACGGCCTGGATGAGCCTCGGACAGCACCTCCACTCCTTGCTCAATGCCCACGGTCTGGCCGTCATTGCCCTGGTGCTCTTCGTAGAGGAGCTCGGTATCCCCATTCCCATACCGGGAGACCTCGTGATGCTGCTGGGCGGCATCCGCGTGGCGCACGGTCAGGACGCCCTTTGGGCAGTCTTGCTCGTGGAGGAAGCAGCGACGGTGGCGGGAGCCTCGCTGCTCTTCGCCGGTAGCCGCCGATTCGGGCGATCGTTCGTGACACGCTACGGCCGCCTGGTACACCTGGGCCCTGAAACGCTGGAACGAGCGGAAGCGCGAGTTCGCCGGCATGGCGGCTGGGCGATCGTTGTCGCGCGGTTGGTCCCTGGCTTCCGCATCATCACTGTGGTGGCGGCCGGGGTGCTGGGATTGCCCTACCGGACCGTCCTGCCGGCGCTCGCGTGCGGAGCCTTTTTGTACCTGTTGATTTACACGCTGCTCGGTCTCTTTGTCGGGCCGGTCGTGCTCGCCTTTATGGAACGTCTGGCGTTGCCGGTAAGCGCCCTCGTCTCACTGGCAACGCTGGTCGCGCTGGGTCTGGTGCTGCGCGCCCTCCGGCAAGGCATCGGCGTCACGAAGTCGCCGTGGCAGGCATCGCTGGGCACGGCGCTGCTGGCGGGAGTGGTCTCTGGCGGCATGGCGCTATTAGGAGCAAATGCAGTGCTCGGGCTGGTGAGCTTTGGCGTGCGCTTGCTCGGCCACACCGCACCTCCGATCAACACGTCCGTCACGGAGGAACTCCACCTGCTCTTTGATTGGCCCCTCTTTCTCCTCGTCGCGGCCGCGCTGGGGATAATCGCCGCCGGGCGGCATGTGCGCCGGCTTCCCAGTTGGCTCCATCTGATGGTCTTCGCCGGGGCGCCGCTCGCATTGACGCTCCTGCTGCTTAATCCTTTCCTGGACGAGAGCACGGTTGACCTGACGAGTGCCACCGGCGCCGTCCTGGCAGCCGTCGCGTTGCTGCGTTGGCTCACCTTCGGCGTCGCCTTAGTCCGCCTGGGACCGCTCTTCGCCCGCGTTCGTCAGTCCATGCTGAGCGCTACTGATGATGTGTCCGCGGTCGGTTAGGTGATGAATTCGACCACTCTGGTACATTTTTGCTCCGCCGCCTGGCGAATTGGATGATCGCGTCGTTGGAGCAGGTCCCCTTGCCTGCCCTGCTCGCTGCATGCACCACGCAGGTGGGTAGCAGCCGCACCAAGGGCAGGCACGGGGACCTGCCCCTACGACGCGCCCGAATCCCCGCCGTAATCGGCATACTTCTTTATTCGCCAGGCGCGCTCCCGGAACGAGCTCTGGCCTTGTAAACGCACCACCTAGTTAGCGCTGGGAATCGCCAGATAGCGACCGGCGACGAGGCGGTTCAGATCGGAGAGTTGATTAGCGACCACGAGGGTGTGCTCGCTGATGCCAAGGCGCAGGGCGATGCCGGAGAGGGTGTCACCGACCCGGATGCGATATCGCTGACCGCTCGGCGAGGCGACCGCCGGTGGAGCGGAGGCGGACGCTATCGGCCAGCCGCTCGGCAGTTGGAGCGTCTGCCCGGCATAGAGGCGGTCGCTATTCGCGATCCCGTTACGTTGGGCGATAGTCGATTGACGAACCCCAAGGCGTTGGGCGATGCCCGATAAGGTGTCGCCAGGCTGGACCGTGTAGGTAAGCCCATCCAGGGCTGCACTGCCATCGGTACCGGCCGCATTGGAAGGAGAGGGATTTGCGGGTACCGCGATCGCCGGCGCTCCACCGGCGCCGTTGCTCTCGGCGATCGTCAAGCGCTGCCCGGCGTAGATGAGGTCGCTGTTGGGAAGAGCATTGGCCGCGCGCAGCGCCGACTCTGGGACGCCGAAGCGCACGGCCACGGCCGAGAGGGTGTCACCAGGACGCACAAGGTAGTTGCCGGCTCCTGGCGCCGCCGAGGCGGTTCCAGCCGGCGTCGCGCCCACCTCGTTCGGTGCCGCGACGCCGGGATTGGCGGCAAACCGGGCCAGCCCATTGGCGATGCCGGCGGCGAGTGATTCCTGATAGGCAGGATTCACCAGACGTTGCCCCTCCGCCGGGTTCGTAATGAAGCCGGTTTCGACGAGGATGGCAGGCATTTGGGCATTGCCCAGAACGTAGTAATCAGCCTGCTGGATCCCGCGGTCGCTGGCGCCGGTGCGGGCTTGAGTCGCGGCCTGGACATCACTGGCCAGCGCGCGACTGGCAGATACCAGCGCCGGCGACCGGGTCACCCCCGTCACGAACCCCGATGGCGCGCCGAAAAAGGTGGTCAGACCGGAATAGCTCGGTTCGCTCAAGGCGTTGGCATGGATGGATACGAAGGCATCGGCGCCGGCGGCATTGGCGATCGACGTCCGGTTCGCCAGGCTGACAAATTGATCGGTACCGCGGGTCAAGACCACCCGCGCGCCTGCCCCCCGCAACAGCGTACTCAGGTCCAGGCCGATCGGCAGCGTGACCAGCTTTTCCACTCGCCCATAGGCGGTCGCTCCGCCGTCCATGCCGCCGTGGCCGGGATCAATGACGATCGTCTGGCCGGCCAGCGACCCGGCCGCAACGGCGCTCGCCGGGAGCAGGGCCGCCATCAGGCCGGCGGCCAATAGCAAACTGCGTGCGATCCGCCCGCCCCCCTGCCTGCCCATTGCATTCCGTCGCATGTCGCCTCGCCTCGCTAGAGAGCCATCGCCCTGTCCCGTGCCGTCGTTCCGAACAGCGGCGATTTCGTCCCTGTCCTCAGGCAGCATGCCACTATCGTGGGCTGCATGGCGCCGGTGGGCGTGACCGAAAGGCAGAGGTCAGCGCATCAGGAGGTAGTTCCTACAGCCGAGACCCCGATCTCGGGAAGGTGCTCCGGGTTAGCCTCCCAGCCGAAACGGCGGCTGTTCGGTCGCTGCTGGAGGCCGTGCGGCCCGAGCACCCATGTCTGTGCGCCGTCGGTGAAGGCAACGCCGTTATCGGCTTTCCGCCACACGAGCAGGCCGCCGGTGGTGTGTTGCACCGCAATGTTGCCGGCCGGGAGGTAGTGTTCGTCGTCCCGGCAGTCGCCGACCTGTGCCGCCAGACGGTCGTGCAAAGTCTGAAAGCCGAGGACAAACCGGCAGGGGGAAGATGAAGGAGGCGACGCTACTTTAGGTGGCGGCTGCCGGTGCCCAGTCGCACCGGTCGCTGCTCCCACCGGCCCCTCCGCCTTCACGCCGATGACGCACGCTAGAAACAGCAGGCCGCCGAGGAGCCAGGGGCCGCGCCCCCAGATTCGGGGAAGGGCCCGCCCGCAACTCAGGCAGTAGCGGTCGGTGGCGTAGGCCGGGTGCGTGCAGCGCAGGCAGCGGCGCACCGGCGATCACCAGCCGGTCCGGGTGCGGCACTCCGGACAGAAGTCGGAGCGGTCGGGGATCGTGTGACCGCAGGGCGCCATGCGCCAACCGTAGAGCGCCGTCCGCTTCCCCTTCCCCAGGCACTCCGGGCAATAGCGCAAGAAGGGGTCGCGCTGCAAGGCATGCCCTTCCGGGCAACGGACCGCGTCGATATTTGCACCGGCGGACGCCCCATGGCCAGGGCCCATCTTGGCCCAGTCCGCGGCCGTCATCGAGGGCTCCGTCCGGCGACCAGGAGAGGCGCCGATCCCCAGCGCCTGCGCCAGCTTCTGCCAGTCGGCCGCCGCCATCGGTACGGGCGGCTGGGCCTGGCGTAGGGCAGTTCCCAGGTCCGGCGTACGGGCTGCGGGGTCACGGCAGGCGCATTCCAGCCGTGCCGCCAGTGGCGGCACCAGCGGGTCCGGACTCGTCGCCAGGCGCTGCCACACCGGCGTCGCACCCGGCGTGACATAGTCACCGTGGGACAGAATGAGATTTTCCCCGCTGTGGAACGCCGACCAGAGGGACGGATCGGCAGCCAGGGCGCGGAGGGAGAGGTAGATCACCAGCGCCGCAAACCGGTCAACGTGCTCGTCGTAATCGCCTTTGCTCCGATTCGGGTGCTGAAAGTGGTCGTTGCCGCGTTCGTCGGGGGCGTTGCCCCGCAGGCCGGGCACGAACATGCCGTCATAATCCACCAGTCGGAGTTTGCCGGCAGCCACGAGGATGTTGCGGTGTTGCAGGTCGCCATGGGCAACGCCGAGCGCCTGCAGGTCGCCGACGACGGCGCGCCATTGTTCAGCCAGGTCGCGGAGGAGCGCCGGCGCGTTGATCTGGCGTTCCACATACTGGTGGAGGAGTTCGCCATCGATCCATTCCATCGTGAGGAGCGGGAACAGCGACCCGCCGATGCGGATGCCCTGCGCCAGATAGCGGAAGGCCACGAGCGCCGGCGCCCGCCGGCCGGCGAGGAAGCGGGTGATCACCGTATACCGTTGCTGCTGATCGCGGATCTGGCGGGTGAAGCACTTAACGGCGTAGCGTTGGGGCGGCAAGGCGAGCTCGAACACTACTGCGAAATTGCCGGAGCTGAGCTTTGGCAGGCCGAGCGGATCGGATACGATGTTGCCACTGCGGAGGTCGCGATCGGCGAAGCAGTTACTCGGGTTCTGCACTGCGGCGCAATAGTCGTTCGGCGTCGGCCAGGTTCCGGTCAGCATGGCCAGCGGACCCAGCGGTCGGAATCGCGCTTCGGCACGATGGCCGTGGTGGTCACCAGGCGTTGCTCTGCGTCCGCCGCGGCGAAGTGGACGACGATCATCGTCACATCGTCATTGCGGAGACGGCGTTGGGCCCGCTGCGCCGCGACAAAATCGGCGAAGTTGGATCGTTCCGGCAGTCGCAGCCAGGGTTGCTCGCCTTGCTCGTAGCGACCGAGGAACCAGTGGGCGAGGGCATCGGTGGCCAGGATAACGGTATCACCGAGCCGGAGGTCGCCCTGGGCGGTCGTCAAGTGGTCCACACTGGCGCCGCGGTAGGCCGGGTTGGTGGTCAGTAAGGCGGGGCTGCCCCCGAACGCCGTGGCGCTGTTCAAGGGGAAGGCGGCGCGGAGACCCTGGTCCCGAATATGGAACAAACAGGCGTCACCGACGGCCATGGCCCGCCAGGCCCCGCAGGGGGCGCCGTTCCCGGCGCCCTGCTCCACCAGATCAAATTCCAGGCCGAGGAACGTGCTGTGGGCGCCGAGGCGGGCCTTTTCTTGCTGGTTCCAGGGAAGCGCGGCAAAGTTCAGGCCGGCAACCCATTCCCGCGCCGGCTCCGCCAACCAACCGCGCACGCCATCGACATTGGCAGCCGGCGGGACGTCGACAAAGGCGTCCACGAGCAGACGGGCCCAACGCCCGGAATCATAGGAGTCGCTGGCGCCGTCGGCGATGGCGAGGCGGCGGGCCGCCGTGCCGATGGCAAAGGCATCTTCGTACTCGTCGGGCCGGTTACCGGCCTTCTGGAGCCCGTGTACCCCGGTCGTCACGCGAATCGCAATCTCGGCCTCAGCGGAGATCAATGCGGGTCCCAATGTCCAGAAAGCGGATCGCATCCACCAGGTCACCGTTGAAAACGAAGCCGCGTGCCTGGTCGCCCACGGAGAATCCTTCCCGTTGGGCAATGCCGAGCAACCCTTCCGGCAGCACACTGGACATGCCGAACAGCCGGCGGGCGAACGTGTCGGCCAGATTCGTGTCGCTATCGGGGAACATCAACTTTGCCCCCGCCTTGGAGGAGAGGTGGCAGTTGAGCACCAGGACGTTGCCATCGTCCGTCGCGAGACGGCGCAACTCCTCCGCCGGCTGGGTGGGATCGCCGTCGGTCGATTCGCCGTCGGTGAGGTTGATGACAATCGGCGGGTAGGAAGCGGCGTGATCGCGTACCCAGGGTTCCAGGATGGTCGCCGCCAGGCGCAAGGCGGCGCACATGGGGGTTCCATTGACGGATACTGCGTCGAACCAGATCGGCAGCTTGAATTGCTCCTCCACCAGGCCGCCGGCGCCATCCGACACCTTACGCGTCCGCTCTTCGACGCGGGCGGGGTTGGCGTAGATATCCTCCACCGACACTAGCGGCCGGTTGGCCAGAGGGCCGTCGAAGGCGGGACCCACCCTGCTACCGTAGCCAATAACCCCAACGTCAAAGTAGTGCCGCACACCTTCCGCTTTGGTGGCGCGGATGACGAGCGTGCTGAGCAGCCGGTTGATGGCGTCGGCGACGCTCTGCGCCTTACTGCCGGCCCGCAGTCCGGCCGGACCGCTGCCATCCGCCGCCGCGTCACCCCCGAAGGGATCTTCCATCGAGCCGGACTGGTCAATCAGAAACAGGAGGCAGGTGGGATGCAGGCGGCTAATTTCGGCGACATAGGGCATGGTTGCTCCTTCCAGTCTGCGGATGCGCTCCGCCATATTGTCGCGCCTAGGGACTTGAAAATCAAGCCGCGTTGCGTAATATTACCAACGGTAGTAAGAAACGCCCATCTGCACTGTCCGGCGAGGGCGGTCACCGCTACCACGTAGGTGAAAGGAATGGTCGGTATCATGAGCGAAGAACGCCTGAAAGTCCTGGAGATGCTCGCCGCCGGCACGGTCACACCGGAACAGGCCAATCAGTTGCTGGAGGCGCTCGGCGCGGCGTCATCGGGGAGCCCCCATCCGAATCCCCAACCCCGCCCGTCTGCCCAACTTAACGGCGGGCGAGCAGGAGGAGCAGACAGCCGGCACGACCGCTTTTTGTCTGGCTTGACCGCCGACCAACTCATCGAGATGCGCCAGCACGGCGTCAATCCGGCCTTCGTCCAGGAAATTCGGAGTATGGGGTGGCGAGACATCAGCGTCGATCAACTGGTGGAACTGCGCGATCATGGCGTCAGTGCCGACTACATCCGTGAGATGCGCGACCTGGGCTTCACCAGTTCCGACATCGATACCCTGGTCGAGTTACGCGACCACGGCGTGACTGCGGAGTTCGTGCGCGAGTGCCGGGACCTTGGTTTCGTTGACCTATCGGCGGACGACCTGATGGAATTGCGCGATCACGGTGTCACGCCGGACTTTGTCAAAGAGCTTCGCGACCTGGGGTTCACAGATGCGAGCATCGACCAACTGATCGAATTGCGGGACAACGGCATCGACGCGACCTATATACAAGAGATGCGGGATCTGCACGCGCAACAGGCGTTCCGGGTGGACGTGCCGGAACACGTCGATGCGGACGTGAAGGAACAGGTCGAGGTGTAGGCAAATCCGGCAGCATCGACGTATGCGTTCCCTGATCACCCGTGACCCCTTGACGGGCGGCGAGTTGATTGTCACGCGCCTGGAGGGCCTTGAGAGCGGCGTCGTTATTGAGGGGCAGTTCTCCTTCGGCTGGCTAGCGCGCCTGGCGCCGGAGCAACTGGCTTTCGTGCATGTGCTTGTCCAGTATCGCGGCAACGTGCAAAAGGTGGCGGGGGCATTCGGCATGGCCTACAACACCGCCCGAGCCCGCCTGGACGACATCGTCGCCGCGCTGGACGGACCGGCGCTCACCGAGCCAGGCGAAACCCGCCTGGCAACGCTGGATCGCCTCGCCGCCGGCGAGATCGCCTTCGACGAGGCGATGCGGCGGTTGACGCGACAGTAACATCAGCTACCATGGAGGCACCATAGAAAAGGTGCAGCGCTTTGACGGCTCCAACATTCACCATTCCCGACGCCTTCGCGCGCCACACCGTTGAGGCGTTCGGGGAAGCAGGCTCGGCGTGGTTGCACACGCTCCCTTCACGAATCACCGACCTCAGCCGGCGCTGGGGCCTCACGCTTGGCGAGCCGTTTGGCCTTTCCTATAATTATGTCGCGCCCGCTCGCCGGGCGGATGGGACGGAAGCCGTCTTCAAAAGCGGCGTCATCGGTGACGAAGTGCAGCGCGAGATCAACGCTTTGCGCCGGTACAACGGCGATGGCATGTGCCGCCTGCTCGAGGTCGATGACGAATCCGGCGCGATGCTGCTGGAACGCTTGCGGCCCGGCGACATGCTCGTGCCGATGGCCCGCACCGACGACGAGGCGGCCACGCGCATCGCGGCCCAGGTCATGCAAAAGCTCTGGCGACCGGTCGAGGCCGAAGAGGCTTTCCTGCCTATCGCGCAATGGTTTGCGCAAGCCTTCGACCACCATCGACGAGAGTATGGAGGGCCGGGCCCCTTTCCCGCCGCCATCATCACGCGCGCCGAGGCCCTGGTTGGGGAGTTGCTCGCCTCCGCGCCCAGGGAAGTGCTGCTGCATGGTGACTTTCACCACTACAACGTGCTCACCGCCGAGCGCGCTCCCTGGCTGGCCATTGACCCAAAGGGAGTAACCGGCGACCCCGGCTACGACGTTGGGCAGTTCATGCTGAATCCTGATCTCGGCGGCGACCAACTCCAGCCGGACGTGATACGCCGCCGGCTGGACGTGTTCGCTGAGGAACTGCGCTATGATCGCGCTCGTCTGGGCGATTGGGCCTTCGTGCAGGCGGTCATGTCCGCCTGCTGGAGTGCCGAGAACCACGGCGACGACTGGCAAGAGGCGATCGCGCTCGCCCAGACGCTGCTCGAACTTTGAAGCGCGAGGTCCCTCTTGCTAGTGCAACGCGGCGGCGATGCCGTCGGCTTGCTGTTGGGCGGCCGCCAGGGCGTCGGCCGGTTGCTGGGTGCCCTTGAAGACGGCAGTCGCCGTCTTGCCGGCGAGGGAATTAATATCCGGGTAGATGGGTGACGTGATAAAGGTCGCCATATCCGCTGCCGCCTGGGCGATCACCGGGCCAACCACCTGGCCGGCAAAGAACTGGTCCGGTTGCTTGAGTTCCGGGGAGTCGTAGGCCGGACGCCAGGTGGGATAGGTATTGCGCACCTCGTAATCAAGCAGCACCGCCCTAGTCGTGGTATGCGCGTAGATGATGAAGTCCACCGCCGCCTTGATCTGTTTACCGGTGGCGGGCGCCGTCACGCCCGTGCCGCCCTGGCTCCAGGAGGCGTGGGCGCCCGTCGTGCCCCACGCCGGCAACGGTTGCACGTGCCAGTTGCCCGCCGTCTGCGGCGCGTTCTGGCGCACCTGGCCGGAGATCTTCCAGGCCGGGCCGGTCAGGGCCGCCACGCCGCCGCTGACGAGCAAGGCGTTGTGCGGCGCCGTACCGGGATCAACGATGGCCACCTTGTCCTTGACGATGGCCTGTTGCATAAACTCCAGGGCTTTGAGGTCGGCCGGCGCATTGAGGATCGGTTTACCATTCTGGTCGAAGAGGCCGCCGCCGGCTTGCATGGATAGGAACACGAAATCGCCGCCGCCCCAGTAGGTCATGCCGGAGGGCGCGACCGTCTTGATATGCTGCCCGACGTCCAGAAAATCCTGCCAGGTGCCGATCTTCGCCGGGTCCAACCCGGCGCGCTTGAAGAGGTCGGTACGTGTGGAAAGCAACGAGGCATTCAGTTCGTTGCCCAGGCCATAGGTCTTGCCCAGCCAGCTCCAGGGATCGATGGCGGACGGGGCGAAGAGATCCTTCTGGTGGCCTTGTAAGGCTTCATCGAGGGCCGTGAATGGTGGCGCCTGCCCCGGCTTGATCCAACGGGGGAACTGGCTGATCTCAATTTCCGCCAGATCGGGCGGCGTTCCGCCACCGGCGATAATCGCTTCCACCTTATTGGTGACGTCGGCGGTCGTGCCCACGACCTGGGCGTCGATCGTAAGCGGTGTCCCCTGCTCCTGGCTCATGAGCTTGGCCACCGACACCAGCCAGGCCGCGCGATCCTTGGCAAAGCTGAAGAGTTGCAGCGTGACGCCACCCTGGCCCGCGGCAGTGGGTGGCTTGGTCGACGCCGCGGCCGTTGTCGTGGTCTCCTGACCCGCCGTTGTTCCCATTGTGGTTCCGGCGGGCGATGCTTCGGCGCGCGTAGTGGCGGCACTTGCTGCCCCGACGGTCGCGCCGGTCTGGCTGGTACCACAGGCCGCCAGCAAACCAACGGCAGTGCCGGCGAGCATGGCTAATGCGGCCCGCCTCGTCAACGATTCCATGTGCTTACTCTCCGTTCAGCAAGGGCCTTCCGGTTGCGTGGCGGATACCACACTCATCTCTTCGCTTGGTCGGCGATAGCTTTGTGCAGCAGCCCGTCCATTTGCTGAGCAGCCTTCGTCATGCCGGTTCGCGCGTCTTCATTGTTGGCAAGGATATTGGCGCGCTCGGTGTAATACGGCTTCTTGACGTTGTCGTTGTCGGGCAGCACCTGCACCGGCTTGCCGTACGTGATGGCGATGTCGGGCAGGATGCCGATGTGGGCCGGCACCGGGTTCTCCTTCTGCGCCGCTTGCGGATAGCCCTGCAGCGCTGATAGCTTGCTGGGAAGGTTGCCTTCCAGTATCACCAGCGTCGGTGTCTGATTGGTGATCCACCAGGAAAGGAAGGCCCAGGCCTCTACAGCATGCGCCGACTGCGTAGGGATAGCGTGACCGGGCGCTCCCTTGACGACGGTGAAGCGCCCGGCCGGCCCGGATGGCGGCACGGCGACGTCCCAATCCAAGCCCTTCACTTTCCGGTAGGAGCCGATCTGGTACGTTGCCTGGATTTCCATCCCGAGGCGGGTGGTGGAGAACACACCGGCGGGTGCGCCCTTGCCGAACTGGAGCGACGCCGGGGGGCAGACCGCATACTTGTAAATCAGGTCCTGCCAGAACTGCAAGGCGTCAATGCTCTGCTGGCTCGCCAGCGCCGACTTCGTACCATCGGCGTTGGCGAAGTCCCAGCCATAGGCGTAGAGCATGGTGCGCGTCAGGTAGGTGGGGTCGTACCCGAAGGTGGAGTCGGCCGCGCCGGCGCCTGCCTTGGTCAACTTCTGCGCTACTTCCAGAACGTGCTGCCAAGTCCAGGTCTCATCGGGCGGCGCTTGCCCCGCCTGCTGGAAGAGCGCGGTGTTGTAGTAGAGCGGTGAGATCGAGAACATGGTGTACCAGGCCTAATATTTGCCGGTCTTTTGTGGCCACCGTCCGAGTTCCAGCGCCGCCTGGACGTAATCGCTGGTCGAGATCTTGTCTCGGGCGACGAAGGTATCGAGCGGCTGCAAGGCGCCCTTCACCGCCAGGTCTTGACTGAGTCCCCAGATCGTCTCCATCAGGTCCGGCGCGGTTCCGCCGGCCAGTTGTGCTGTCACCTTGCTATTGAAGTCGGACAGGGTTTCCGGGATGATCTGCTGCTCAATTTTGATAGTAGGGTTGACCTTGGCATATTCGGCGGCCAGCGTGGCGTAGCCCTGCTTGCCCTGTTCCGTCTTCTGCCAGGAGGCGATCTGCAGGGTCAGCGCCTTGCCGGCCGGAGCCGCCGCCGGGGTGATGGTGCTGGCGGCGGCGGCCGTACTACCGGCGACCTTGGAGGCTGCCGAGGTGCTCGCACCAGACGCAGCCACGCTGGTGGCGCTCACCGCGCTGGTACCGAGCACTGTGCTGCTGCCGGCGGAGCCAGTTGCGGCAACCGACCCGCCGCAGTTGGCGAGAACAAGGAGCGGTCCGGCCAGCGATGCGCTGAGGACCGCCTGGCGGAGCAAGGCACGCCGTGACTTGACCAAGGACGAGTGACCCGTAGCCGGCAGCACCATCCCTCCAAACATATCGTCAAATCATCGACGGTGGACGATGGGGGCTATGATAGCAGGCGACGGAGCGGCTGGGGTTTGAGAAAGCGTGTACACGTGGAACGCGTACGTATCGGCATCGTCGGCATGGGACACCGGGGCATTGCCTGGATCAACACCATCCGGCTGGAGCCGCTGGCGGAGGTCGTGGCGGTCTGCGAGCGGATGCCGGTCCGTCTGCAACAGGGAGCAGCGCGGGCGGGCCTCAGACCGGCCCGCGTCTTTGCGGAACTGGACGACATGCTGGCGTGTTCGGACGTCGACGCCGTGGCGGTCAACGTGGAGCCGGAATATATCGCCGTCATCGCGGCACGGTCCCTGGACGCTGGGAAGCACGTGATCAGCGAGGTGCCGCTAGGGTACACCGTGGAAGACTGCTGGCGCGTCGTGCTGGCAACGGAGCGGAGCGGGCGGGTGTTTGCCATGGCTGAGCAGCGCAGCTATATGCCCTTTGTGCGCGCCTGGCGGCAGTTGATCGAAGAAGGGTTGCTTGGCAAACCAATTTACGGTGAGGCCCAATATTTCCATGGGCTGGTCAACGAGCGGGTCTACCTGGACGAAGCAACGGGCCGGGAGATCACGGCCGAGGAGGCGCAGGGAAATCCGCATGCGCGGAAGAACCGACCGTGGACGCTCCTACACCCGCTCTGGTATTCGCCCCATTCGTTGGGTCCGCTGTTGGCGGTGCTAGGCGGACGGGTGACCGACGTAAGCTGCATGTCCACGCGGAAGCAGAGCTACTATCGTGAGTTCATGCCGATTCCGGACATCGAAGTCGCGATCATGAAGCACGATGGCGACTGCATCCTGCGTATCGCTTGCGGCTTCCAGTCACCGAGCGCCAGTCCCCATCACTGGCAGCACCTGATCGGCACCCTGGGCGAAGTAGAGACGAGCCGGCGCTGGACGGCCGGCGGGGGCCAGGCAGATGGCTCCCTGCTCTGGCTGGCAAATCACTACATGCCGGGCCGGAGCGAGGTGGATTGGGGCTTCAACGAGTACCAGCGTGGCTTACCCGGGGCGAGTGTCTCCGTGCATGGCGGAAGCGACCTGTACCCGTTGCACGACTTCGTAGAGGGCGTACTCCGAGGTAAACGGCCGCTCGTCGACGTCTACCGCGCTGCCGAGATCGCCGGGCCGTCGGTCATCGCCGGTCATTCCGCCGACCAGGGTGGCCAGGTTCTCTCGGTACCCGACTTTCGGCCCAGCGCGCGCCGATCAGCCGGGCAGGCGCCAGCAGGAATGGCGCTGTGAGTGCGTCCGCGCCCGTCGCGCCGATCCTGATTCTCGAACGTTCCGATGATGCCAATCGCTTCCACAGCTATATCGAGGAGATCCTATTCACGGAGGGGTATCCCTGGTTTGCGCGACTCGACCTGGCCCGCACGACGTTGCGACTGGACACCATGCGAAACGTCGAGCTCGTACTGGTGAGCAGCGTCCGCCTGAGCGAGCAAGACGAGGCGCTGCTGCTGCAGTACGCCCGCGAAGGCGGGCGCCTCCTGCTGCTCCGTCCGCCGCTCGGCATGGCGCGGGAACTGGGGCTGCGTCCGTTTAACCAGGTGGTATACCAGGGCTCGACCATTCTACGTGGGATGCTGGACCGCTGGCTGCACCTCAACGCCGCCCAGCCGCTGGTGGCCGGGATGACCGACCACGATTTGCAATTCCATGGCCGTGCCGACCTGCTGGAGTGGACAGGCCCGGCGGAGGCGGTCGTCGCCTGGCTGGCGCCGTTCTACGGGCAGCCATCAACGCAGGCGGCGATCGTTGCCACGCTTTACGGCCAGGGACGCGCGGCGCTCTTCACCTTTGACCTCGCCACCTCGACGGTCCTCTTCCATCAGGGCCGGCGGGAACAGGCGAGCAACGGCCCGCTCGCCGATGCCGATGCCGACGCTATGTTTAAGCCCAACGATCTCTTCGTGAACTACCTCGACCCGCGCTTGAAGCAAATTCCTCAGGCGGATCTGCAGCAGGACCTACTTGTTCGGCTCATCGGCTGGCTGCTGACAGAACGTCTGCCGTTGCCGCGACTCTGGCACTTCGCAGACGCCGCCCCTGCTGTCGCTTTTTTCAATGGCGACGGTGACAACCTCACCGCGGACGATCTGCGGACGGTGATCGACACGGCCGATCGCTTTGCCGCACCGTTTACGACGTACCTGATGCTTGACAACTACCCGGTGGTCGAACCGGCATGGGAGGCCGAACTGCGCGCGCGCGGCCACGGCTTTGGCCAGCACGCTTGGGCCGGCCCCGCGCCGACGCTGGAAGAGATGCGGACCCAGTTGCATAAGGAGTTCACCGCCTTTCGGGAACGCTATGGCCACGGTGCGCGCAGCTACCGCGGGCATAACGTCATCTGGACCGGCTGGACGGAGATGGCGTCCTACCTCCACGAGAATGACGTGCGGCTGGACGTCGACTTCCTCGGCGGGCGCTACCATCGCGACGGCTACGTCACGGGCAGCGGTATGCCGGTGAAGTTCATGGACGCGGAGGGCAGCGTCGTCGACGTCTACGAGCAATGCACGCTGACCACCGACGACGGCATGCTCACGGATAAGACCTACCTGCCGGCCTACGCCATCGAAGAAGCCATCGCCGTGTCCCGCCGCTACCTGGAGGACGCCGCCCAGCGCTACCACACGGTGTATCATCCCTACTTCCACCCCCATTCGACCAGTCCGGGGCGCATGCACACCCACCCCTGGCTGGCAGCCATGCTCTGGTACACCCGCAATTTAAGCGTCCCCTGTGTCCAGGATGCCGCCTGGCTGGAATTCAACGACGCCCGGCGGCTCGTGGAATTGGAGGACTGGCGCCACGACGCGGACCAGGGCATCCTGCATTTCACGCTGCATGCTCCGAAGACCGTCCAGGGCCTCACCGTCCTCCTGCCGTGGAACTATGATGGCGGCATTCTGGAGGGCGCCTGGATCGACGGCCAGATGGTGCACGATTGTCGGCGTCCGCTGGAGGGCCGAGATCAGGCGGCGCTCAGCGCAAATTTTGGCGTCGACGAACGCAGGCGGTTTGCAGTGCAATGGAGGAAGCGAGGGTAGGCATGGATGGAAGTAGGCTGGGCCGGCGGCAACAGATGGTTGGTGATGACCTGCTTCTCTCGCCTGCCTCAGAGTAGCGCCCCGCAGACCTTCCGGAAGGCGGTAATCGTGGCGTCGATCTGGGCATCCGTAAATAGGGGACTGATCGCCAGGACGAGCGCCCGCGTCAGTAACGCCTCGGAGCGTGGGCACATACCCATCGCGTACGATACCGGCGAACCATAGGGATCGCCCTGGGGAACGAGCGGTCGCCGCTGCGCTTCCGCGTCGTCGGCGGCCCAGCTGGGGCGGCGGTGCAGAATCTGGTCGGCGGCGTACACCGGTAGGCCGTCGTAGACGCGCGCGATGGGGATGCCTTCCGCTCGCATGGCGCGGCAAAAGCTATTTACCTGGCTGGGATCGTCCAGCAGCAGGTGCAGGCGGGTGCCGGCGTCGCCGGCAGCGTCGGGAACGGTGCGGAATCGCCAGCCGCGCAGGCCGGCCAGGCCGTCGAGCAGGCGGCGCTTGTTGCGGCGAGCCCGGGCGAGGATACCGTCCAGCTTACGCACCTGGGCCAGGGCCACAGCGCCGGCCAGTTCGCCCATGCGGTAGACCTCGCCCACACAGGCGGCGAGTTGGGCGGCGGGTGGTGCGGCTTCCTCCTCTCCCGCCGCGGCCGTGGAGCCGCTGACACGCACGCCCTCCCGGCCAAAGCGATAGCCACCGTGATCGTGATAGCGGAAGGCCCGCTCGTACATGGCGGCGTCGCTGGTGGTGATCAGGCCGCCCTCCCCGGCGGTGATGATCTTCTGGGTCTGGAAAGAGAATGCGCCCACGCCCCCCCAGCTACCGATCCGCCGGCCGTGATAGGATGCACCGGCCGACTGGGCGCAGTCCTCAATGATCGGGATGCCATGTTCCTTTGCTACGGCCAGCAACGGCGCCAGGTCGCAGGCGACGCCGCCGAGGTGAACCGGCATGATCGCCCGCGTACGGGGCGTGATCTTGCGGGCTACGTCGACCGGGTCGAGACCGAGCGAGTCGTCACACTCCGCGAAGACACAGTAGGCGCGATGCGACAAAACCGCGCCGGCGGAAGCGATGAAGGTAATGGCGGGCACAATCACTTCGTCGGCCGGCCCGATGGCCAGGGCCGCCAGGCCCACCTTCAGCGCCGCTGTGCCGGAGGTCAGACCGAGCGCCCAGCTCGTGCCGATCTTGGCGGCGAATTCGCGCTCCAGCGTCGCCACCTTGTCCGGCGTCTCCGGGCCGTAAAAGCGGAAGAGGCTGCGCCGTTCCAGCACCTCCAACACTTCCCGGCGTTCTTCCTCACCGATGAAGGAGGCGCCCGGATAGTCGGGCGGCCACGGCCCGGCGAAGGCTGGGGTCCCACCAGCAACGGCAAGCGGCTCAGTCGTGGTGGGGTGGGGCATTGGAATCTCCTTTCGGCGACCCGGAACTCACTCCATCAGGCAAGGCCTGGAGCGCTTCCCTGTCACATCACGCGAGATCATACTACAGGCGCTCGGCGCCGAGGCTGCCTCTGAACGCCGCGGAAATGAGGCGAAAGGAGGGTCGATCAACGGCGGACAATGCCTACCGTCTTACCAAATCCAGCACAAAGAAGCGCCCCCAATTGTGCAGGCGGCAGCCCAGGGCGCTGTCTAACCGCCCGAGAATTGGCAGCATTGCCGGCTGCACCTTGTGGGCGGTCGGCGGCGGGAGGAACACTCGGCTGCCATACGCGCCGACGAGGCGGAAGCAGCGCGCGAAGAAGCGTTGATGGGCTTCCGCCGGCGTCGACAGGTAGTGGCGCACCGGCCGGCCACCGATGACGACCGTGCGCTCACGCTGCCCAGCCCGCCGTCTCGCCGCGCGCAGTTGCCCCCGCACGAGGAGGGGCAGCAGATCCCACACGCCGCACGGATTGAGCATGTGGACGAGCATATGTCCGCCCGGGCGGAGGAGCCGCGCAGCTTGGCCGGCAAAAGGCGCCAGGTCGGGGAGGATATTCAGTCCGGCAAATGCGGAAATGATCCCGTCAACGCTTGCTGCCGGACATCGGCTTCGGGGTCGGGCGGATTGCCGAGTACAATGGAGAACTCCGGGATGATCCCGTACTGCGCCATCTTCGCGGCGATGGCCAGCGTCTTCTCGGTCGAGGCGGCGCCACCCTTGTTCATGCGGCGCAACGTATCCTCGGAACCGGACTCCGCCCACATGAAAACCATCTTCAGGCCACTGGCACGCAGCAGCGACCAGGTGCGGTCGGGGTATTTCAGCAACGTGTCGATGCGCGACTCGCCCCACCAGGCAATACCTAGGTCCTTGATGCGCTCGGCAAAGTCGGCACTGCGCGCCTCATGCACAAAAAAGTTGTTGTCATAGAACTCGACGGCATCCAGGCGCCAGGCCTTGACCAGCGACCGCACGACGTGCGCCGTATGTTCGCCCGACTGGGCCAGCCACCGACCATTGACCATATTGACAATCGCGCAGAAGTTACAGAAGAAGGGACAGCCGTAGCTGGAATGGTGGGGCAGCGTGCGCCGACGGACCCGCTACAATCTTGCCGCTGTCTCGCTCGCGGTAGGCGAGACCAGCCAGCGCCGCCGGGGCATCGCCTCGTTGTACGGCATCGAGTAGCGCAGCAAAGGTGATTTCGCCGTGGCCGCGCACGACGTAATCAACGTAGCTGGCCAGAATGTTTGGGTGATAAAAGGGGCCGTAGGCGCGCAGCAAGCGTACGCCCTCGTCAGTGAGCAAGACGCTGGCGCCAGGCGACATCGGGGTGAAGTCGTTTGGCCAGGCGAGCAGCACATGGAGGGGCCAGGTAGTCTGGCGCAGACCTTGCTCAATCGACAGTGGCACTTGAACAACGAGGCCGATAGCGAGCGCCATCGCCACCGCCGATGGCGCGAGGACGCCGTTCGCCAGGGCCAAGTAGAGGAGCCAGAGCACCGCAAGGTGGACGGTGACGGCGGCGGCGCGGAGTGGGTCGGGCGCCGGCAGCGCGCCGGCGGCCGCCGGCCCGACCACCAGCAGGCCGGGCAGGGAGATCCCGAGCGGACGCAGGTCGGGCCACCGTCGCTCCCGCCGCCAGGTCAGGAGAGCGACCAGCGCCGCGACCGCCGCCAGGGTATCGGCGACCACCAGCGGCGCCAGACCCTGCCGTGTACCGACCAGTTGACCGGGCAGCAGGGGGAGTTGCCACCAGACGGTGGAGGCGGCGGCGGTACAGAGCACTACGACCTTGAGCGGCGAGGTATGCAGCAACGTTCGTAGCCGCATCTTGCCGTAACCGGCGGCATGAACGCCGATCGTGCCGGCGACGTTCACACCGGTCACACCGGCTTCACGTACAGGGTGTCACCCTCCGCGCGCACCGCCAGCCGCGTCAGCGGCTTCAAGGCGACGGGAGGTGCGGAGGCATAGTCTTCCTTCAAGTAGAGCCCGGTGCCGTCAAACTCGGCGTCGTCGCAGGGACAAACGAAGTGTTTGCGGTCCGGCTGCCACTGCACATGGCAGCCCAGATGGTTACAAATGGCCGACAGGGCGGAGAGCTGATCGCCATTGCGCATCACGTAGCCGCTCAGCCCAGCCGTCGTAAACGCCAGGGCGCCGCCCTGCGACAGATCCTGCATGCGTCCCACGGCCGCCCAGCCGCCGAGGGCAAGAGCGGCCGCCCGGCCCGTAATCGGCGCCGTCATCGGGACGCCCGCACGGCGGAGGCCAAGGGAGACGCCGAGGCCGGCCAGGAGACCGGCGGCGGCCGTGCCGGCGCCGCCGAACAGCAACTTCCGCCGGGGCAGGCCGGGACGTGGGTTGATCGCCCGCGCAAGAAGCCGCCGCATGCCGGCCTGGAAGCGCGGCCGCGGTACCGGCGCAACGGGTCGCAACAAACGCAGCCGGGCAGCCATTGCCAGCACGTCGCGTTCGTCCGCATCTTCGGCGGCGAACGGCCGGGGGGATTGATCTTTGAGCAAGGCGTCAATGTGCTGATTGAGGCGCTCGTAACGGTCGGTCATAGCGCCTCCTCGTTCCCGC
The DNA here is from genome assembly GCA_051003235.1 of Chloroflexota bacterium. Taxonomy (GTDB): domain Bacteria; phylum Chloroflexota; class UBA4733; order UBA4733; family UBA4733; genus UBA4733. Next base: position 3,998 of record JBPCLN010000008.1, on the reverse strand, counting down.
GAGCATGGGCGGCGGCGCGCTTCACTGCCCGGTATTGCAGCACTTTGGCGTTGGCTTCCGTCACGTTCATCGCGCGCGCGGTCTCCTTGATCGTACGCCCCTCGTAGAAGCGCAGTTCCAGCACCCGTCGGTAGTGGGGCGGCAGCAGTGCCAGGATGCGCTCCAACTCGCTGAGCATGGACGGCAGCGTCTGTAATGCGGCATCGTCACTTGATTCCTCCCCCGAATTGGCCTCTGGTTCCTCCTCCATCGGCACGACGCGCAGCGCGGAGTAGTGTCGCCAGTGATCGGCAAGGTCGGTGCGGGCGATCCGAAATAGATAGGCCTCGATTTCCTGGGGCGCTGCATCGGGGTTCAGATATTGCAGGCTTTTCATGAAGACGTGCGACGTGAGATCCTCGGCGTCTTCCCGATTGCCGACGCGCGAGTAAATAAAGCCATAGATCGGGCTAAAGTAACTGGCGTAAATGCGTTCCAGTTGGGCCGCCCTGATAACGGGATGCCGGCCGAGCTGCGTTTGCCCGGAGCGCGCACTCGCCGCAGGCAAGGGCCAGGGCAGCACTGTTTTCGGTTCCGCCATGTGCTCCTCCGACGCCTGCCTACGGCGGCTATCACCGTGTCCATCCCTAATACGGAGCCAGTTACACCTCACCGGCAAGAATAAAACGGCGGACGGAATGTATCCTGGTGATGGTACCGTTTGGATCAGCGGGCGCAGTACCTCCGCGAAAAGGTCGTACCTGATGCGAAGGCGAGTGCCATGTTGCGAATGTCGATAAGGCATCGGAACGGATTCCGTCCCCTGCAAGCCATGACGGCCAAATCAAGACGACGCTGCCCCGAAAATGTCGAGCGCCGTAGCGCGGGGACGGATCCGGGCGCAATTCTTGATACCCCGAGTTCGCTCACGGGAGGACCATCCGAGCACTGAGCCGCAGTTCGGCCGTAGGCTACGTCCCTGCTCAGCTTCCTTCCCACCGCCATCCTGCCGCCCCTGGGTGATAGCATAGGTGATGCGAGGAGCGGTGATGCCACAAACGCACGTCCAGCGGCACCCCCGCCGCACCATCCCTCGGCGCGTAACACAAGGGCGAAGCCGATGAAGGATGAAGGCTGGCGAGCCCGCCTGATTGAGCAGCCGCGCTGGCACGCGTCGGTCGCGCAGCGCTACTGCCAGCTCCATCCCGCCGTTCGGGCGGTCGATCGTTGCGACCGGTGTGGAGATCCGTTCTGCGCCGCCTGTCTGCAGGAAGTGGAACGCTGGCGCATCTGCGCCGTCTGCCGGCAGCAGTTCCGGCGAGAGGAACGGGCGGGGCGCTTGCCGTCGCGCCTGCGGCGAGTACGCAGCGAGATCGTAGCCGGCATCAGCATCGTTGTCGTCATGGCGCTGGTGGTGATCGGGCTGCAAACCCTGCTGCGGGGCAGTTCGTCCAACGCTGCCATGCTGCGCAGCGCCGAAATCGTCGGCAGCAAACTGAACGGCGCCGCGGCCCCGCGCCTGGTGACGCTGCAAATGGTCGGCACGGCCGGCGCCGATCATCCCCCGGCGACGCTCGAATTTACCGGCAAAGGATTCCAGGCCGGCGAAGTAGTGACGGTCTCGGCGGAAGTGGACGGACCGGGGGCGCTGCTTGGTCCCACACAGTGCGGCCAGGACAGCGTGACGTGGCTGGGCAGCCGGATGGCCACGGCGGATGGCGCGGGTGCAGTCACGGTGCGCTTTAGTGTGCCCGACGCGGACCATCTTCCGACGCCGTATCGCATTCAAGCGCACGCCCGCGGCAATCGGGGCGCCACTGCCGCCTTCAGCCTCCATCCCGGTAGCGGGTGAGCACCACGGTACCGAATGCCACCGAACGCGGCTGGAACCCCGTCGCCTCCAGCGTTGTACCAGCGGAAGAGCGGGACAGTAGCATCCTGCCCTGACAAGGAGGAAGGCCGCGTTGAGATGCCGTCCAATACTGGCCCTGCTGGTGAGCGTCCTATTGGCAGGCTGTGCGGTTCCGACGATAAGCAAAGAATCTGGTCCGTCAGCGCTGTCGGCAGGGAGAGTGTCGCCCGCTGCTGAGCCGTCCCTTGCCGCCGGTGTCCTCCTGAGCCGCTGGAATGCGAAGCGGCGCCGCAACGAAATCGTCCCCGTGAACGCATCTACCGGCCGCGAAGTCCCCAACCTTGCGCCCGTTGCTGCGCTGTCGCCAGTCGTCTCCCCCAACGGCAAAACACTGGTGACCGTCGAGTCGCATGGGTCGAGCCCTGAGGCGTTTGCCGGCTGGAGAAGCAGCTATGGCACGGCCGATGTGCTCCAGCTGCTGGACGTACGTACCTGGCAGAATGTCGCAGTTCCCTTCTCCGCCCAAAGCTGGGTGGGGCAGCCCGCTTGGCGCTTATTGAGCACGAGCAGGCCGCCAATGTCGTTGTGGTGCTCGACGCCACGACGGGGAAGGTGCTGAACCGGCGAACGATGGACTTTTGCCCGTCGTTCCTGGTCTTCACGAAGGATGGGACGGGTCTCCTGGCCTACGGGCAGCCGCTCGGCGCCGATCCGGGCAAGACCAAGCCCGGCCCGCCGCGCGTCCTGCTCATGGATGCGGTATCGCTCGCCGTGCGTTGGGAGCAAACGCTCCCCGCTATCGTCAGCGGTGAGTGGTGGGAGGCGAACTGCAACCAATTGCACGAGTCGCAGGTATACGCCTTATGGAGTCCGGCCGTCGTCTTTGCGGCAGAACAGAATGCCCTGCTGATCGTCCATGCCGACGCCGATCGCCTGACCACGGTGGACGTCATCGCGCGGACGGTGCGGACAGTCGAGATTCGGCAGGCACAGTCGTGGTGGGAGCGCCTTCTGGCGTGGACCGCCGGTGTTGCCGTGGCGAAGGGGAACGACAATGGGCAGCCCGTGCTGCTGGCCAGCCAGCCCGGCCAGCAATCGACCCAGCTCGCCCTGCTTGATCCCCGGTCTTTCGCCATCGTGCATGCCTGGACGGTACAGGGCTACGCAACATGGGTGACCAGACCGTGATGTCGTTGCGTGAACACGGGAAGTTAGTCAGGCGTTACAAGTTACAATAAGAGCCATCGTAGCAGGCGAAGGGGGCTGACGTGTCGGCGTCGACCGATATCGGGACGATGATCATACGTACACCGAGCATCCGGGGAGGGCGGCCACACCTTGCCGGGACGAGTGTCTCCGTGCAGCGGATCGCCACATGGTATCAGCTCGGCGTGCGTCCCGAGGACATTTCAGTGCGGATCGGCAACCTGACTCCAGCGCAGGTGTTCGCCGCACTTGCCTACTACTTCGCTAACCGCGGTGAGATCGACGCCGACATCGCTGGGGAGGAAACGGAGGCCGACCGCCTGGAAGCGGAGCGCGCTAGCGCCGGGCGATGACCCGCCCGCGCCGTAGAGCGATGACCCGGAATAGAACCACTCTTGCTCGCCCATGGTGACTACCAGTTCCTTGGGGCGCCTCCGTCCGGCGACCAATGCCGAGGGTAAGCGCGGGTGTCCGGCCATCCCGTCCGATTTGTACGATCAGCGAGTCGCCCTGTCCCAGAATCTGGGCACGCTGACGGCGCGTCTCCCCGAATTGCTGCACGAGGTAATCGGCCAGGCCGGCAGGCGTGGCGGTACCGCCCTGGTAGAGGCGCTGTTGCATGGTTAAGGAGACGTCGCTCGCCGCCATCTTCTTCGATCTTGACGGAACGCTCTGTATCCCCACAAGCTCCTTCCGGGATGTGTTTGGCGAGGTCATTGAACCCCTGTTGCACCGACGTTCCGATCTGACGCTCGCCGGCATACTGCACCGTTGGAGCGATGCGCTGATGCTGCCCGGTCCATCAACGACTGCCGGTTGCTTCCGGCAGGTACAGGTAGCCTGCGATATTGCGCCGGAGGAGGGATTGGTCGCCGATCTCGCCGGCAGACTGAACGCCCGCTGGGCCGCGAACCAGGCGCTGCAGCCGGCAGCCCAATCTGTATTGCAGCAACTTGGTGCT
>JBPCLN010000007.1:0-35422 GCA_051003235.1 Chloroflexota bacterium | reverse complement strand
TATGATCTACAATAAGCTCGACTTTGGCCATTTGAGTGTCCCATCGCAAAAAGGCACCCCAGTGGTGGGCTTTCGACCATCAGGTGTTTTTGCATATCGGGTTGCAGGTACGACATGTAAAAATCCTCCGCACGTTTTGGCTTGATCTGGGACCCGTTCGTCCGAGTGGCGCGCCAATGGCCAAAGTCGAGATAAGACGCTCTTCGCCAAAGTCGGCACCCCCGAACCAGCCGCCAGCTGGAATTGGCAGGACTACCTCACCACCTGCCAGAAGTTGACCAGCGGCAGCGGTCCCACCCAGACCTGGGGTACGGCCGGTTGGACCAGTACGACCGTGCTCTATCCGGCGCTTGTTCGTGTCTGGGAAAAGGGCGGCGACATCGTGGACGAACAGCGCGCCACCTACACCCTGGACCAGGGCGGCGGCGTAGCAGGCATGCAGAATATTGCCGACCTCATCCATAAGTATCAGGTGCATGCCAGCGCCGCCGCGCTCCAGGGCACCAACGTCAGCGACCTGTTCAATACCGGTCGCATCGCGATGGTGCCCACGATCAACACCTACTCCGCCTATCTCAACGCCAAGTTCGAGTGGGATATTCAGGCCCTGCCCCACGACGGCGCGCTGACGACGCGGGTCGCCTCCGCCGGCCACTCCATGGCGTCGGAAGGGGCGAACCAGGAACTGGGTTGGAGCATGCTCAAGGTGCTCGCCTCCAAAGAGGCGTTCCAGGATTACTTCGATATTGACGCCCTGCCGGTGGCGTCGAAATCGGTCCGGGCCGCCGCCGTGGCGGTCAATGGGACCAAGTCGCCGGCCCATATCCAGCTCGGGGTGGACGCCCTCGGCTACGCCCGGCCGGAACGCGTCGTCGGCAACTGGAGCAGCGTACACGCGACGATCGCCGGCGCCCTTGGCGGCGTCTGGGGGCCGGAGAATAAGAGCGTCCAGGAGGTGCTGACCTCGGTCGGGCCCCAGGTCACACAGTTGATCAAGGCGAAGCCGACCGCGGCGAAGTAGGCAATCTGGGACCAGCGATGACGCTGTTGGCAAACGCTCGACGTAAGAGCGTTCGTCTGAAAACGTAGGGACAGGCCGACGACATGGCGGAGACCGCGATAGTGGCAGCGCGGCGGCAGCGCCGACGCTGGTCGCCGCCGCGCTGGCGTGACACGCGCGATGGGTACCTATTCGTGCTGCCCTGGCTGCTGGGTTTTGTGATCTGGACTGCCGGACCCATGATCGCTTCCATCGGCATTGCCCTGACCGATTGGCAAATCGTCACCGTGCCGCATTTCGTCGGCCTGGCGAACTTTGCCGCGCTCGCCCACGATCCGCGCATTGGCGCTGCGCTCTTCAATACGACGTTCTATGTCGTGCTCGGCGTACCGACGCACATCTTCTTCGCACTGCTCGCAGCGTTGCTCCTTAACCTGCGCCTGCGCGGCATCGGCATCTTCCGGACGCTGTTCTACTTGCCCTATATCACGCCGCTCGTCGCTAACTCCATCCTTTGGCTCTGGATCTTCAACACCAACTTCGGCCTCGCCAACTGGTTGCTCAGCGTGTTTCATCTGCCGGCGGTGTACTGGCTGCAAGACCCGCGCATCGTGAAGTTCTCCCTGGTCATGATGAGTTGGTGGACGATCGGCGGGCAGATGGTGATCCTGCTCGCCGGGCTGCAGGGCATTCCGCGCCACCTCTACGACGCCGCCAACATCGACGGCGCTTCACCATGGTCGCGCTTCTGGAACGTCACCTTCCCCCTCCTCACGCCGTCACTGTTCTTCAACCTGACGCTCGCCCTGATCGGCGCGTTCCAGGTGTTCGTGCAGGCCTATGTGATCACCAACGGCGGGCCCGAGGATAGCTCGTTGTTCTACGTGCTCTACCTGTACCGCATCGCCTTTCAGAACTTTGATATGGGTTACGCCTCGGCGATGGCGTGGCTGCTGTTCGTGATTATCCTCGCCATTACGTTAGTCCAGTTCCGCTTCGCCAACCGTTGGGTGTTTTACGAAGCAGAGACGAAACGGTAGGGAAGCGCCACGATGGAAGCGCCACTACAGATGCGGGTGGGAGCGGCGCCACGGTTGCGCGGCAAGGGCGGCACACGCCTCCTGGGCATGTCGGCCGCCTATTTGGTTTTGACCGTCGCCGGCATCGTCCTAGCGTTGCCGTTTCTCTTTTTGCTCAGCACTTCCCTCAAGCTGGAAGGGACGGAGTTCACCTTCCCGCCCCAGTGGGTACCCATCCCCGTCGAATGGGGCAACTATCCGACGGCGCTCCAGACCGTGCCCTACCTCGCCTATGCCCGCAACACAGTGGTCATCACGGTCGCCGCCACTCTCGGTGCGCTCATCACCGCCTCGATGTCGGCCTTCGCCTTCGCGCGGATTCGTTTCCCCGGCCGGAACGTGATGTTCTTGCTGCTCATCTCCACCTTGATGCTGCCGGATGCCGTCACCCTCGTCCCGAAGTACATCCTATTCAGCAAGCTCCACTGGATTAATACCTACCTACCCCTCACCGTGCCGGTCTGGTTTGGCGGCGGCGCCTTTAACGTCTTCCTGCTCCGCCAGTTCTTCATGACGATCCCCTACGACCTCGATGAGGCGGCGCGGATGGATGGCGGCGGCAACTGGCGCATCTACTGGAGCCTACTCCTGCCGCTCTCGAAGCCGGCCTTGACGGCGGTAGCGATTTTCTCGGTCATCTATAACTGGAATGACTTCCTCAATCCGCTCATCTACCTGAATCAGCAGCAATATTTCACGCTCGCGCTGGGTTTACAGTTCTTTCAGAGCGAGTATGCTACCCAGTGGACGCTCATGATGGCGGCCTCCGTCATGATGATCGCGCCGATTATCGTCCTCTTCTTCCTGGCCCAACGCGTCTTTATCGAAGGCATCCAGCTCACCGGCATCGCCGGCCGTTGATCGCGGTGGCACCGGACCGGTCGGCGCAGCGCCGGCATGGCCTATCGGAGGGAGCCGTCTGCCGACACTTGGGCCATGTCTTGCGGGCGTGGTGATACGGTACGGTTTTACCGGAGCAGCGCGCACGGTCACGGGAAGAGGATCGACCGGCATGGCGGGGCTATCAATCAGCGCCGATGTCGACCGCTGGCCGCCGGAAGAAGAACGGTGGGCGATCCTGGAGCACATCGGCGAAGGCATTGTCTACGTCGACCAGGAACGGAGCTTCCGCTATATCAATCCGCAAGCGGAGCGCCTCCTGAAGCGTCAGAAGGCGGATCTACTGGGACGGAGCGCGCGGGCACTGTTCCCCAACGACACCGGCATTCTCACCCATGTCGGTCTGGCGCGCCAGGCGCAGGGGGCGCCGGAGGGGCCCGATGCGGTCATCGACGTGTTTTCGCATTCCTTGCAGCGCTGGTTCGAGGTCCGCGCCTACCCGGCGGCATCGGGAACGATCGCCTTCTTCCATGACATCAGTGAGCGAAAGCAAGCGGAGGAAGCGCTCCGGGCGAGCGAGTCCCGCTTTCGCGCTATCTTCACCCATGCGGCAGTCGGCATCTCGATCTGTGACGCGCGCGGCCGCTTCCTGCACGTCAATGACGCCTTTTGCGCGATCACCGGTTACACGGCGGAGGAGCTCACCAGGCGGGATATCATCTCCGTCACCCATCCCGACGATCTAGACGAGAATCAGGACCTGCTTCGCCAGTTGCTGGCTGGTATCCGGCCGAGCTTCGTCGTTCAGAAGCGCTACCTCCGGGCCGATGGCGCGGCCATCTGGGTGCAGAACAGTGTCTCCCTGGTGCGCGACGACCACGGAGCACCGTTGCACTCGATCGCCCTTACCGAAGATATCAGCGGTCGCAAGCTGGCGGAACAGGAATCCTTGGACCTCGCTCAACGGTTGGCGCTCTCCGAGAAGCTGGAAGCCGTTGGGCGGCTCGCCGCCGGCGTGGCCCACGACATGAATAACTCCCTCGCCGCGATCGTCGGTCCGCTCGAACTGCTGCAGCGAACGATGACCGACGGCGCGGCGTCGCGCGAAGCGATCCGGCAGGAGGTCGATACAGCCGCCCGCGCCGCGTCCGATGCTGCCCATGGCGTCCGGCGGCTCCTGCGGTTCGCCCGGCAGTCGCGGGAACCGGAGACGGAGGAACGCGAACGCTTGCACCTGGAGAGCCTCCTGGACGATGTCGTGGCGCTGACGCGCCCCCGCTGGCGAGATGAGGCTCAAGCCCACGGCCGGCGCATCGAGGTGGTGGTCGAGCCGTCAGCGACGCCGGCGATCATGGCTGGGCCGGCGGAGATGCGCGATGCGCTGGTCAACCTCGTCAATAACGCCGTGGATGCGCTTCCTGATGGCGGGACGGTGACGCTCGCCACACGCAGCGACCGCGGTGCGGATGGTCGGGAACAGGCGGTGGTGAGCGTCACCGACACGGGCGTCGGCATGGATGCCGTGACCCAGCGCCGCCTGTTTGAACCGTTCTATACGACGAAGCCGATCGGCAAGGGCACCGGCCTGGGCCTGGCGATGGTGCACGGCATCGTGGGCCGGCACGGCGGGACGATTAATATCTCGTCCCTACTCGGGCGCGGCACCTGCGTCGCCCTCTGGTTCCCAGCCGACGGCGACATTGCCGGCCCGGACGAAATCGTTACCACCGGTCCCCAGGAGACCCGGACATGGCGGCTCCTGCTCGTGGACGACGAGCCGGCGATCCGCGATGTGGCGACGCGGCTCCTGCAGCGGGAGGGGCACCAGGTCGTTGCCGTCGCCACGGGTGAAGCGGCGCTGGCGCTCCTGGAATGCGCTACGGGACCGGAGGCCTTCGATGCGCTCGTGACCGACGTTGGCTTGCCCGGCATGTCCGGCTGGCAGCTGATTGAGCGGGTTCGCCTTGCCTGTCTGCGCTTGCCGATCGTCGTGGCCAGTGGTTGGGGCTATAGTATGACGAAGGCGGAACTGGCCATCTACGGCATCAGCCCCCAACAAGTGGTCGCCAAGCCGTACCGTCTCGCCGTTCTTCGCCAGGCACTGGAGGCGGCGATCGCGGCGCCGCCGCCGGCGTGATATGCTCCCGGCGAAGAAGGGAGCACCCGTGTGCCTGCGCCAACGCTGTTCCGGGCCGGCTTGCGCCTGCTCCTGGGCGCCTTCCCACACTCCTGCCCGCTGGCGGCCGAGATACTGGAGCGCGTCGACCTGGGCGAGGTGGTCCGCGAAAAGGTGCGCTACCAGGTCGAACCCGGGGAGTGGGCGCCGGCCTACCTGTTCTTGCCGGCCGGTCGCCCCGAGAAGAGGCCGGCGGTGCTCTGCCTGCACCAGCATGCCGGGCAGTTCGACCTCGGCAAGAGCGAGCCGGCTGGCCTGGCCGGCAACCCCCAACAGTTCTACGCCCTGGAACTCGCCCGGCGTGGTTATGTCACGCTAGCTGCTGACGCCCTCTGCTTTGAGGAACGCCGCGACCCGGTGTTGGAGGGGGCGGCCTTCGAGCGCTTCTCTTTCACCCGCCTGATCGTCGAAGGCAGTGCCTTGCAAACCAAGATGCTCTCCGACGCCATGCGTGGCGTGGACTATCTGCTCTCGCGGCCGGAAGTGAGCGCGGCGCATATCGGCTGCATCGGCCATTCTCTCGGCGGGCAGCAGGCGCTGTTCACGACCGCGATGGACGAACGGATCAGGGCGGCCGTCTCCAGTTGCGGCTTCGCCAGTTATGCTGCCCTTTTTCGCGACCGCATTAACCACAACTACGCCGCCTACGTGCCAGGCCTGCTGCGCTATGGTGAACTGGGCGACGTGCTGGCGTTGGCGGCGCCGCGCCCCTTCCTGGTCCTCGCCGGCAACGCCGACCGCATCTTCCCCTATGACGGCATCGTGGCGACGGTCGAGCGGGCCCGCGCGCGCTACCGCATCCTGGGCGCCGAAGAGAAGCTCGGCTTCGTACCGATCGACGCCGGCCACGCCTTCAGCGACGACATGCGCGAACGCGCCTACGCCTGGTTGGACCAGTGGCTACGACCGGGTGCGACGTCCTTGTAGGCGCAGCTTATCCTGATCGGTCGTGCCCGTCGGTGGCCAAGGGCTCGTACCCCTCCCCGTCCTGGACCAGATGCATCGGATCGCGGTCGGGGAGCGCCGTCGCCGCCGGTAGCATCGCCAGGTACTCCTCTCGCTCGCCGTTGGTTCTCCAATGGCGTTACTATACTCCCTGCATGACGACCTATGACGTGTTGTATCTGGTGGTAACCGGCGCGGGGACGGCGCGGCGAGCGCCGGAACTCTTGCGCCGACTGACGCCGCTGGCGGCTCGGACGATCGTTCTGATGACGCCGAACTCCCAGACTATTCTCAGTCCGCGCGAGCTGGCACTGACGCCGGGCCACCGGCTGGTAGAGAGCTACTTTGACGAGGCGATCCTGCCCCGGCCGCCGGAAGGAGTGGTACTGGTGGCGCCCTGCGACTTCAATAGCCTCAACAAGCTGGCCCAGGGTATCGCCGACAATCTGGCGCTATCGGTCGTGGCCGAGGCGATTGGGCGCCGTACACCGATCGCCGTGGCCATCTCCGTCAATGGGCCGCTCTGGGCTCACCCGCGTGCCCGAGCATCGGCGGCGACCCTGCGAGAGTGGGGTTGCCGGGTGCTGGAGCCGGTGCAGCGAGAAGGTAGCACGACATTGGCGCCCGATGACGATATCCTCGCCGCTGTCGAGCCCTGGTTGCGACGGGAGTAGCAATCACGGCTGTCCACACCACGACTGTTCCGTTCCGGCCTCCGCTCTCGGCACGCTGCCATAGTCACCATGTTTAGCTGTTGGCGTTGCGCTCCTGGCGCAGTTGCTCCAGTTCGGCGCGCAGGCGGCCTAGTTCCTCCTCTGCCTCTTGCCGCGCCGCGCTTGCCCGCTCTCGGGCGGTGATCTCCTCTTGAAGATGCAGTTCCTGTGCCCGCAGGGGGTTGAGGAGCTCGCCGGTCGTCGCGTCCAGTACGTCAAGGATCGCTTCCCGTACCACGAAGCGCACCGGTAGCACCCGACTTGCCACGCTGCCGTCGGCCTCGACAGGAAAGGGCGCCGGTGCCTCGGCGGCCTGGAGATCCCAGCCCTGGACGCGCGGGTCGCGAAACTCCCCATAGGGATTGAACAGCCAGTATTCCCTGACGCCGAGCTTGCGGTATTCATTTGGCTTGTCCTTCCGATCCGCCGTCAGCGAGCTTTCCGACAACCATTCGGCGACCAGGGTCGGTGGGCGGCCGTGTTCCCAGGGGTTATACACCCGACGGAGCGCATCAGGCACGCCGAGCGCGACCAGGATATCCGGTTGCAGCGACGGCTCCCGTCCTTCCGGGTCGCGCCGCAGCCAGCGCTGGAAGGAGACGTAGCATTCCGGGCCGGCCAGCCGCTCGTAGAGCACCATGTAGACGTAGATTTGCTCCCGGTTGTGCCCGTCGGTGGCCAAGGGTTCATCCCCTTCCTCGTCCTCGACCAGATGCATCGGATCGCGGTCGGGGAGCGCCGTCGTCGCCGGTAGCATCGCCGATTACTCCTCTCGCTCGCCTTTGGTGCTCCGATGCCGCTACTATACGGCACCGAAGCATCGCCCCAAAGTGCTATCTTGCGCTGTCGTCTGCCGGTAGAAGAAGAAATGGCATGCCATTGGGCCCAGTCACGGTCCGAAAGTGGCGTTGATCGAGCGTCAACAGGTCATAGCAGCGGTGCCGCTGCGCCAAAACGTTGCAGTTCGTAGACGCCACGCCTCACATCGGTCAGCAGCTTGAGTTCCTCGCGCTGTCCACCGTGTACTATGAGGAGATAGTCGGGTTCTGCCAGCACAAAAGGAGAGAGTATGCGCCTTTGCGGACGAACGAGTACGTTTACGGCCAAATCATGATCGGTTTGCCGCGGATCAAGCGCAGCTAGCAGACCACCGGTATCTACCAGAATCGCTGGTCGCCGAAACCCCAAGATGGTCGTCTACCTGTTCGGCGAAGTGCGGATCGGCACTGATAAAAATGGGAATAATTGGCCTAGGCGGCGATTGTTGAGCGATAGCAAGCCCGATGCCTTCGCGAATGATATCCGCGGCCGGACGGCCCGTCTCCTGCGCCACGCGGTCTAACTGTGCCTTTAATTCAGCAGGTAGATAGACAGTTGTCTTCTCCATTGCCATAAACCTTACCATATACGAACAATGCTCAATCGGTACATTCATGAGTCCGTGGCCGTATGCGGATGACTGGCTCCTGGTGATCGCGTTCGCGGCGTTTCTGCACGCGTGCGGCTGTTACTGACGTGAGGCACCGGCAATCGTCATCGTGTCGATTTTGCCACTGCTCGTTCGACGTATCAGTAGGGCCGGTTGGAGCCGGCCTCGCGGCCCGACCACATGGTTTGGTCGGGCATAACACGCCATCACGGGAGGCAAAAAATGGGGAACGTCGTGGTATCGCAGTTCGTGAGCTTGGATGGCGTCTTTGAGGATCCGGGCGGGTCCGAGCATTCCGGCCTCGGCGCCTGGACGTTTCGGTTCAACCGCGGGCCGGAGGGCGACCAGTTCAAGGTAGATGAGGTGATGGCGGCCGGCGCACTGCTCCTCGGCCGTGTGACCTACCAGGGGTTCGCGGCGGCCTGGCCGTCCATCACCGACGAGGCCGGCTTCGCCGACAAGATGAACAGCATGCCGAAATATGTCGTCTCCACCACGCTCGAGCGGGCGGACTGGAATAACTCGACCATCATCAGGGGCAATGTCGCCGACGAGGTCCGCATGCTGAAGGAGCGCGTGGACGGCGACATCCTGATCAACGGCAGTGGTCGACTGGTACGGACGCTGATGGAGCATGGTCTGATCGACGAGTACCGGTTGATGGTGTTCCCGATCGTACTTGGGGGCGGCAAGCGGCTGTTCGTGGAGGCAGCCAAGGCGACCACCCTACGCTTGACGGAGACGAGAAAAGCCGGCGACTGTCTGATCCTCATCTACCGGCCGGCGAGGACAACCGGCGATGCATAACGCTATGGCGGCGTGTGCCGTCACATCGGCTGGGTTGGAGCCGTCACCAGATTGACGGAGCGCTCCGGAGGAATGTGGTCAAAGGACGAATCCGATTGGCGGGCGGGTTTATCCAAACCGTATTGGCCCTCTGGCGATCTACTGCCCGGTTGTTTGCGCCGGAGCCGCTGCGGTCCCCGCGTGGGCCTGCAGCCAGGGCGCGAAGCGCTGGAGCGGCGGGTAGAGGGCGCGCAGCGCCGGAATGTCCGGCTGGTAGCCGACGCGATTGAACCAATCGAACATTGTCGCCATCTCGGCACTCTGGGCGCGCACGACGTCCAGCGGTAGCTCCTGGAACCGCACCGGCTTGCCGCTGACCTGCGTCCAGACCGCCGCCACCTGGGGCAGGGTCATTTCGTCTCCGGCGATCTCCAGCGCCTGATGCAGGAACTGCTGCCGCTGTTCGAAGGCCAGGGCGGCGATGCCGCCGATATCGTCCACCGCGATCATGGGCAGCGGTCGATCAGCGGAGAGCGCCATGGCGAGCACGCCATCGCGGGGCCCGGAAAAGGAGAGTAAGTTCTCCATGAAAAAGACGGGCCGCAATACCGTGAGAGGCAGGCCCAGGGAACGGGAGTGTTCCTCGATCTGCCATTTACTTTCGAAGTGGGGGATGCCGGTCCCCTTGTCGGCGCCGCCGACGGAGGCGTAGACAACGTGCTGGATGCCTGCCGCCGCGGCTGCGTCGGCCAGCGTCTTCCCCTGCCGTTCTTCTCCCGTGGTCCCTTCCTCCCGAAAGGTCTGGACACTGTAGAGGCCGTAGGCGCCGGCAAGCGCTCGATCAAGGGAGGGGCGATCATCCAGATTCGCCGCTACGATCTCCACACCCTCGGCGCGCAAACGCTGGGCCGCTGGCTTCGCCGGATCGCGCGTGATTCCGCGCAGTTTCCAACCCTTGCCTTGCAGGCGCCGCAGCACTGCCCCGCCCTGCTGGCCGGTTGCCCCGGCTACCACAATCAGGCGTTCCGCTTCAGCCATCGTTCGTCCTCCCGAGTCTTCATCGCCGACCGGGATACGATAACCTGCTCACGGATCAGAACACACTATACTTTCGTCTAGCCAATCGGTTGGAGACCTACCCTTTCGATTGCGGCGTAGTGCACGCCCGTCAGGTCCTCCGACACCTGCCACAGGCGCTTCGCCACTTCCTCGTCGTTCGCCTGCGACGTGGAGGAGACACGTTTGGGGTAGCCGCGCTGCTCACCAAGGCCGTCCGGTCCATAGTAGGCGCCGCCGGGAACGTCTTCAGCGGTGGCGGCGTAGAGCGTCGGCAGCGCCCCCTTGGCGGCGGATTGGCCTATCAAGCGGGTGCCGGCGCGGAACAAGCGCTCCAGGAGGCGGTGCCCGCTCATGCGGGGGCCGGCGGTCGCCAGATTCGTCGCCGCAAAGCCGGGATGGGCGGCGACGCTCCGCAGGTCCAGTCCGGCCGCATCAATCTTGCGTTGGAGCTCGAAGGTGAACAACAGATTCGCCAGTTTCGATTGGCTGTACACCGCCCAGCGGCGGTAGTGCTGCTCGCTTTGCAGATCGGCGAAGTTGATCCGCCCGCTGCGATGGGCATTGCTGCTGACGGTGACAACGCGCGCTGCCGGAGCGGTAGCGAGCAGCGGCAACAGCCGGCCCGTGAGGGCGAAGTGCCCCAGGTGATTGATGCCGAACTGCATTTCGAAGCCATCCGCCGTCTGGCGGCGGGGGATGGCCATGACGCCGGCGTTGTTCACGAGCAGATCGAGGCGGCGGTGCTTGGCGCCATACGCCTCGGCAAATTGACGCACGGACGACAGATCGGCGAGGTCCAGGGGGGCGAGTTCCAGCTTCGCGGCGGGGAGGAGCGTTTGCAGCTGCCGCAGCGCCTGTGCGCCACGATTCTGGTCGCGACAGGCGAGCACCAATGCCGCGCCGTGCTGGGCCAGGGCCAGGGCCGTCTGAAATCCTAAGCCGCTGTTTGCGCCGGTCACAACTGCCTGACGTCCCGTCAGATCGGGAATGTCGGCAGCAGTCCATCGGGCCATCTCATTACCTTTCGGGGCTCGGTGGGAACGTGCGTCCCGGTTTGCCCGCGTTATGCTACGGGGGGAGGCCGTGGTGAGCGGTACCGTCGGTTGCTCCGTACACGGCAACAGGGGCAAGAATCGCGCCAGATGCGCCGATAGGCGCGAGGGGAGATGCATGCCGGACCTACCGTCCTCGTTTTCTGTCCACGTTGCCGGTGCGGAGTCGCTCCCGACTGTGCCGGTTATCGCACGACGAGGGCACCGCCGTTTCCCGCTGGCGGTGCTGGGACTCTGTGCCCTCCTGGCCGGCTCCGGCGTACTGCACTTTGCCGTGCCCGCACCCTACCGGAGCATCGTGCCGGCGCCGCTGCGGCCCCAGGCTGCCGCGGTCGTCGCCGTGAGCGGGGCGTGCGAACTGGTGTGTGCGGCGTTGCTGCTGAGCCGGCGAACACGCGGCCTGGGCGCGCTGGCGACGGTAGCCCTCTTCGTGGCCGTCTTTCCGGCCAACATCCAGATGGCGCTGGATAGCGGCTTTCCCCACCCGCCGCTGGAACTGAACCGCGCGCTGATCGCCTGGCTGCGCCTACCACTGCAGGCGCCGCTGATCCTCTGGGCGCTGCGGGTGCGCCGCAGTCGCGGCCCTATTCCTTCCCAGTCATGAATTATCGGCTGTCCGCTCGCCGTTATTCGGCCTCCAGCGAGCGGACGTCCCACTGTTCCCGCGGCGTAAACCGTCCGGGATCGAGGTCGAAGCCGAGGCCGAATGGCGCGTCGACGACGCTGCCGGTCTGCACTGTTCCCTTCCGAATGCGCAGCGTGGCATAGCCGCGTTCGTGCCGGCGGTAGAGGTCGGGATGGGCGGTGAGGACGCGCTCCTGTACGTCATCCGGGTACATACTGAGCCCAGTGAAGTAGTGGTGGCCGTTACGCTCGACGTGGGCGATGCCCAGGTTGGCCATCAGCGCCAGATCTTGCAACAGCGCCACCGGGCCGACGTTGGCGAGGTCCTCGCCACTCAATAGGTAGCGTCCCGCCGGGTCGTCCCGCCGGCGTTGCTCGAGCAGACAGGCGTTGGCGATCCCTTTGACGATGCCCTTGCAGTTCTTGTGACTGGCGCCGGCGTAGCCGCGCTCCAGGGCCGCCGGCACGCTGCCCAGGCCGCTGTCCGATTCGTCGATGATAATCGACGGACGGTCATGCCAGGCGACCAACGCCGCCCCGATGGCAGGGTCCAGGGCAACATCGCGGTGCAGTGGCTGTTCCACAAAAAGCAACCGAGGCAGAAAGGTCGTCAGGGCCGGAGCGCTCTCTAGTGTCTGCCAGAACTGCCGGAAGGCGCCGACATCGTGGTACTGTTCGTTCCCGTCGAGGGTGAAGGCATAGTCGGGGTTGTTTGCCGCGAGTACCGCCGCGATCTGTTGCAGTCGGGGGAGGTCGCGGTCGGCGTTGCCCCAAAGTTTGATTTTGAAATGGGTTAATCCGTAGGTCTGGATGGCGGTTTCCAGCGACTGGGGCAGGCCGTCGGCGAGGCGGTCTTCAGGGGGAATCTCGGCGTCGGTCAAGGGGTCACTCAACCCCACGGTATGCCGTACCCGTACAGTACGCCGCGCCGCTGGAGGCAGGAACTGGGCCGGGACGGCATTGGCGAGAGCGCCGTGCAGTTCGCCTAGGCGGATCCCCAACGTATTGGTGCGCAAGGCCACCGCGAACGGCATAGCCGTCAGCCGGCAGAAGGCATCCAGCATCGCCCGTTCGACCAGACTCACCCCGAAGCCGGCGAGCAAAGGGGGGAAGCCCTGCGCCGCGGCCCAGCCGTCCTGCGCCCGGTAGACCTGTTGCCAGAGGTCAAAGATGCTTGCTGCCCGCGTGGCGTTCCTGGCAAAAGCACAGGCGGCCTCGCTGACGCGCAGCATGTCGTCGACGTCTTCGGCAAAGGTGGTGTTCGGATCCTTCGTGAACCATTTCGGCGCAAGGCCATCGGCGGCGATTCCGACCTGCCGTCGGCCGTCCAGCTCCAGTTCCACCCGCACGAGGAGGTGGGGGAGTGCCAGCAGCGTTGCGATGCCGTAGCGGAAGGGCATCCGCGCCCGCATGTTGAGGATATGGAGATCGGTTCTGTCGATGCGCACCATCACTGCCGCGGCGACGGGCGCATCGACTGCTTACGGGCGGGATCCCACCAGTAGGGGTCCGGCGCATCTTGCCATTCCGGCAGCCCCAGGCCGGTGGGGTTGTACACCGCCTCGCCGGCGCGCAGAGTCAGCACGCATTGCAGGAGGCGATCACCGGTGAGCGTCGCCTTGCCGCAGTCGGGGAGGGCGAAGCGGCCATGCTTCTGCAGGCGGAAGACGGCGATATCGGCCCCGCTGCCGGCGCCGAGCGAGCCGAGTTCCGGGTGGCCGATCTCCTGCGCCGGCGCCCAGGTGGAACGGGCGATCACCTCCTCCAGTGGGATGCCCATGGCCAGGCACTTGTTCATGGTCGTCAACATATCGAAGACGGGACCGTTGATATTGCCGGTGTGGAGGTCGGTGCTGATCGAATCCGGCAGGAAGCCCTGCTGGATCGCCGGCACGGCGTTGCGATACCAGAAGCTGGCGGCGCCGTGGCCGAGGTCAAAGATGATGCCGCGTTCGCGCGCTTCCCACATATGGCGCTGGAGTATGCCATTGTCGTCGAGAATCGGGAACTGCTGGGCGAAGACGTGGGTGTGGATATCGCCTGGGCGCAGCTTCTTGAGAATCAGCTCGGAGTAGGGCCGTTCCGGCGCCGGCCAGAAATCCACCATGACCGGCTTACGGCAAAGCTCTCCTGCTGCCACCGCCCCTTCCACCGCCGCCCAGGGTGGGTGCACGGCGTCGAAGGGACGGTTGGCCCAGTAATGGGCGGTCTTGATGCCGACCACCACGTCGGCATACGCTCCGGCCACAGCGGCAGCGAGTTCCGGGCGCATTTCACCAGTGTCGTGCTCCCAGTCGCCGGCCATGCCACGGCCGACGATATTCACGTAGGCGAGGACGCGGATCTTCGACCGATCGATGATCCGCTCTTTGAACTCCGGGAAGTCGCGCCAGCCGGACGTGCCGGCATCGACCACCGTCGTCACCCCGGCGGAAAAGGTGGAGAGCGCCGGCGGTACCGAGAGGTTGGAGCGGACATGCCCGGCGAAGACGTGGCAGTGCATGTCGATAATGCCGGGCGTGACGTAATAGCCGCTAACGTCCAGCACCCGTTTCGCCCCGCTGCTCGGCAGATCGGCGGTAACCTGATGCACTTTTCCGTCCGCAATGGCGATATCGCGCACCGCGTTCGTACCGTTGCGTGGGTCAATGACGTGGCCGCCTTTGAGCAGCAGGTCCGCTGCTACGCTCTCGCTTGGAGACATGGACTCCCTCTCTATCCCTGGTCTGGCAGGGACCAGAGCCAATCATAATGTACACCGTGCCGAGGCGAAAGCATGTCGCGGCTAGCGGGCGGCCGGTGTCGGCGCCGCGACGGTTCGGGACCGACCGGCGGGAGCCATGAGGTAAAAAAGCGCCACCGCTTGCTGATCGGTCCGGTTAGCCGGGCGGTGAGCGACGCCCGGTGGCTCCGCCCAGCAGGCGCCGGCGGGCAGCGGCACATCGGGCTGTCCGCTCACCTCCACGGTAAGCGTGCCTTGTAACACGCAGAGGCTGCCGGGGCCAGGGTGCGTGTGCCAGAGCCCGACGTAGTGCGGCGGATAGACTTCGCGGTCGAGCGTGACTTGCATGCTGCCGTTGTTGCTGGGGAAGTCCTTGTTGAAGAGGAACTGCGGCGGAGGTGGTTGTGTGCCACCGGCAGCGCCGGTCGGCGGCGCGCAGGCGGTGACGGTCAGGAGGAGCAAGAGTGCGAGAACAGGGCCGCAGTCGCGGTCTCGTGTAATTCCCACCATCAAGGCCGCATGGAAGCCCAGCGCAGATACGTGCGTGATGGCGTCATAAGCGGCTGTAATCCGTTCAGCGGCGCCAGATCATCACTGACACGGTGAAGTAGTTGACCGACTGGGGCAAAAAGCTCCTGCCACCAGGCAGCATCAAAGCCTCCATCTGTCTGCATCACCGTCAGCCGGATCGTTTCGGCATACCGGGGAGGAAGTTCGTGCAGCTCGGCCCAGCCTGTCAGCAACAGGTCCAGTTCTGCCTCAATCGCCGGCGCCAAGCCGGTCGCCACATCGTCTCCTGGCTCAGTGCGCATGGGTCGTCCCCTTTGTTGAGCCAGCCGGTGTGAGCTTCAGCGTGGCCGCTAGCTCCTTGCGCGCCCGGACGATCCAGTAGCGCACCGTACCGGCGGGTACGCCAAGCAAGGCAGCAATCTCGGCGCTGGATTGCCCGCCCAACGTCTGCAACACGAGCGCCGTTCGCCAATCGTCGGGCAAGTCATTGATTGCCGCTGTCAAGGATAATACCTGTTCCCGCCGTTCCAGCAGTTCCTGGGGCGCCGGCTGCTCCGCCGGCCGCCGTGCAGCGCGGTCGCCCAGCGTCTGGACCGCGCCGGCCTCACCGGCCCGACGCCGGTGATGATCGGTGGTGACATTGCGGGCGACCGCGAACAGCCAGTAGCGCCGGCGGTCCGGTGGGAAGGTTTGCAGCAGAGCAAAATGCTGCCAGGCGCGCAAGAAGGTTTCCTGGAAGAGGTCCAGGGCGGTGTCCGCGTCGCCGGTCTTGCCGAGCAGGTAGGCGTGCAGCGCCATGCGCTGGCTGTCGTACCAGGCGGCAAATTCGGCTTCCGGCCCAGGAATGGGCGCCGGGCAAGCAGGGATCTCAGGCATCGGGCAGAGCGGATATCTTCCCCGCCTTCGCGACCGCGAGCACTTGCACGAGCGGCACGAGATCGCGATGCGCCTTCAGGTGCCCGACGACGACCAGTTCCAGCACCTTTTGCTTGAGCAGTTCGGCGGTGACATCCGGCTCAAAGGTAAAGTCACCGGCCAGGACCATGGTGATGGGCTGGTCCAGATATTCGAAGAAAGCTTTGCTGAAGTGGTCACTACCCGTAAACACGCGCGGCGTGCTACCGGAGTAATAGGCGGCAACGCCGTTCAATCGCGAGATGCTGCCGCTCAGCACCGACTGGCTTTCCTTGGGCGCGACCAGGACGCCGTTGATAATCAGCGCCTTGTAGGTCACCTGCTCCACGGCGCCGGTGATGATCACCGGCCCAGCCAGCACGAGCACGTCGTCTTCATGCCCCGGAGCACTGAGGGCTTGCCCGCTCAATTCCGTCACGCCGGTGTGGATCTTGACGTTGTTGCCATCCGGCACCGTCACCGTAGCGCCCACAGCGGACATCGCCACCCGTCCGAGCCGCCCCGCCATCGACTCGCGGACGAGGATCAGTCCCACGTCTCGAATGGCGGTGATGCCGTCAAAATCCTCGGCTGCGGAGACGCTCGTCAGATCCAGGATGCCGACGGCCCGTATCTCGCCCTGCGTTGGAGTCGTACTCAGGCCGACTGCACCTTGCTTCCCGCCTGCACTGTGTTCCATGATGGTCTTGCTCCTTCGCTTCACGA
The DNA here is from genome assembly GCA_051003235.1 of Chloroflexota bacterium. GTDB lineage: Bacteria > Chloroflexota > UBA4733 > UBA4733 > UBA4733 > UBA4733. Next base: position 18,867 of record JBPCLN010000007.1, on the reverse strand, counting down.
CTCACCCGCATCCATCGCATGGAAGTAATTGATAAGACGGGAAATGGGGCAAAGTGTTGGCGAGGAACGCGACCGGACCGACCGAACTGGCCGCAAAGGTACAATAGGACTATCTGGGCGGGACCGTTGAGAGGGTGCGGCGATGGGCAAACACGGCGACGCCGTCGCCGTACATGATGTTGGCCACTTGCAGCCACCGCGCCGTACCGGGCGGTATGAGTCCAAACCGGACTACTGGAAGGCCGTGGCTGCTCGACGCCCCATGCCGTTGCGAACTGCCGGTCGAATGCCGGGATCACTCCATGTGGTCGCGTCACAGTTCCCGTCTTGCACCTCAATAACGAGTATGTGGTCGCTTCCCGGCGCTTCTGGATCGTGGCTGGTTGGTGGCCTCCGACCGAATAGCCGGCAGACGGTGATGTCGTTCAGGCATAGACTCGAATGTTCGCCTCTTCCAACAGGCGAGCAACCGCGACCTGCTCCGGTAGATCGTCGAGATTGACACCATTGCTTACGCAGAGCAATTCAACGCCGTGCCAGTTGGCGGACAGGATCTGGTCTACGCCCTCTATGCGGCTGGCGCCCCTTTCAACTGGTCATCGTACTTCTTGAGCACGTCGTCCAGGGCCTCGCGGAGGACGCTGGCCTCGTTGCGTCGAAGGCTCTTCGCCAGGCGGGCGAGTCGCTCCAGGTGGGTCTGAGTGTAATGGCTGGTCTTGGTGATCATGCGGCTGTCGGCCAGGGGCAACGCCACCTTGTTGCGGCCGCTGGATTTGGCGACGTAGAGCGCCTGGTCGGCGGCACGCATCAGCTCCACGTCGCTGCTGCCGTTGGCAGGGAATGCGGCCAGACCGACCGAACAGGTGAGGTGCAAATTGGCGATGTCTTCAAAGGCGAGAGCGGCGACCCGTCGGCGTAGCTCTTCCAGGAGCGTGAAGGCGTCGTCCAGTCGGGTATCGACCAGGGCGCCGCCGAATTCGTCGCCGCCGTAGCGGGCGAGTGTGATGATGGCAGGCGTACAATAGGAAGATTGGGGTGGGCCGGTTGGGGTGGAGGCGCAGTGGGCAGCCTCCCCTTGCGGTAGCACGCCCCGCCTCACGCCAAAGAAAGTGTCGCTGTGCCTGCCATTGCAGTGGTCAATCTCTCGAAGATTTATCACTATCACCAGAAAGCGCCCGGCCTGCGTGGCTCGCTGACGAGCTTGCTGCGCCGGCAGACGCTGGAAAAGGTCGCCGTGGCCGGCGTTTCCTTTGCCATCGAGGCGGGCGAGGTGGTTGGCTTCCTGGGCGCCAACGGCGCCGGTAAGACGACGACGCTCAAGATGCTCTGTGGCCTGCTCTTTCCCAGCGACGGCACGGCCGGCGTGCTGGGCCACACGCCCTCCCGCCGCGAGCCGGCATTTTTGCGCCGCATCTCGCTGGTCATGGGCCAGAAGAACATGCTCTGGTGGGATCTTCCGGCCATGGAGACGCTGCTGTTGCACAAGGAGATGTACGCCCTCCCCGAACGGCAGTTCCGCCGCACCGTGGACGAGCTGGCGGCGATGCTGGACGTTGGTCCACTGTTAGGCATCCAGGTGCGCAAGCTCTCCCTGGGCGAACGCATGAAGATGGAACTGTTGACGGCATTGATCCACCGCCCGGACGTGCTCTTCCTGGATGAGCCGACAATCGGCCTCGATGTCGTCTCCCAGCAGCGGGTGCGCCATTTCTTACGTCAACTCAACCAAGAGCAGGGCACGACGATCCTGCTGACCAGCCATTACATGGACGACATTGAGGCGCTCTGCCCGCGTGTGCTGCTGATCGACCATGGCCGGCTGCATTTTGATGGCGCCCTCGCTGCGCTGGTGGAGCAGGTGGCGCCCCACAAGCTGCTCCGCGCGGTGTTCACCGAGCCGGTGCCGCCGGGGGTCTTGCAGATCGCCCTGGCCGGCCTGACCCAGCGGAGGGACGATGACGCGGGGAAAATCACCGTCGAGGTGCCTCGCGAGCAAGTGGCGGAGGTCGCTGACCGCCTACTTCGTGCCGGACGCCTGGCGGACTTGAGCATCGAGGATGTGCCGGTGGAGGAGATCATCCGCCAGATCTTCAGTAGCCCGGCCGGCGTCGACAGCAGCCGATGAACGCCCGTGTGCTCTACCGGCTGACGCTGATGAACGTCATGATGAAGCTGGAATACCGCGGCGCCTTCCTGATCTACATGTTCAACGCCGTCGTGGTGCCGCTGATCCCGCTCTTGATCTGGCTGACCGTGAGCGCGCAGGGAGTAGCGTTGCCCTACGATCGCAGCCAGTTCGTCACCTACTACGTCATGCTCGGCGTGGTCAATGTGCTGGCCGGCGTCTGGCTGGCGGAGTATCTGGCGCAACACATCCGGCTGGGCACGCTGTCGCCCTGGCTGCTGCGGCCGGCGCCGCCCATCGCCCACGACATCGGTAACAACCTGGGCGAGAAGATCATCAAGCTGCCGCTGCTACTGCCGATGGTGGCGCTGGCGGCCGTGCTCTTCCACGCCGACCTGCGGCTCCCGACGGCGCCGCAAACCTGGCTGCTCTTCCTCCTGGCACTGGTCCCGGCGGCGGTGATCGCTTTTCTCCTGGACGTTATCATCGGCTCGCTGGCCTTCTGGGTGCAGGATGTCGAGGGTGTGATCCTGTTCGAGAAGGCCATCGCCGGCTTCCTGGCCGGCCAGTTTGTGCCGCTTGCGCTCTTCCCGCCAACCTTCTCCGGCTTCCTGGCGGTCCAGCCCTTTCGCTTCACCCTCTCCTTCCCGCTGGAGATCCTTACCGGCAGCCTCTCCGCGGCGGCGACCGCCCGTGGCTTCGCCTCGGCTCTTGCCTACTGCGTCATCCTCTACGCCGGCTACCGTCTCGTCTGGCGCTACGGCCTCCGCGCCTACGCAGCCTCGGGCGCCTGACGGATGCTGCCCTACGGGCGACTCTACCGCCGGTTCCTCATCCTGGCGTTCGTCCGGCAAGCAGAGTACCGCGTCAACTTTCTGCTCAGCGTCGGTGTGGGTCTGGTCAATGTCGTGCTGGCCGTCCTGACCTTCCTGTTGCTCTATCGCTTCACGTCGACTGTCGCCGGCTGGACACGGGCGCAGGTACTGCTTTTGCTCGGCGTCTACCGGATCGTGGAGGGGTTGGTCAGCTTGCAGGTGGCGCCAAACCTGCGAGCGTTGGGACCCGCCATCCGCAGCGGTGACATGGATTTCTTGCTGTTGCGACCGGTGTCCAGCCAGTTTCTGGTCAGCCTGCGTACACTCAAGCCGGCGGAACTGGTCAACGTGTTCGTCGGCCTAGCGCTCACGGTCTATGCCGGAAACCTGGCTGGTGTTCGCTGGGGCGTGGTCAACGCCAGCGAGGCGCTCCTGTTCGGCATCTGCGGTTTGATTGTGCTCTATGCCATCTGGTTCCTGATCGTCACCTGCGCCTTCTGGCTGGTGCAGGTTGATACGCTGGATGAACTGTTTTACAGCGTTACCCAGGCGGCAGGCTACCCGGTCGACTTCTTTCGCGGTGGCATACGGACGTTGCTGACCTTCGTCGTACCGGTGGCCTTCGCTACCACCTTCCCGGCCCAGGCGTTGCTGGGACGGGCCGACGCCCGCCTATTACCGGTTGGCATCCTCCTGGCCGCAGCGGCGCTGCTAGCGACACGCCTCTACTGGCGCTTCGCCGTCCGCTCCTATAGCAGCGCCAGTAGTTGACGGTGACGACGTTTGCGCATTGCAAGGTAGAGGTACGTGGCTCTATGTACCGTCGACCCTGGTACATAGCGGACGGCAAACCGTGTTCGCCCCGGTTCTGACGCGGTGGCGAGCGCAGGCACGGCGAATGTCGCCCTAACCCGCGTCGGCGAAGGCTCCTTCGGCGTGGAGTCGCTGAAAGAGTTTCTGACCAGGATCCAGGATGCGGGGCAAGCCGCTGGGGTCAATCTCTACCAGGCAACTGCGGAGGACGGCACGGAGGGTCGGTGATGGTGTGGCGAACTCCTCACCTAGCGTCTGCATAAAGCGCCGGCGCGTGTCACCCTCGAAGGTACAGAGGCCGTAGAGGAGACGCATGGTGAGACTCGCCGGCGCCGGACCGAGCGCAAGCACCTCCGGCGCCAATGCAATGAATACCTCCAGGGACCGAATATAGCCTGGCGGCTGTCCTTCCGTCCGCAATCTGGCGATCACCGCCTGCGCTTGCGCCACTACTTGACGCCGGCGGGCATCAGCAGGGCCACTCTGCTGGCTCCCCGATCGCCATCGGGGCATGAAGCGCCGGACTGCCGCGAGTGCGCGGCCCCGCTTAGCCATCGCCGCCGGCGCCGGATGCGCCCCCGCTGCGCCGCCGCGCGAGATCAAGGGTGGCGACAACGACTTCCTCCTCACCGTCACTAACGACCTGCGCCAGGGTACCGCTGCCCGTATAAGAATAGTCCGGCGGTGCGTAGATGCCACTGCGGCCAGGCGGGATCGCCGGCTCGACACTTCCCGCCATTGCTGCACGGACGACATACAGCCCGGTCGCGGCGGCCATGGCCGCTCCGTCGCCGAAATCGGCGGCATTGCCGGGCGCCATGACAGCGAGCACATCGGCTTTCTCGACCGACAGGGCCGGGATCAGCCAATCACTGCTCGCCTTATCGCTGATAACGGCCGTCAGGAGGCAGTCGTCGCCGGCTTTTATGTAAGACAACTCGAGGGTCGGGAGCGATCCTGCCGCGAATGCCGGCTGGTGCAGGCGCAACCGGCCGGCCTCCGTGAAGATGGTGGCCACAAGCACGGCCTGCGTCCGGCGCGGAGCAGGAAGGCCGCCCGTGACGATGGTCAGACGGTAACGATGGGCAAGGTGCGAAAATGTCCGATGCTGGACGCGATGCAAGGCCGGATACAGGCGGGCATAGGCCGAACGGTAGGACACGGTCAGGTTTTGCTCCGTTGCTCCAAAGATGGCTGTCCCGAGAGGTGGGTCGCCGAAAGCGCCGACGAGGCCCCAGGCAGCGAGTGCTGGGAAGACCACAATCTGAGCGCCGGCCCGCACCGCCGCCTGGGTGAGCGCCTGGCACTGTTCAACCCACATAGCCGGATCGTCCGCCGGGCGAAGCGCCATCTGGACGGCAGCGACTCGAATCTGGCCCGGCAAGGGAGATGCAGCGGCTTCCTCCGGCGCCCGGTTGAGTACCTCATCGACCAGGGAAGGGCGTGATCGCCAGCGCAAACGCAATCCCGCCAGCACGGTTCTCCTCGCTGCGGTGGACTCGCCAAGGCTGCAAACTATAGCACCGGCGTTTCCCAGCAGCACTCCCTTCGACAGAGCAAGCGTTCGGATCAAGATCGGCGGGTACACTCAATGCAGAACGCCCTGAGGCGCCCGCAACGCAGTTGGTCGACGAAGCAGAGGATGCAGTGCCGCGCGGCGCCTTGTCACGACCCACAAAACGCCTGGTTCGCTGGCTAGTGGTGCGGTTTATCTACCGCCTGACGGACATTGTCGGCAAGACGCAACAACTCTTGCGAGCGCCGCCCAGCCTCCCTCCGGCCCAGGATGCCATTCGCCACATTCTCGTCGTCCGGGTTGACTTGCTCGGCGACCTCGTCATGACGCTGCCCGCGCTCGATGCCCTTCGTGCTCGGTGGCCCCTGGCGCGCATTGCCGTGCTGTGTACACCGGCAGCAGCGGAGATTGCCGCTCGCTGCGCCGCGGTGGACGCCGTCTACGCCTATAACCCGAACGTCGTGCGCTCGCCGCGCTGGTGGCTGCAGCCGGCCGAGTATGGCGAGTTACTACGGCTGGTAGCCCGCCTGCGCGCCGAGCGCTTCGATCTCGCCATGAGCATGCACGGCGAGTTTGCCTGCCTCCTGGCGTGGGCCAGCGGCGCCCGCCACCGCGTCGGCTACGCCCAGGAAGGCTATCCTGCCTTGCTGACGCTGCCGGTGCCGGGTCGCCGCTATCTCCAACCCTTTGGCCATGAGGTGCAATGGAATGAACACCTGACCGCGATGGCCGGTGCACCGTCCCAGCAGACGGTGCCGCGACTGCTCCGCCGGGATGATGAAACCGCCTGGCTAGCGACGTTCACTGGCTGCGCTGCCGGTCACGGTTATGTCGTCCTGGCGCCGGGAGCACACAACGGCTCCGCGAAACGCTATCTGCTGCCCAGTTGGGCAACCGTCGCCAACGCACTGGCCGCCAGCCACGGCGTACGGATCGTCCTTTCCGGCACCGCCAGTGAGCTACCGTTGGTGCGGGAACTGGCTGCCCAGCTCGATGTGCCGCCCCTCATCGCCGCCGGCGAGACCAACGTCTGCCGGCTGCTCGCACTCCTGGGCAACGCCCGTTTGCTCCTGGCCGGTGATTCCGGGCCGGTCCACCTTGCCGCGGCGCTCGGCACGCCGGTCGTCGCTGTCTTTGGCCCCACAGATCCCCGCGTGTACCGTCCATATACCGACCGCTCCACCATCATCCGGGCCGCACTGCCCTGCAGCCCGTGCTACGACTCGCGCACCACCGCCGAATGTCGACTGGGCTACGATCCCCCCCTCTGCATGACCCTGGTCCCCGCCGCCCGTGTGCTGGCGGCAGCCCGGCGCTGGCTCGATGGCGGGAAGGATTCACAGGACGCGGAGCGACGGCCTGGCACCCTGGATCACGTGCAGGACGTTGTCTTGCCGCTGGCGGCAGGCTAGACTAGCGGGCGCTCGGGCTGTATGACCCGAACTGTTGCAGAGAAAGCAAACGATTATGCAGAGTGAGATCGGCGTCGGCGTCGTCGGCTACGGCCGGGCCGGCGCCGGCCATATGCGCGCGGCGCAACGGTCCGCCGGCGCGAAACTGATCGGTGTTGCCGAAAGTTCCGCTGAGCGCCGGGCTGAAGTCGGCAAGAACTTCGACTGCCTCGCCGTGAGCGACTATGGCGAACTCCTCCAGCGGGACGATATTCAGATCATCACGATCGCCTTGCCCCACTGGCTGCACGAGCAGGCGGCCGTCGACGCGGCCGCAGCCGGCAAGCACATTCTGATCGAGAAGCCGCTGGCAATGGAACCAAATGAATGTGACAGGATCAATGCCGCTGTCGCCCGCTACGGCGTCAAGCTCATGGTTGGCCACAGCCAGCACTACAGCCCATTCAACCTGCTGGCACGCCAATACCTGCAGGCCGGGGAAATCGGCGACCTGATCTTCCAGACGGTCAACTGGTACAAGCCGTTGGGCCTCGCCGGCCGTCCGGCCTGGGGCATGGATCGCGCCAAAGGTGGCGGTATGTTGCAGATGAACGGCGCCCACATGATCGATGTCTGTCGCTGGTTCGCCGGCCAGCCCATCGTGGCGGTATCCGGGCGCGTGTCCAATGACGTCTTTGGCGAGCGGGTGCAGGCGGATGACAGCTTTCTGGGCCAGTTGCGTTTTGCCGATGGCAAGCTAGCCGGACTCGCCCACGTCGCCTACGAAAACGGCGTTGAGACCTATCAGCACGACCTGATCGGAAGTCGCGGCCAGATGAAGGTCGCCTCGTATCCGCCCAATCCCGGTCTGTGGCTGGGCCGCAACGGCGCCTACGAAGCGGTGACGGCAGACCGTCAGCGCGGTCAGGGCTTCGCCAATGAACTGGAAGACCTGATCGACGCGATTCGGCGCGACTCGGCAGTGCCGGTCGATGGCGCTTACGGTCGGGAAATCGTGGCGGCCATGGCGGCCCTGGAAGAGTCGACCCGGACCGGTCGCGAGGTCACGCTGTGATAATTCACGCCGTACCTTGCGTCTTGGTGCGCCGGGACATAGAATAGCGACAGCAGTCGTCGGCGTAGGGGAAAGGGGAGTAGCCAGCCATGGGTTTCCTCCGTAAGTTTCTCGGCGGCACAAACGACCAGGGCGGTGATCGCGTCCCAACGCGAGCGCAGCTGGACACCATCGACGCGGCGGAGGTGGTCTGGAAGTGCATGCAGGATCTGGTAGACGAAATCAACAAGAACGGTCCCAGTGGTTCCATCACCGGAACGGGGCTGCAGGTACGGGTCAAGCTCCGCGACGAGATCACCGTCCTGGGGGAGCGCTTGGGAACGACGCGCGCCAAAGTCAAGGTGCGGCCCACGGAGTATACGTCGAAGCCTGCCGGCGTCCTTTGTCGGAATCTCGCTGAACAAGCGGCAACCGATCCCTTCTGTGCCTTGCCGCTCGTGGCCGATGACGCCAATTCGGCCACGATTGCCCAGACCTGTGCCGATTACGCCGATCGCGTGCAGAAGCTGGAGCGCGAAGTGGAGCATGATCGCCGCCTGGAGCACGACCGGCGCAAGCTATAGGGAACAAGGCCAGGGCGGGAGCAGCAGGAGCGATAGCGACAGGAAGGGGCGTCATGGGCAGCGAGATCGATCTCCTGACGCCCGTTGACGGCGTCGCCGGGCTGATCTGTCGGGGCTTCACGATGCGTCAGATCGCCGCCCTTCTGGCCCTCCGCGCCCGGGTGCGAAGAACTCACGGCGCACGGCGGCCGGGCAAAATGTCTCTACCGCTTCCTTTGCGGCGACGATGCTTGCGCGGGCGCGCAGGGTGGCAGCCATGGCCGAAATCCTGATCGGCGCGTGTAGCTGGACCGATCACGTCCCTTTTTATCCCTCCTCCTATAACAACGCGCGCATGCGCAGCCAGCGCATCAGCTACTACGCCCAGTTCTTCCCCATTGTGGAGGTCGATTCCACTTTTTACGCCCTTCAGCCGGAGCGGAACTTCCGGCTATGGGCGGAGCGAACGCCGGAAAAGTTCACCTTCAACGTCAAAGCCTACGGGGAGATGACGTGGCACCATCGCGACGAGCAGAAGCGCGCCATCACGCCCAGCGCCGAGACATTTGAACGCTTCTCGACGATGATCGAGCCGCTGCGCGAGGCGGGCAAGCTTGGCGCAGTGCATTTCCAGTTCCCGCCCTGGTTCACCTACGCCGACGACAATGCCGGTTATCTTTCCACGCTCCGGGAATTGCTGCCTTCCGATAAACTGGCGGTGGAGTTTCGCCACCGAAGCTGGCTAGAATCCGACCATCGCGACGCAACCTTCGGCATTTTACGCGACAACGGCTTGAGTTATGTCATGGTCGATGAACCGCAAATCGGCTCCGGGAGCGTGCCGCCCATCGTGGCTGTGACCGACCCCCAACTGGCAATCGTGCGCTTCCACGGCGCAATCGTCAGAAGTGGTACGTGCGCGACGCGGCGAGCAGCGCCGACCGCTTCGACTACTTATACAGTAAAGCGGAGCTGGCCGAATGGAAGCCGCGCGTCGAACAGATCACCGAAGTCGCCGCCGAGGTACACCTTCTCACCAATAACAATCGCAGCAACTACGCCATCGTCAATGCCTTTGATCTGGCGGATTTGCTGCAGGTGCCGCTACCGTTGCCGCCCCCACCGCCGGTCGTCGAGACGATTGAACAGCGCGAACGGGGCGAGGTGGCGGGAGATCCCTCCGTCGGCCCGGAATAGGATGCCCGACGCTGGATGTGGGGCCCGGCGGGGGGTGCTGTGACGCTACTGCTCGGTCTTGATGTCGGCACGACGGCGATTAAAGCGCTCCTCTTTGACCCGGCAACGGGGTGCAGCGTCGCCGTAGGACAGTCGCCGACCATCATCCATTATCCGGGGGAAGGGCGCAGCGAATTCGACCCGGTCGGGCTCTGGTCCGGCGCGGTGGTCGCCATCCGCCAGGCGCTTGCGTGGCACGCCGCGTCCGACGTGGCAGGCCTTGCCGTCGCTTCGATGGGCGAAGTAGGCGTGCCGCTGGACGGCGCGGACCAGCCCTGCTACGCGGCCATCTCCTGGTTCGACCGCCGGGCTGAGGAATTCCTACCCTGGTGGGAACAGCAGGTCGGTGTGGAGCAAACCTATCAGATCACCGGTCAGATACTCCACCATATGTACGGCGCCCTGAAAATGCAATGGCTGCGCCGGCACGAACCGGACATTTGGGGCCGGGTACGGCGCTGGCTGTCGATTGAAGATTACATGCTCTGGCGGCTGGCCGGCGTGGCCGTCACCGACTACTCCATCGCCGGTCGCACCCTCCTGTTCGATCAGCAACGGGCTATCTGGTCGGAAGCGCTGCTCGACGCGACCGGTCTCTCCCGCGCCATGCTGCCGGAGGTGGTCGCCGGTGGCACCCGGGTCGGGACAGTGACGCCGGCAGCAGCGAGCGCGACCGGGCTGGTCGCCGGGACGCCCGTTGTCACCGGCGGCCACGATCATCTGGTCGGCGCCCTGGCTGCCGGCGCCGTACGCCCCGGCGTGTTACTCGATTCTGCCGGTACGGCGGAGGGCATCTTGCTCACGGTGGAGGCCTACACGCCCAATGCGGCGCTCTTCCAGGCCGGCTTTTCCACCTACCGCCATGTAGTACCCGACCACTTCGTCGTGGTCGGCGGCCAGCACGGCGCCGGAGGGCTCGTTAACTGGCTGATCGACCGGCTCTACGCCGTTGACGATGGCGAGCGACCCTACACTCGGGCCTTCGCTGACGCCACGGCGACGCCGCTCGGGGCGGGAGGCCTTTTCTGTCTGCCGCATCTGCGCGGCAGTCGGATGCCGGAACGCGATCTGCGATCGCGCGCCGCCTTCGTCGGCCTGGTTGACGGCCACGGACGGGGCCATCTCCTCCGCGCCGCCCTGGAGAGCCTGGGTTACTGGCTTAAGGAAAGCGTCGACGTACTCTGCACCGCCGTCGGCCTGGACGTGCAGCAACTGGTCGTCATCGGCGGCGCAACACGGTCGCCGCTCTGGATGCAGATCAAAGCCGACTGCACCGGCTTGCCCCTCGCCATCCCCCAGGTGTCGGAAGCTGTCGCCCTCGGGGCGGCGCTGCTGGCAGGCGTCGGCGCTGGGCTATTTGCGGATACTGCTGCCGCCGTAGCCGCCGTTCAACGGCCATCTCTGACAATCGAGCCGAACCCGGCGGCGGTGGCCCAGTACGCCCGCGCTCGCGCCGTGTACCGCCAACTCTATCCCAGCCTCCGGGACGTCAATCGCGCCATCTTGGCCCTGGCGGAAGGGCCGGACGGCATTCGGTTGGCGTAGGGGACCTCACCCGGCGCTGCGCACCGGCGCCAGCGGGGGTATGGCGTGGCAAAAGTTTGACCCGGCCGCGGATTTGGCTGCCGTGGTCGACGAGCTCGTCGCCAGGCCAAGCAGGACGGCGCCGGCGCCAAGCGGTCCTGGCGTCGGCGCTGGGGGCGACGTTTTCGCGCCAGGCGCAAAATAGGGGTCGATGCGGCGCGTGCCGTTGATGACGCCCAGGTAGGCGCAAACCGGCGGCGTACCGGCCGTGGCCGGCAGCGCCGCATTGACCGGTTGGGCAACGACGGTGGCGCTGAGGATCACGGCGAGGCCGATAGCGGCCGCCGTCCGCGTGAGCATTGTGTAGTGCATTGGTACCCATTCCTTGCGGTTTATTCGCGGCGAGATTGTCGGCCTACGGTCATGTGCTATATGACGCACGAGGTCCGTCATTGGTTCCGCGCCAGGTCCATCATTCGCCTGTCCCGTTGCGTGCCCCGTACATGTGGACGGCTCACCGCGACTCTATGATAAGGGGGCTGAGGTGGAGAGAACGCTGCACATTCCCACTGCGGCGGAAAGAGCCGTGGCCGCTGACCAATTTGCCGACCTTGTGGCGCGGGCCCGGCGGCTGGATGCCGCCTCCTGGGACTACCTCTATAACCTGGCCTTTCCGCAGGTGTACCGGTATGTCGCGGCCCGGGTGCCGAGCCGGCAGGAGGCGGAAGACGTGACCGAGGACGTCTTCCTCGGCGCCTTGCAATCGGCGGGTGGGCTACGGGCCAGTGACGAGTTGGGATTCCTGGCCTGGCTCTACCAGATCGCCCGTTACAAGCTGGCCGACCGCCTGCGCCACCAGTATCGCCGCCCCACGGAGCCGCTCGACCCAACGGTGGAACTGGCCGACGACGATCCCACGCCGGAGGAGGAAGCGTTGCGGGAGGACGAGCGGGCCGCCGTGCGTTCGGCGCTGGCTGATCTCACTCCGGAACAGCAGGAAGTGATCACGATGAAGTTTGTGCTCGACTATGACAACGCCAAAGCGGCGAGGATCATGGGCAAGAGCCCCGGCGCGATCAACCAGTTGCAACACCGTGCCCTGGCCCAGCTTCGCAAAATGATGCTAAAGAAGGGGGCGTGACGACGGTGGAGGAGCGATTGGAAGTGGTGGTGGAGGACTGTCGTGGACGCCTCGCGCGCGGTGAGTCGGTGGAACAGTGCCTGGCGGCCCACCCGGCGCAGGCCGAGGAATTGCGGTCGCTGTTGCGGCTACTGGCGCCGCTGCGCGCACTGGCACCGGCGCCCGATGCTGCCTACGCCCATGCCGCTCGCCGACGCTTCCACAGCCGGCTGCTGGAAGAGCGGGCCAAGCGGGCAGCGGCACAGGGTCCTACGCCGCTGCGCTGGCTGCGCCGTGTCGCCATCCCCATGGCGGCCGTCACTGCCCTTGCCGGTTCGGGCTTCGGGCTGGTGACCGCCTCCGCCGACGCTTTACCGGGAAGTCCGCTCTTTCCCATTCAGCAAGCGCACGAGCAGGTGGTGCAGCGCCTGGCCCGCACACCGGAGCAGCAGGCGGAATATCAAGTCAATCTCACCGCGCACCGTTTGCAACAGGTCCGGCGGGCGGAGGCATTGCACGCCTCGCCGGCGGTGATTGATGGACTGACGACGAGCATGCTCCAGGCAACGTCCCGCGTCGCCCAGGATCTGCGCACGGTGCCAAACCCGCAGCGGCAGCGGATTCTGAAGCAAGTTGCGCCGCTTCTGATAGAAGAAGAGCGCGTGCTGGCTCAAGAACGGGGCCAGCAGACCGGCCTGTCACCGACAATTACTGAGCAGCGTCGCCAGCAGTTCCTGGCTGCCCAAAAGCGCTTGCGGGCGGAGGCGACGGTGTCGCCAACACCACCCCACGGCGCACCAGCCCAGTAGCCCGCACCGCTTTCGCCGCCTTGTGTCCTGTTTCGCGCGTTATCGGCTGTATACTTTGGATCACGACGAACAGCACACACAAGCGTGCGATGAGAAGGGCAGATTCTTCATGGTTCAATCAACCGCCGAACGCCGCGGTGGAGTCGCAGCAACGACGCACAAGTGGGTCTATCTCTTTGCAGAAGGTAACGCCCAGATGCGTGACCTTCTGGGGGGCAAAGGCGCCGGCTGCGCGGAGATGACCCGGGCCGGGTTGCCGGTGCCGGCAGGGTTCACGATTACCACTGAAGCCTGCAATGCCTATTACGCCGCCGGGCGCCGTTTGCCCGATGGCCTCTGGGAGCAAGCGCTCCAGGCCCTACGGAACGTCGAACAGCAAACCGGCAAGTCCTTCGGCAGTGAGAGCGACCCCCTCCTGGTATCGGTCCGCTCCGGCGCGAAGTTCTCCATGCCGGGCATGATGGACACCGTCCTCAACCTCGGCCTCAACGACCAGGCGGTGGTGGGCTTCGGCAAGCTGACGGGCGACGAGCGCTTTGCCTACGACTCCTTTCGCCGCTTCATTCAGATGTTTTCCAAAGTCGTACTCCAGATCGACATTGACCACTTTGAGCATGCGCTTGAGCAGAAGCGCAAGCAGGCCGGCGTGCAGACCGATGCCGAATTGCCGGCGGCTGCCTTGAAAGAACTGGTCGGGGAGTATAAGGGAATCGTCCGTCGGGAGGCGGGCAAGGAGTTCCCGTCGGATCCCTATGAGCAGTTGCGGTTGTCCATCGAAGCGGTCTTTTCCAGTTGGAACAACAAGCGCGCGATTGACTACCGCAATAACCAGGGTATCGCCCATGACCTCGGTACGGCGGTCAACGTGCAGACCATGGTCTTCGGCAACGCCGGCAGCGACTCCGGCACGGGGGTCGCCTTTACGCGCGACCCCTCCACCGGCGAGAAGAAGCTCTACGGCGAATACCTCTTGAACGCTCAGGGCGAGGATGTCGTTGCCGGCATCCGTACGCCGAGCAAGATTTCTACGTTGGAACGCGATGCTCCCCAGGTCTACCAGCAGTTCGTGACGATCGCCGACCAGATGGAACGGCATTACCGCGACGTGCAAGATCTGGAATTCACCATTGAGCACGGCAAGCTCTACATGCTGCAGACCCGCTCCGCCAAGCGTACGGCGGCGGCGGCGGTCAAGTCGGCGGTCGACATGGTGGACGAGGGTCTGATCAACCGCAAGGAGGCGATCCAGCGCATCGAGCCGGCGGCGATCAACCAGTTGCTGTTGCCGCAGTTCGACGACGCCGACAAAGCGTCCGCCGGCAAAGCCGGTCGCCTCCTGACCACTGGTCTCAACGCCTGCCCTGGCGCCGCCACCGGCGCTGCAGTGTTTGACGCCGATGAAGCGGAGCGGCGGGGCAAGGCGGGTGAAAGCGTCATCCTCGTGCGCCAGGAGACCAGCCCGGACGACGTCCACGGCATGCTCGTCGCCAAAGGCATCCTCACCCAACGCGGTGGCGCCACCAGCCACGCCGCGGTGGTCGCCCGCCAGTTGGGCTTACCCTGCGTGGCCGGCGCCGGCGACCTCAACGTCGATGTCGAGCACAAACGCTTCACCACCGTCGACGGCAAGGTCGTCAACGAGTCCGATCCGATCTCCATCGACGGCAGCACCGGCGAAGTCATCGCCGGCACGATTAAGACGCTGGAGCCGATATTGAGCGAAGACTTTCGGACCTTGCTGACCTGGTGCGACGACGTCAAGCGCCTCGGCGTCTGGGCCAATGGCGACTACCCCCGCGACGCCAAGCGGGCGCGCGACTTCGGCGCGAAGGGCATCGGCCTCTGCCGCACCGAGCACATGTTCATGGAGACGGAGCGCCTGCCGATCGTGCAGGCCATGATTCTGGCGGCGCAAGAGGCGACTCGGCTGGACGACGCGCTCACGACTGCCGAACAGGCTGTGGCGTCCGCCGATGGCGCCGAGCGTGGTAGGCGCCAGACGGCCCTGCAGACCCTGCGCCAGCAGGTCGCCCAGTCAACCGCCCACGGCACCTACCACGGTAATCTGAAGCAGTTATTGGAGTTCCAGCGCAGCGACTTCATCGGCATCTTCGAAGCGATGGATGGCCTGCCGGTCGTCGTGCGTCTGATCGACCCCCCCTTGCACGAGTTCTTGCCCAGCTACGAAGAATTGCTGGTGGACGTCACCACGCTGCGCATTAAAGGGGGCAAGCCGGAGGAACTCAAGGAAAAGGAGCGCCTGCTACAAGCGGTCGCCAGTATGCGCGAATCCAATCCGATGCTCGGTCTGCGGGGCGACCGTCTGGGCATCATGTTCCCGGCGATCACGCGCATGCAGGTGCGGGCCATCATCGAGGCGGCTATCGACTGCCAGAAGCGGGGCGTCGACGTGCAACCCAAGATCATGATCCCGCTCGTCGGGCACTTCAACGAACTGAAGTTACTGCGCGGTCAGTTGGAGACCGTCGCCGAGCAGGTGACGAAGGAGCAGGGCGTTTCCCTCAACTACAAGTTTGGCACCATGATCGAGGTGCCACGTGCCGCCCTCACGGCGGGAGAAATCGCCAAGTACGCCGACTTCTTCAGCTTTGGCACCAACGACCTGACCCAGACCACGTTCGGCTATAGTCGGGACGATGCCGAAGGGAAGTTCCTGCTGAAGTACGTGCAGGACGGTATCCTCCCCCGCAACCCCTTCCAGGTCGTCGATGCCGATGGGGTCGGTCGCCTGGTGGCCATGGCTGTCAAGGAAGGGCGCGCCGCCAATCCGAAGCTGGAGGTCGGCATCTGCGGTGAGCACGGCGGCGACCCGGAATCGATCCGCTTCTTCAACCAGGCCGGTCTCGACTACGTGAGTTGCTCCCCCTTCCGCGTGCCGATCGCCCGTCTCGCCGCCGCCCAGGCGGCGCTGGAGACGGTGGAGCGGGATAAGTAAGAGAGGAGAGGGGGCGGCCTGCGGGCCGCCCTCCTGTTGCATGACGGAGTGTCCGGACATTCGCGCTCAACTGGAGCAGATCGAAGAGCAGGTACTCTCTCCGCGGGCGGCGCACAGCAGCCGGAGCAAGGGCCGCACGCTCACTGAAGCGCCGTCGCTGGTGCGAACGGAATACCAGCGCGATCGGGATCGGGTGATCCATTGCCGCGCCTTCCGTCGGCTGAAACACAAGACGCAGGTCTTCATGAGTCCGGTTGGCGATCATTACGTCACCAGGCTCACGCACACCTTACAGGTGGCGCAGATCGGACGCACGATTGCTCGCGCCCTGCGCTTGAACGAGGATCTTACGGAAGCGATCGTGCTCGCCCATGACCTGGGGCACGCGCCGTTCGGCCACGCCGGTGAATCGATCTTGCAGCGACTCAATCCAGAAGGGTTCAGCCATACGGTGCAAAGCTTCCGCGTCGTGGAGTTTCTGGAGAAGAACGGCGATGGTCTGAACCTGACCTGGGAAGTGAAGGACGGCATCCTCGGCCACTCCAAGCCGCGGGAAGGCATCACTGCCTCCTACGGCTACAACGCCACCACCCTGGAAGGCCAGATCGTCAAGTACGCCGATTCAATTGCCTACATCAACCATGATATCGACGACGCCATTCGCGCCCAGGTCATCGCCAGCGATATGCTCCCGGCTGCACCGATTGCCCTGCTGGGAGCGCGCCACGGCCAGCGCATCAACACGATGGTATGCGACGTCATCGCCAGTTCCTTGGACGCCGAACAGATCATCATGAGCGAGCCGGTGTTGGCGGCAAGTGACGAATTGCGCGAGTGGATGTTCAGCCACGTCTATACCAATTCCATCGCTAAGGGTGAGGATGACCGCGCCGAGAATATGCTCACGGTGCTCTACGAGCACTTTCATCGCCACCCCGAACAGTTGCCGCCGCTCTACCAGCAGGATCCGCGAGGCGAGAGTCTCGACCGCCGCCTCACCGATTACCTGGCCGGTATGACCGACACGTTTGCCATCCGCACGTTCCAGGATCTGTACGTGCCACGGCTGTGGTCGATTGTGTGAACTGAAGAGGAGGGTGGGATGGCGCAGACTGCTCTGGGCGTGCTGCTGACCGACCCGTTGCACCTGGAAGGATGGGAGGAGCAGGACGAGCCCTTGGCCACTGATCGCCATTCCGAGGAGCAGGCGTACTGCTGGCTGGCCTTGCGCTACCTGCTCAATCCCGATGGCCACTACGTCTCCAAAGACCGCTGGCTGCGCATGGACCTCGCCAATGCCGATGATAAGCTCCTGCCCGATCTGCTGATCGCCCTGGGGGTGCTCGAGCAGCAGTGGAATATGAACGAGTACCTGCCCTGGGAGGTCGGCAAGGCACCGGAGGTGCTGGGAGAGTTCCTCTCCCCCAGCTCGGAGGGGCCGGACCAGCAGGAGAAGCCCGAACGCTACGCCAAGCTCGGAGTGCAGGAGTACTTCCTGTTCGATCCGGATGGGAAGTACCCCGTCCCGCGCATCCAGGGCTGGACGCTGCGGCGGGACGGCAGCAAGGAGGCGTTGCCGCGCGGGGCGGATGGCAGTGTGGGGAGTCGAGTGCTTCCGGTGCGCTTCCTGCTGACGGACGAGCACATTGGGGTGGTAGACACGCGGACGGGGCAGTTGGCGCTGCGCTATGAGGCCGCTCAGCAGATGCTGCGGGAGGAGATCGCGGCCCGCTGGCGAGCGGAGGAGGCCCAGCGGCAGGCGGAGGAGGCGCGCGCCATGGCCGAAGCGGAGGCGGCGCGGCTGCGGACGGAGCTGGAGCGGCTCCGCCGAGGCGACCGGGAGATCAGGGAGGGGTAGCAGGTAGGCTTGGGCAGAGGCCGGCGATTGGACAATCGGTCAGACGCAAAGGTGCCGTGCCGGGCCTCCTACGCCTGCGCCGGCAATCCTGCCGCAATCACCGTGATTTGCAATTCATCCGCCAGCCTCGGGTGAATGAAGGCGCCAAAGATGATCTCCGCCTGGGGATCGGCCTCGGCGGCGATCAGTTCGGCGGCCTGATTGACATCGAAGAGAGCCATGTCCGGGCCGCCGACGCAGTTCAACAATATGGCGCGGGCGCCCCGCAGGGGCGTCTCCAGCAATGGGCTGGCGATGGCGCGCCGGGCAGCGTCTTCGCCTTTGGTGCGGCCGTAGCCGGTACCCATCGCCATGTGGGCGAGGCCGCCACCCGCCAGCACCGCCTTGACGTCGGCGAAATCGACGTTTACCAGGCCGGTGGTGGTGATCAGGTCGGAAATGCCCCGGATGCCTTGCAGCATGACATCGTCCGCCAGCTTGAAGGCTTCCGTCAGTTGGGTGCGGCGCGTCGAAAGTTCGAGCAGGCGATCGTTGGGCACGACCAGGAGGGCGTCCACGCTGCCGAGCATCTCAGCCACACCGGCGGCGGCCATGCTGCGCCGGCGCGCGCCTTCGAAGCTGAACGGTCGGGTGACGACACCGACGGTCAGGGCGCCGGCCTCGCGGGCCCAGCGCGCCACGAGTGGGGAGGCGCCGGTACCCGTGCCACCGCCCATGCCGGCGGTAACGAATACCATGTCGGTCTTCTCGACCAGGGCGCGGATCTCGCGTTCGCTCTCCATAGCCGCGTCCTGGCCACGCACTGGGTCGCCGCCGGAACCAAGGCCCCCCGTCAGGCGTTCACCGATACGCAACTGCATTTGCGCCGTGGAATTCGCCAGCGCCTGGGCGTCCGTATTAATCACGGCGAAGGAGAGGCCCTGAACGTTGGCCTCAATCAGCCGGTTGATGGCGTTGCCGCCGGCGCCACCCACGCCAATTGCCCGTATCTCCGTGAAGCCGCTTGCTTCCGTCGCTTGCGACGCCAGGATCTGTTGCACAACGGCGGCCGGCCGGGAGCCCTGGGCCAGCCGGGTCGGGTCGAAAC
>JBPCLN010000006.1:0-17071 GCA_051003235.1 Chloroflexota bacterium | reverse complement strand
TGCAGCAGACCACGATCGTAGCGGAGATGGCCGATGGAACGTGCCTGGTGGAGCACGTGACCGAGGTGAACGTCTTCCTTGACCTGGTACTGGGATTCCGGCGAGATGCCGAGTGCCTGCGGCTGACGTGGCACGCGACACCCCTACCGCCAGCGGACGAACGGCGAGAGGCGGGATGCTGGCCCGTACGCGCGCTGCTGGGGGAGGTGGCGTGATGCGTGACTCCCTGGCCCACCTGGCCGAGCGGCTGGCCGGTGATCCCAGCTTCATCGCCGGACACGTCACGACAGCGACGCTGGTAGCCGCCCTGGGCTGTGATGACCTGACCGCTGTGAAGCTCCGGCTGTGCCGAGCGCCACGGGACGCGGGCGACCTCCGGCGCATAGCGGAACGGTTCGGCGTGGACGTGGACGCCCTGGGCCGGCTGGTGGCAAGCGAGTAGAGGCGTGCGAGAGCGGCCGACGCCGCTCTACCGGCATCGGAACCGGCCCGCTGGGCGTACCAGCGGTGGGCGTGAGCGATAAGGTACGAACGTGGACGGCGACAGGACCAGGCAGGTTCATAAGCGCGGAAATGGGGAGGGGAGTATCGACCAGGTACGGGAAGGGCTGTGGCGTGGCCGCATCATGATCGGCTACAAGCCGGACGGCAAGGCTGATCGTCGTGTTCTCTATGGCAAGACGCGCGGCGAGGTGCAAAAGAAGCTGGCCGAGTTGCGCCAAAAGGCCGAACAGGGGACGCTGACGGACAAGGCAATCGACCGCCTGACCGTTGCCGAATTCTTTACCCGTTGGTCTGCCGCCGCCGCCGGCACCGTCCGGGCGACTACCTGGAGGAGCTACGCCGACCTGATCCGGCGCTACATCGGGCCGGACCTCGGGCGCAAGCTCTTGATAGGGCTACGTCCTGACGACCTCCAACGCATGTACGCGGCCTGTACGCACAAGGGGCTGGCCCCGGCAAGCATTCGCCGCTTGCACGCCGTGGTGCACCGCGCCCTGAAAGACGCCGTGCGCTGGGGCTATTTGCCGCGCAACGTGGCCGATGCGGTAGACCCGCCGGCAATACCGCACCGCGAGCTGGTGATCCCCACGGCGGCCGAGTTGCGGCAACTGCTGGCAGCGGCCCGCACGGCGCATGATCCCCTGGCGCCCCTCTGGCTGGTGGCTATCTATAGCGGCCTGCGGCAAGGGGAACTGCTGGGCTTGCAGTGGACGGACCTCGACCTCGACCGGGGACGGCTGACCGTGCAACGGTCCTTGTTGCGGACCACGATCGGCGGCGTACCGGCCTATGGCGAGCCGAAGACGGTGCGCAGCCGCCGGAACCTGACGCTGGATGCTCCGGCCATCGACGCGCTACGGGAACAACGCGCGCGGCAACTGGCCGACCGCTTGAAGCTGGGACCGGACTATGCGAACCATAACCTGGTGTTTGCGACGGCCCTGGGGACGCCGCTGGGGCATCGCAACGTGCTTCGGAGCTTCAAGGCGGCCCTGCAACGGGCCGGACTGCCGGCGACGGTGCGGCTACACGACCTCCGGCACGCCAGCGCCACGCTGATGCTGCAAGGCGGCGTACCGCTGAAGGTCGCCAGTGTGCGGCTGGGCCACAGCACTATCCGGGTAACGGCCGACCTATACCAGCACGTGGACGCCGCCCTCGACACCGACGCTGCCGAGCGCCTGGGCCGGGCGCTGCAAGCCTGAAACCGCATTGGGCTACACATTGGGCTACAAGACGATAGAACCCCGCTCCGACTGCTTGGAGTGGGGTTCATTTACTCTGGTACAAGCCGTGGACCTGAGCGGGCTCGAACCGCTGACCTCTACAATGCGAATGTAGCGCTCTCCCAGCTGAGCTACAGGCCCCTTTCGGATACCGCAGTGTACCACGACCCACTCAGGGTCGGCATGGCGGATCCTCTTGTAGGCAGCAGCGCTAGGCGGTGGACGCCGTCTGCTCGTCACCCGCGAGTAATTCGGCCTGCCTCTCCGGCGGGAGGGCGCTGCGGAAGGCCAGCCAGAGGCCGGACGGAATCCAGATCCACAGCGTCATGATGCGGGCTAATAGTGCCGCTGCGAGGGCGGTTGCCCCATCACCGCCGAGGCCGATGACCGTGGCGACCAGGGACGCTTCGACTGCACCCACGCCGGCCGGCAGGAGCGACAGTCCGCCCACCAGACCGGCCAGGCCCCAGGCCATGGCGGCACCCGCCAACGACAGGGTGATGCCGACGGCATGCGCGGCGGTGAAGAAGAGCGTCGCATCAAAGCAACGGGCCACCACCGCGCAGCACAATGCCGGGATCAAAGCGCGCAGGCCGGCCACCGTAAAGAGTCCCCGTAATGCACCATCGAATCGACCGGGCGGGCGCGTGGCGCCGGCACTGCGGCGCTGGTACAGCAAGCGCAGGACGACGGCGACCGCCGCCAGGAATGGCAGCACCGCAATGGTGACCAGAGAACCGACGCCAATCCGCTGCACCTGGACGTGGCCAAGGATGGCGCCCACGACCCCCAGACCGAGAAAGGTCGCCGCCTCCGTCGCCCGTTCCACCGGAAAGATCGTAAAACTCTCCACTTCGGCCACGCCGGTGACATCGCGTAAGAGCGAGAACTTCAGAAACTCACCAACCCGGCCCGGCGTGAGCCCCATGGCAAAGCCCGCCAGGTAGATGCGAAGGCTGTCGCGGAGCAACAACTGCGGAGCAAGGCGGCGCACGAGGAGATGCCAGCGAACAAAGCGCGCTCCATAACTGCCGCCGCCAAGCGCCAGCAATACGGGCAGCACCGGCAACACGGTGCGTGACCAGGCGACGTTGCGCTCCATGCGCCACGATAGGTAGAGGCCAATACAGAGCAAGGCGGTGGCCAGTGCGGCGATGAGCGGCACGACGGTGCGCAAGGTCCGCCCCATGCCGGCACCTGGCGGCTGCACTTCCGTTCGGGCTTGGATTTGTTCGGCTTGTAGTACGCTCACGAGGAAATCTTTACCGCCTTCATCCATGCCGTCAATTTGCTGCTGAGCTGCGTCGCCACATCGGCGTTGGCCGCGAAAACGTCCTGCGTCTCGTTGACGTCGGCCGCCAGGTCGTAGAGTCGCCGCTGGCCACTGGCGTTGTTTTGGATCAGCTTCCAGCGCGGCGATGCCACGGCAGTAAATACGAAGTCGGGCATGTTGGCAAACGCCAGGCGTTGCAGACCGTTGTCCGATCCAGCAAGCACGCCGACCGCACTGGCGCCTTCCGATTGACCGGGGACGGGTTCGCCGGCCATATCCAGGAGCGTCGGGAACAGGTCCACCGCCTGGGTCGGGACGTTGACGACGGTGCCCGCCTTGACGGAAGGCGGATAGCGCAAGAGGAGCGGCACCCGTCCCTCGGCGTTGTACAGGCTCTTTGGATGGAAGATATTGCCGTCCTCCTCGAACTGCGTATGTTCGGCGAAGCTCTCGCCATGGTCGCCGGTCACGGCAACGACAGTATTCTGAGTCAGCCCCAGTTGGTCCATGGACGTGAAAAGGCGGGCAATCTGGCTATCAAGGTAGGAAATTTCCCCCTGGTACAGGGAAACGAGGCGCTGCAGATCGGCGCCGGACGGTTGCAGCTTGCCGGCGAGAATCGCATCCACGGTCGCGATATCGCCCGTTAGAGAGCCGCGGTAGTCCGGGTCGTAGAGTGAGGCGAACTGACCGGGCGGCGCGTAGGGATAGTGCGGATCAAAGTAATGGAGCCACATAAAAAACGGCTTCTGGCCGAAAGCCTGCAACTGGGCGATGGCGGCGTCGGTCGTTTGATCGCCCCGCCCTTTACTGGCACTTTCGACCTGGGCGTTCAAGCCACTCAGGGTACTGAACTCCATTGGCGCCACGAGGTACTGCTCTGCTACCCGATAGTTGGCAGCTAGTTGCTTCACCAGCGGATTTGACAGGAGACCCGGCTTATTGAGGGTAAGATCCTGATAGACGTCGAAGCCGCGCTGGAAGTTGCTGTACTGGGAGTCAAAGCTCATCCAACTGTAGAGGCCGGCCGTGGCATAGCCTGCCTTGTTGAACACCGTCGCCAGCGTGTCCAACGAGTTCGGCAGCTTATCGACCATATGAATGCGCACGCCGCTGCTTGACGGGTACATGCCGGTGAACATACTGCAATGCGACGGATTCGTCTGGGGCTCCTGCACCAGGTGCATAGTGAAGCGGGCGCCCTGGGCGGCAAAGGCGTCGAGCGCCGGCGTCTTGACGAACGGATGGCCGTAACAGCCAAGCTGGTCCGCCCGTAAGGTGTCGATGGTGATCAACAAGACGTTTGGGCGGGGTGCATCGCCGCCGGCGACGGACGCCAGGCGGGGCTTCGCCGCAGTGCCGCTTCCAGCCTGGCCGGCTGCGTCAACCCACTTGGACAATCCCAGGACACCAACGCCGACGAGCCCGGTCGCCGCCAACCGTAACACCGCCCGGCGGGAGTGGTCCTGCCGGCTCCGGCTGGTTGCCACCTGGACATACGGCTGGAAAAAGTGGGTGCGCCGGGCACGAGTATCACGACGGAAGAGTGACCGGATGGCGCCAAGCAGGAAGCCAACGGCAGCGAGCAGGCCACCGTCGATCACCCAGGCGTCCGCCAAAAGGTCGGCCCGAAATGTCCCACCACGAATAAACCAGGTGACGCGCGCCACCTCAACAGTACCAAGGAGCACACCGAGCAATAGCCCGACGGCAGCTCCCTTGAGGGCGTCATGCCGACGCATCAGTCGCCCTTCCCAATAAGTTCAACTAGGCAGCGACTGGCACGCCCACTGCCCGGATTGCTACCGGTAGCATAGCGTCATACATTGCTTCGTAGTGCATCGCCAGCACCTCAGGCGCGAAACGGGTGCGCGCAACAAACTGTTGGGTACCGCGCATGCGCGCCATTCGTTGCTCGTCGACCAGAGCGGTTTCCAACTGGGCGGCCAGCGCTGCCGGCTGCTCGGGCTCGCACAGCAGCGCCGTTTCCGTTTGTCCCAGGAGTTCCTCCAGTAGCGGCAGCCGGCTCGTCACCAGCGGGCAACCGGCGTGCAGCGCCTCAATCACCAGGGACGGGTAGGCGCCCTGGCCGGCGGTGCAGCGATACGGAAGGGCCAGGACATCCAGGGCGCACAGGAAGGTGCCAACGTGAACCTTGCCCAACCAGGTAACGTGCGCTTCCAGACCGGCGAGCGGTCCGCGCACCGGTTCGGGATTACCCTGGCCGCTCCAGGCGAGGACGAGGTGCGCATCCGGCTGCCGTTGTAACACCTGCGCGAATGCTGCCGCCAGAACGTCCACGCCCTTGACGTCGTTGAAGTGCCCGATATAGCCGATCAGTTTCTTACCTTCCGGCAAGCCAAGGCGCTGGCGCGCCTGTTCGGGCGCGCAACGCACCAGTTTTTCCTGCTCAACCACATTGCTTACGACATCGAGTCGTTCCGCCGGCGCTCCCAACGCCTCCAGTTCCTGGCGCTGGTACTCGCTGCTCACGACATAGCGGGTCGCTCCGTAGTGAGTGACGCGACCGAACATGCCGTTATTCACCCCCCAGAGTGGCAGATAGGTGCGCCAACTGCGCAGGAGACGAGAAGGGCGGAGCAGTTGACGCGCGGGGGCGAGGTGGCCCTCGTAGCTGATAATCACCGGCGTGGCAGTTCCTGCTTGAACGACATCGCCGACCCAACTGAACGCCGGAGTCGGGAGGGCCAGATGCAGCACGTCGGCGGCGTTCGCCGCGGCGATCACCTGCGGAATGGTTTTGAGCATCTTGAGCGCCGCTCCCGTCAGGCGGTGGGCGCCAGCATCAAGCGAGATGAGGGAGCGATCCAGCAAGCCGTCTGTATTAAAGGGCGCAACCAGCGTTACCGCGTGACCACGACGGGTGAGGGCACGACCGAGCCCGGCCAGGCTGTCGATCTGTCCGCTGAGCACCTTCGGGTGCAGCGAAGCCAGGCATATCTCCATGGTCAGTCCATTCCTCCCTGCGGGCCCCGGCACGCCTACCGGGAGGCCATTTCGGCCTGTCGTCGTCATATCGCATAGTCTGGACCACGAATGCTAAGAAAGGTCAGTAAACGAGGTAAAGAAATTATGTGACCGCAGTCTTTACCTATTATCGGTGGTCCGGCCCGTCTTCCTTGCCCGTAGTTTGGTATATTGGCGCGTGTTGACGGTCCAAGATCGGCACTTTGGCGCTGAGGCCGGCAGCAAGGGATCATGGACGAAGGAAGGGCACGACTGCATGGCAAATGTCGTGGACACCATCGCCGAGGGGTATCGGGCGGTGCACCAACTGCTGCGCGAGCACATTGCCGGCGCCGATGACGGCGCGCTTTCCTGGGCGCCGGCGCCGGAGACGAATTCGATCAGCGTCCTGGTCATTCACACGCTGGGATCGGAAGCTGAAGTGTGGCGCCTCGTTGCCGCCACCCCCGGCAGCCGCGACCGCGCGGCCGAGTTCGTCGCCGGTACGGCTGGTAAGGCCGATCTGCTCGCTCGCCTCGACGCCGCAGACCTCCTCTTGGGCGAATTAGCGGCAAAGATCGGCCCGGAAGCTTGGGAAACCATGCGCGAGCGGCCGGACCGGTCGCCGCATACCGGCCTCCATTGGCTCGTCACGAACTACGGGCACGCGCGTGAGCATCTGGCCCACGTCGAACTCACCCTGCAGTTGTACCGAGCCAGAGGCACCTAAGGAAGCGGGCCGCGCCGACGGCCGCCGCTCCGCCCTCGGCTGCCCGTCTGCTGCCACATTTCCGACGCTGGTGGTGCTCTATCCCATGAAACCCGGAGCAGGGCCAGTGTGTAGATGGATGAGCCGATGGTGGCAGCCGTAAAGAACTGGACCGCCGTGCAACGCGTCGATAGCTCGCTCCCTTTCGAGCGCCTATTCGTGGCGGAGTACGCGCGTGTGGTGGGCATTGCCGGCCGTGTCCTGGCTGACGTTCACGAAGCGGAGGATGTGGCGCAGGAAGTGTTCTACACCTTCCACCGCCATCATCCGGCCGACGCCCCGTATGCGCCTGCCTGGCTCCACGCCGCCGCCGCCCACGCTGCCCTGAACGTGCTACGGGGCAAACGCCGGCGATTTCGGCGGGAGGCGGTCGAGGCGTTCGGGTCGGCGCGGTTGCAAGAGAGCGCCGAGACTTCGCTCGATCCATTGCGCACCGTGGAACGAGAGGAGCAGCGCCGCGAGGTACGCACGGTGCTGGCTCGGTTACCGGAACGGCAAGCGGCAGCGTTGGTGCTGCGCTACAGCGGGTTGAGTTATGCGGAAGTTGCCACTGCGCTGGGGATGCCGGCCGACCAGGTCGGCACGACGCTCCGGCGAGCGGAGGCGGCCATGCGAAAGGAGATGACGCATGCAACACGTCGCTGACGGCATCCTTCGCCGCTTGCGCGATGAACCGCAGGCGGTTTCGTCCGCCAATCGGCGGCACGTGGCGGACTGCGACCGCTGCCGGGTGCGGATGGCGGCGATTGTCGCGGACGCCGAGTTTACGGCCAAACTCCTGGCAGCGCCGGTCGTTGCCTCGGACACGGCGGGCGCCTTGCGGCGTCTGCAACAGCGGATAACAGAGGATGCGATGTCGCGTCCATTTTCACTTCAGGAAAGGTTTGCCCACATGATCAATCAACGGAAGGTGCGCCTGGCCAAGCCCCTGGGTGGTATCGCTGCCGGCGTCTCGCTGGCGGCCGCCATTGTCCTGACGCCGGCGGGAGCATGGGCGGGGAATTTCCTCTCCGTCTTTGAACCGACGCAGGTGACGGCGGTGCCAATCGACCTGAAGGATTTGCATTCGTTGCCCGATCTCTCCAAGTACGGCACGATCCATGCCCCGGCCGAAGCCGCCAATCAGCACTTCACGGTCGGCGCCGATGCGGCAAAAGCGACAGGGCTGCCGTTGTTGACGCCGAAGAGCCTACCGGCTGGGGTGCCGAATACGCCCACCTATGAGGTGATGCCGGCGGCGACCGGTTCCTTCACCTTCAGTGCGGCGAAGGCCCAGGCGAATGCCGCGGCGCAGGGGAAAACCTTACCGGCCATGCCGGCGAACCTCGATGGCGCGACGCTCCAGGTGAGCACCGGCGCCGCCCTGGTCGAAGTGTATGCCGACCCGAGCAAGCTCCAGACGGCGAGCGCCAGGGGCAAGGGCGACGCTGGAAGCGCCGCCAATCCCAACCAGGCAGCGATGGCTGCCGCGCAAGGCGTGGGCCCGGCCCTCGTGATTGCCGAGATGAATGCGCCGAGCGTCACGACGACCGGTAACGGCGTGACCGTGGCGCAGTTGGAGTCGTATCTCCTCGCCCAACCCGGCATTTCGCCTTCGCTGGCCGCAGCAATCAAAGGAATCGGCGACCCGAGTTCGACTTTGCCGATCCCGATCCCAATCAGCAAGGCGGTATCGCAGAACGTCACGCTGACAGATGGCACGCATGCCGTCCTCGTCGGTGATTCCACCGGCCTCGTAGGTGGCATCATCTGGGAGAAGAACCATGTCGTGTACGGAGTCGGCGGCTCGTTGACCAAGGATCAATTGCTGAGCCTGGCCAATGGTATCGTCTCCTAGCATGACGGCGCCCACCGACCAGGCGGCGATGGCGGCCGGCGATAGCAATGCTGTCGCTGCCGCCACCGCCGCCATTTATACCGACGGTCTGAGCAAGCAATACGGCCGCACTGTCGCCCTCGCCGGCTTGAGCATGGGGGTGCCGCGCGGCGAAGTATTTGGCTTTCTGGGACCGAACGGCGCCGGCAAAACGACGGCCGTGAAGTTGCTGGTGGGCCTGGCCAAACCAACGGCCGGCGATGCCTTCGTCCTCGGAGCGCGTGCCGGTGACCGGGAGGTACGGCGACGCATCGGCTACTTGCCGGAGCTTTTTCGCTATCAGGATTGGCTTTCCGCACGCGAGGTGCTCAACTTTCATTATCGCCTGGCCGGTCTCCCCCAACAAGGACAGGATGCCGACGCGACGGAGGCGTTGGCGCTGGTTGGCCTCGCCGCGCGTGGCGACGATCGCGTGAGCGGCTTCTCGAAGGGCATGCAGCAGCGTCTCGGCCTGGCCGTCGCCCTCCTGGGCCGGCCCGAGCTCGTGCTATTGGACGAGCCGACATCGGCGCTTGATCCGGTTGGCCGCCACGACGTGCGGGAGATCATCCGCCGGCTCAAGGCGCGCGGCACCGCCGTCTTCCTCAATTCGCACCTTCTGTCGGAAGTGGAACAAGTCTGTGATCGCGTCGCCATTGTCAACAAGGGGCGGGTGATTGCCCTTGGCACGATGGCGGCGGTGCTGGGTGTCTCAAGCAGTGTGCGCATTCGCGTGACCGGCCTGGAGCCGGCCATCCTAGCGGACCTTTCCCGTTTCGGTGCGGTCCAGGTCGAAGCGAGCCGGCTTACGGTGCGCGGCATCGACGAGGACGCCGTGCCGGACCTGGTGGTGGAGTTGCTGCGCCTGGGCGGGCGCGTCTACGCCGTGGAGCCGCGTCACGAAACGCTGGAGGATCGCTTCCTACAGCTCTTGAAAGGAGCCGAAGGTGCCGGTCCTGACGATCGCCCGCTTGACCATGCTTGAAATTGTGCGCCGCCGCCTGCTCCTGGCGGCGGTCATCGTTTCCGCCCTGGTCATCGCTCTGACCGGCTGGGGCTTCGCGCATCTGGACGCCATCCCCTGCGGCGGTCATCGCTGCCCGCCGGGAGAGGTCCGTACCGCGGCCGGCGCCGTGCTGATCCTGGTGATGTTCATGTTCAGCTTCGTCCTGGCCGTTGGCGCCGCCTTTCTCGCCGCACCGGCAGTCGCCGCCGATGTGGAGTCAGGTATCGTCCTGGCGGTACTGCCACGGCCGATTCGTCGCAGCGATGTCATCCTCGGCAAGTGGCTGGCCCTGGCGGTCGTTCTCATCGTGTATGCTGCCGCGTTCTTCGGCTGCGAGGTGCTGCTGGACTATCTGGGCACCGGCTACTTGCCGCCACACCCGCTGGCGGCGCTGGCGTTTCTGATCGCCGAGAGTCTTGTCTTGCTCACCCTCTCCTTGCTCGGCAGTACGCGCTTGCCACCGATGACGGTCGGCATCACCGTGGTGGTGCTGTACGGCCTCGTCTGGATGGGCGGCGTCGCGGGGGCGATCGGCCAGGCGATACAGAACAGTAACGTGACGCATGTGGGGACGGTGACCAGCCTCATCATTCCCACCGATGGATTGTGGCGTGGCGCCCTCTACAATCTGGAGCCGGTGGCGCTCTTGATTGCCTCCGGCAGCGCCGCCGCCGCCAATCCAGGCAATGCGCCCTTTGCGGTATTCGCGCCGCCAACGGGCGCTTACGTCGCGTGGGTGATCTGCTGGCTCACCGCGGTGCTCGCGGTGAGCGTCTGGAGCTTCCAGGAACGCGATCTCTAGCCGTTACCGGTCCGCCCGACGGGGCTCCCGGACGCGGGCAATCAACAGCCAGAGGGTCACAATCCCGGCCAGAAAGTAGATGGCGAACGCCGGGGCGTAGCCCGATCGGTCGGCGATCACGCCGCCGAGTAAGGGACCGACCAGCGCCAGCGGCGCGTTGGCGACACTGGCGAGACCCACGTAGGTCGGGCGGTGTTCCTCGGGGGCGAATTCCAGCATGATGGCCAGGCGGGAAAGCGAATTAGCGCTGTTGGAGGCCCCGAGCAGGACAAAGATCAACCCATACGTTTGGGGGTTGGGCAAGAGAAGCGCCAAAGGCATGGCCAGCAATAGACTCGTCACTCCGGCAATCAGCACCACCTTGTGCCCGCGCCGGTCGGCAAGCCAGCCCCAGAGCAGATTGAAGACGGTGGAAGCGGCCAATAGCGCCGCCGTATACCAACCGACGGCGTTGTCGCCGGCATGTAACCGTTTGATCGCCACAATCGTGAAGAAGGCGGCGGCGGAATAGGCAAGGGAGCTCGCCAGCGCCGAAAGCATGTACCAGGAGAAATTGTGGTCTTGTCGCACCAGCCCGGGCAAGCTTTTGAGCCATACCGTGAATGGGCTGCGCTCTTTGGGCACAAACGGTCCCTGTTCGTGATTCAGGGCAAAAAAGCCATAGGAGATCATCACGAAGAAGAAGGCCAGTAGGTAGAGCTGGACGTAGGCGCGTGGGTAGGGTTGCGTTGCCAGCAGATGTTGGGCCAGGAGGGCGCCCCCCACGCCCATCACCGCGGCCATGGCGTTACTGCGCCCGAAGAAGGCCCCACGGCGGCGCGGTGGAATGGCGCGGGCAATGAGGTCGAGCCAGGCCGGTGTCAAGGCGCCACCCGTGCAGGTAAAGACCAGCAGCGCCGCGAACGTCACGAGCAATGCCAACTGGGGATGGGCGAGGGACAGCCAGGCCGCGGTCCCCGCCAGGACGAGGTAGGGAAAGCGCTCCCCCGGCGTGATGGCGAGAATAAGCAACTTCTTGCGTCGCACACGCTGGGTTACCGGCGCGAAGAGCAAATTGGGCAGGCTGTAGCCGGCGGTGGTCAGGGCGCTCAGCCCGCCAATGACGAGGTTGGAATTCGTCAGATGATGCAAATAGGCCGGCAGGATTGTGCTGAAGGACACTAACGTCGTGGAAAGGGAATAGAAAGCAATATCCAGGCTGAGGACGGAAAAGTTCCAACGATAGTGGGCGGGGCGGTCGAGGGGAGCGATCACCCTAGCCGTCGCGCAGGCTCTCCAGCCGGGGCTTCACGGCTTCCAGCGCGATGCGGCTCCCCTCCGTCACTTTCACCTTATCCAGGATGTACACCACCATTTTCAAGAGCACGTCCGCCTCGCTCGGCGATACGAAGAGGGCGAGGCGCTCCTCGTCGTCATCGTCCGTGCGCGTCACGACCGCGAGCGGCCCCAGGTCTTCGATGGAGATGCTTGGCCCGCCGGTTTCAATGGCGAGGGTGCCGGTGGCGACGTCAAAGCGCAGGTTGACTGGTGGCCGCTCCATCGTCTTCGCCGAAATGTGCTACGCCGAGACGTAGCGTTCCAGCCATCCTTCCCGGACGCCGGCCATTTCCGGCAACGAACGGCCAACCTTTGTGGTCCAGGGAGTCGCATGCTGCTCGGCGATGGCGATACAGGACTGGAGATTGGCAACGCCTTCCGTTTGCAACCAGCGTTGCCGCTGTTGTGCATCGCTGATGCGGACGCCGTCCTTCCAGATTGCCCGGCCAGCCAGGAAGCCGGAAGCGCCGTTCCGGCAGGCAATCTCCACCTGCTTGCGGAAGAGCGCAATATCCACGCCAGCACTGAGGATGACCCAGGGTTGCGGGCAGGCCGCGTCAATCTGGCGGCACCAGTCCGCCATCTTGGCGTCGTCGTGTTCAAAATTCAGGTCGGCGGGAAATTCCGCCTTGAAAACGTCGAACCCTAAGGGGCAAAGGTCACGGGCGGTGCGAATCACGAGGTCGGGCTTCAGGGCGGCGAATTCCGGAGTGCCGGCCTTCATTCCGTTGATGCCGTACGACACTGCCTCGACCACCGCCGGCAGGTCGAATGTACGGCAGTCGGCAACGACCTGGCGGACGATGTCTTGCTGATGGGCGGACGACTGCGCTTCGTCGGGGTGGTAATAGACCAGAAGTTTGACGGCGGATGCACCCATCAGCTTGATCTTTTCGACATTCCAGCCGCGTTCGATGCGCGTGAGGCGGCCGCTGCCGTCCGCCGTGTAGCCCGATTCCTCCCAGGCCACAAGCATGCCGGTACTGCCCGGCAGAGCGCCATAGGCGATCGCCTCCGCCGCGCCATACAGTGGGTCGAGCAGGACAGCGCTGGAGCGGGGGCCGAAGGTGGCCGCCAGTTCCAACTTGATCGATTTCATCTGTTCATACGTCACGTCGGCGGCCTTGCCGGGCGCCATGAGTTCCGCCAGGGAGCCCCGTTGATCCATCGCGGTCATCGTGAAGATGCCGCGTTCCGTAGAAATTTGCTGTAAGCCGCGGATCTTGCCCACGGTGAGTGCCGGCGCGGCTACCATCAGTGCCTCCTCCTGCCATAGTTTGCCATCGCGTTCCTGTCACGATAATACCGACATTCCCCTATTGCGGCAACTGCGGACGGGCCTAACGTTGACGTAAGCGTGTGCTATGCTCCGCTCAGAAAGCGAGAACGCACATGGCGAGCGTCACCGGCGGTAGATCTCCTGTGCCGCCGGCCACCGCGACCCCCGCCCCCAAACGCCGGCTGGACACTTTTGGCGCGCTGCGACGGAACCCGAACTTTCGTCTGTACTGGACGGGCGCGCTCTGCTCCAACATCGGCACCTGGATGCAGAATCTGGCCCAGAGCTGGCTGGTGTACCAACTCACCGGGTCGGCTCTGTTGCTGGGGACCGTCAGCTTTCTCCAGGCCCTCCCCGCGCTGTTTCTCTCCCTGCTTGGCGGTGTGCTGGCCGACCGTATCGAACGCCGGGCGCTCATGCTCTATACGCAATCCTGCTCCATGGTCCTGGCTTTCGTGCTGGCCGGTTTGACCCTGGCTGGCGTCGTGACGGTGATCGACATTATGATCATCGCCTTCCTGTCCGGTCTGGTCAATGCGATCAATACACCGGTTCGGCAGGGCATCGTCTCCGACCTGGTGCCGCGGGCCGATCTGCAAAACGCGATCGCCGTCAACTCCGCCCAGTTTCAGACAAGCCGCCTGTTAGGCCCGGCGCTCGCGGGTCTGGTGGTCGCCCGTTTTGGCGGGGGGTGGGCCTTTTTTGTCAACGGCCTCAGCTTTGTGGCCGTCATTATTTCTCTCCTGCTCTTGAAATTGCCCCCCTGGTCGCCACCCCTGAAGAAGACCACCGTCTGGCAGAGCGCCCGCGAGGGCGTGAGTTTTGTCTTCCGGCATGAGGTGCTGGGCACGCTGGTGCTGATTGCGGCGGTGCCGGCGCTCTTCGCCTTTTCCTATCAGTCGATGATGCCGGTGTTTGCCAAAACTGTGCTGCACGAGGGACCGCAAGGCCTGGGAGTCCTCCTTAGCGCCACCGGCGCCGGCGCCCTCGTTGGCGCGCTGACGGTGGCATCACTTTCCGACTTTCACCATCGAGGCCTGCTGCAACTTGGCTCCGCTATTACCTTTGGCGCCATGCTCGTCGCTTTCTCCTTCAGCCGTCAGCTGCCCCTATCTGTGGCACTGCTGGTGGTCGGTAGTGCCTGCAGTATGATGTTCTCCTCGCTCAACCAGACCTTCCTGCAGTCGCTTGCCCCCGACGCCATGCGCGGCCGCGTCCTAAGCGTCCTGACTCTGACCACCTTCGGCGTGATGCCTATGGGCAGCATGCTGGCCGGGATCATCGCCCAGAAGTGGGGCGCGCCGACCGCGGTCGGCATTGGCGGTGGAGTCAGCGCACTGTTCGCCGTGGGGGTGCTGGTGCTGAGGCCGGTCGTGCGACGGCTGGAGTAGGGGAGAGACCTCACACGAACGCCATCGAGCCGTCTTCCCGCAGCGGGAATGCGCGATGCCAGCGGCGGAACGGGTAGCGGGGGAAGGCGTCCAGATTCAGCTCGATGCCCAGGCCGGGTCGTCGGGGCAGTTGCAGGTAACCGTCTTTCAGTACCATCGGCTCGTCGACGAGGTCACGACGCGGCGGCAGGTCGTCGGCGTGATATTCGAGGATTAGAAAGTTGGGAATGGCGGCCGCCAGGTGGACATTGACTGCTGTAGCAACCGGTCCTAGCGGGTTATGAGGAGCGACGGTGACGTAACAGGCCTCCGCCAGGGCGGCGATCTTTTTGCACTCCAGGATGCCCCCGGCACAGCAGATGTCGGGCTGGATGATGTTCGCGGCCTGCTTGAATAGCAGCTCGCGAAACTGCCATTTCGTGTAGAGCATCTCGCCGGTGGCGATGGGAATGCGGACCTGACCGGCAAGCTTAGCCAGGGCATCGATGTTTTCCGGTCGGAGCGGCTCTTCGAAGAAGAAGGGGCGGTACGGCTGCAAGGCGTCGGCCATCGCCAGGGCGTTGCTCGGTTCGAAGATGGTGGCGTGGGGATCAATGCCGATGTCGATATCGTCGCCGACGGCGCGACGCACCGCCTCCAGACGGCGGGCTGCCTCGCGCACCACGCGGCCCCAGGGCATCGCCTGAAAGCCTGGCGGGTTGGGGCCGATCTTTAGCGCCGTATAGCCGTAGCGTTCAATCAGCGCCAACGAGCGCTCCGCCATTTCCTCCGGCGTCGAACCGTCTGGATTCTGGTAGACGCGGATGCGGTCGCGGCAGGGGCCGCCCAGCAGTTCGTACACCGGGACGCCCAGCTTCTTGCCTTTGATATCCCAGAGCGCGTGCTCGATGCCGCTGATGGCAGCGTTGACGATGACGCCGCCGGGAAATCGGCTGCCGTTGTACATCAGCGCCCACAAATGCTCAATGCGGCCGGGGTCCTCGCCAACCAGCCAGGTTGCGAAGTCGGCGATGACGCGTTCCGTCGCATCGTCGGGGCCGGCGGAGTAGGCCTCACCGATGCCGACAATGCCCTCCTCGGTCAGGACCCGGACAAAGAGAAAGTTGCGTCCGCCGGGATTGACCGGGTAAGTCTCGATCGCGGTGATCTTCATGGTTCGTCAGGCCCGCGTTAGGCGGCGCAGATGACCGCGGATAGCGTCGGACGACTCGCCGGTGGTCGCCTTGCCACCCAGATCGGGCGTGAGGGCTGTCCCTTCCGAGGTGGTGGCCTCGATCGCTTGCATTAATAGTGCGGCTGCTTCTTTCTGGCCAAGGAAGTCCAGCAGCATGTGCGCCGCCCAATGGGCGGCAATCGGGTTGGCGATGCCTTTACCGGCAATGTCGGGGGCAGAGCCGTGGACAGGCTCAAACATAGATGGATGCTTGTGGGTCGGGTCGATATTGGCGCTGGGGGGAATGCCCATCGAGCCTTGCAAGGCGCCGCCGAGGTCGGTCAGGATGTCAGCGAAGAGATTTGAGGCGACCACAATGTCCAGCGTTTCGGGGTTGGTGATAAAGCGGGCGGCGATGGCGTCGATATGGTACTGCGTCGTGCGGATAGTGGGGTAGTCGGCCGCCACCTCCCGAAAGACGTCATCCCAAAAGACCATGTTGTATTGCATGGCATTGGATTTCGTGACGCTGGTCACCTGCTTGCGCCCCATCTGTTGGGCCAGTTCGAAGGCGTACCGGATGATGCGCTTTACGCCCATGCGGGTGAAGACGATCGTCTGGATCGCCACCTCATCCGGCGTATTGACGTGCACGCGCCCGCCCACACCGGCGTATTCGCCTTCGGTGTTCTCCCGTACGCACACAAAGTTGATCTCGCGCTCCCCCTTGTCGTAGAGTCGACCACGCAGGCCGGGCAGGAGACGGATCGGACGCAGATTGACGTACTGTTGAAAATACTTGCGAATCGGCAGGATCAGCCCCCACAGCGAAATATGGTCCGGCACCAGGGCGGGGAAACCGCAGGCGCCGAAATAGATCGCCGGGAAGCCTTCCAGTTGCTTCAGGCCGTCCGCCGGCATCATGTGGCCGTGCTCGAGGTAATACCGGCAACTCCAGGGGAACGAGCGGTATTCGAGCCGGAAACTGTTGGTGAGTTCGCCTAACAGGTCAAGGGTGGTGATGCCTTCGGCAATGACATCCTGGCCAATGCCGTCGCCCGGAATGATGGCGATCTGATAATGCTCCAAGCGTCCTCCTCAAGAAACAGGAGGATTGTAGCGTCCAGGGCTGATCGGCGCATCGCGCGTTGCGGTATCGGCAGTAGCAGGCGGCAGGACCGCCACCTGTTCCGCCCACCAGCGCGGGTGGTGATGGCGCGCCCAGTCGCTACGCACGAAGCCGGTGAGCATGCCGCGCAGCGACTCCCGCGTTGGCGGGTAGATCCCGGCCAGGAAGATGTGGCCGAGCCAGGCAAAAAGGGCGACCCAGGTAAGCGAATCGTGGATCAGGCTGGCGTTACCGACCAACCAGTCCGGCAATATCCGGGCAAAGATATTGAGAGTCATGATGACACCGGTGCCGACAAACACGAGGAGGCTGCCCACCGTGAAGGCGGCGTTCGCCTTCTGACCGGCGTTGAAGCGTCCGGCCTCACTTGGCAGGCCATGGAGGCCGTCCGTCATCCAGG
>JBPCLN010000005.1:0-6062 GCA_051003235.1 Chloroflexota bacterium | reverse complement strand
TCGCGCGGAAGGCCTCGTCGGCGGGCAGTACCGACGTCGATTGCCACGCCGCGCTCGCCTCACCGGCCGGGCGCACCTGGGCGGTCCAACCGGGGAAATAGGTGTCCGCCAGCACCAGGTAGCCGGGCCCGGTGGTGGCCACGTCCATGCTGACGGTATCGGCGGCATAGTTGGTGATTTGCACCATCCCACTGCTCGGCCCTCCGGTCAGCGCCAGCGACGCCGCACCTTCCAGGATCACCTGCCGGGCCGGATCAAAGCCGGGCTGCTGCAAGGCCGCCAGCGCGGCAGTCGCATCCGGTATCGCCTGTGCCGTGCCCACGACGAAGGCGCGCGGCAGCGCCGCCGGCACGGCGTAGACGTTGATCGGGCCGGAGGAGACCAACTGCACGTCGTTACCGGGAATCTGCCCGCTGCTCAGCACAAAGCGCACGCCTAACAAGCGGAACAGCGGCGAGTGCAACGTTACCGGATTTTGGAACGTCTTCGTGGTCTGGCTGTAAAGGTTGAGGTTGGCGAGTTGCGCCTCGATCAGGTTCAGGTAGTCGGCGTAACGCTTGAGCACAATCGTGTCGTAGCCACGTACGTCCTGCAGGCCGTACAGCATGGCCGTATTCGGCGGCAGCACGTCCTCCGGACCGAACGAGGCAATGCGGAATGGCGGTTCGCGCTGGGCCAGCGCCTGCAACGTCGCCATGCTGGGCGGAATCGTCGCCGCCGGCCGGCCGTGGACGGGTGAGGCAACCATGGTGAGCAGATGCGGATCTGCCATGGTGTTAAAGGAGCCGTTCACCACGAACAGGTCGAGCACAACCAGCGCAGGCAAGGCGTATGCCAGCGTTCGCCGGAGCGCCGGACGTTGCCGAAAGGCGAGCACGACCGTCATGAGTACGGCTCCCAAGAACAGCACCAGCGCCGCCCAGGCGCAATGAGCCCAGACCAGCGACAACCATTCCCGACCGTCGTGCAACTGCGCCGCCAGGAACCAGGGTTTCGGCCTGGCGGTATCGGCGGCAATCCGCCCCTGCAACGCCGCCGCC
This sequence comes from Chloroflexota bacterium, assembly GCA_051003235.1. Taxonomy (GTDB): domain Bacteria; phylum Chloroflexota; class UBA4733; order UBA4733; family UBA4733; genus UBA4733. Next base: position 5,022 of record JBPCLN010000005.1, on the reverse strand, counting down.
AGGCGGTTCTTCAGTACGAACGCCGCTGCCGCCGCCAGGACCGCCGCCACGCTCCCGACAAGCGCCAGGGTGGTATACAGTCGGGCGCCGAGCGCCGGGCGGGGCTGCGCCGCCTGTTCCAGCAGCCAGTTCGTGCCCATCGCTGCCAGGACGGCGACGGCAAAGCTGTTGACATAGACCCAGCGGAAGGCGGTATGAATCTGACCAAAGCCCGGTACCAGCCGGAAGAGCACGCCATAGAGGGGCGTCCCGAAGGTCAGCAGCAGCGCCACCACCATCGCCGCGCCGAAGAAGGTGCTAGGGCGGTTGCGCCGGCCGAACAGACCGAGCGGCGCCAGCAATAAAGGCAAGATGCCGACGTAGCTCGCCGCTTCCACATAGTTCTTAATGCCCCAGAACGCCGTCTGGGGCGGCGAGGTTGGTGCGCCATCGGCCGTTAGCCCCACCGGCACTACCTGGCCGCTAAACAGGTCAAGGTACTGGTGCTGCGCCGGGTTGCCGAAGAAGTCGGGCACCACATAGGTGACGACCTGCCGCAGCGGCAGCGCCCAGCCGCGCACGTCGGCCAGCGTCGCCGACCCGTCTCGAAAGTTCCGGCTGATTGCCTCCACAAACGGCAACAACTGCGCGTCGGCCAGGCCGATGCCGAGCACGCCCATCAGCAACAGCAGCCCGGCCTGTGTCACGCCGCCTCGCCAGGTGCGCCGCCAGAATAGGGGCGCCAGCCGCCAGGCGGCGTAGGCGGCCGTAGTAAACAGCACATAGAAGCTGATCTCCAGATGCCCGGCCAGAATTTGCAGCGCGATCGCCAGTGCGCCGCCGACGACGGCAAGGAGCCGGATGGGGCCGGCGCGCAGCGCCAGCTCCACGCATGCCAGCACCGCCGGCAGCCAGATCATGCCGCCGATCATCTGGGGCCAGAGCACACTCGTCACCAGACTGCCGCAGAAGGCGAAGGTGACGGCGCCGACTAGCGCACCGGGCCGCCGCTCCCCGATCAGACGCAGGAAGCCGAAGGTGAACACGCCGGCCAGCCCCAGGTGGAAGGCGGTGTAGGGACCGTAGGCCCAGGCCGGCGGCAAGAGCAGGAAGAACGTGCCCAGCGGATAGAGGGCCTGGTACTGCCCCGCCGCCAGGAACGGCGCCCCGCCTAACATGTCGGGATTCCAGAGTGGCAAATGGCCGTGGCGCAGTTGATCGGCCAGGAACCGCTTCCAGCCCAGGTTCTGCACGATCATGTCGCCGATCAGGGCATTGTGGGGCGTGGTGAAGCCGGGATCGACACCGGGCAAGAGCGAGCGCCAGGGCTGCATGAAAAGCAAGTTATCGAGCGGCAGCAGCACCGCTCGCCCAATCAGCGCCGGCCAGAAGAAAAGGCAGGGCAGGAGCAACAGCACAAGTTGGCAGAGCACGTCCGGCTGCCGGTACCAGGACAGAGCCCGTGCCGGCGGCGACCCAGCGACGACAGGCTCCGGCGGAGAGGCAACCTGGCTCAGCAGTGACTCCTTACGGCGCGGAAGGAAGCGTCCGAGATATCTTAGGGTATTGAACGTATACGCAGCGTAATCTCAGCCCGGTTTACCGGGCTTTGTGATTGTAGCCTGCTGCTGTACCGGCAGGCGCGCCATCACCCGCGCCAACCGCGCCTTCAGCGCCTTCCGCCGCTCCGCATAGGTGTCCTCGTCCAGCTCCCCACGTTCGTGTGCGTCATCCAGGGACGCCAGTTCATCGAGCAAGCTGTCTGCCGTTGGTGCGGGTGTGCCCTTACTCGCCCCGCGTCGTCGGAACAGGTAGACGACCGGCACGAGCGCCGCGAGCACGGCCGCGGTCAGTGCCGCCACCGGCACCAGGCGTCCGTTCGGCAGCGCTGCCTGCACCGCCTGCAGCGGCGTCCGCCCCGGCAGGCGGCTGATGCTGACGTTAATCGTGGTATTCGCTCCAACCGCGCCGCCGCTCAGGACATGAAAGGTGTGCCCTTGCAAGGGGAGGTCGGGCGAGGCGCTCAAGCTGCCGGCATTCAAGGGCGGGCCCGCGGTCGGTTCCAGGACGTGGACGGCGGTCGCCGGATAGATCACATTCCAGGCGAATGTAAAGCCGGCGCCGTGATAGGGCACGGCAAAGGAGAAGGAGATCGTGTGCATCCCCGGCGCCACCGGCGAGGTACTGGCCAGGCCGCCGTCGACCTCAACCAGTTGCGTGGTGTCCAGCCCGTTCTGCACACCGATATCGTCGACGCGGAACGGTAAGGAAAACCGCAGCAGCCCGGTGGCCATACCCTGGGTTGGCGTTGCCGGCACATACGTGCGATCGGACAGATTATCCAGCGTCAACAACTCAAGGAAGCTCAGGTGCTGTGTCGACTGCACCACGCTGCCCAGTACCAGGGTGGCGTTCTCGTAGCGCAGCCCCGGGTCTTGCGCCGTTGTCTCGAACACGGCGACATCGTCATGGGCGGCGTCACTCTGGGCGTCGGCCAGGCGGACCGCAGCGCCGAAGTAGGTCACGCCTTGATAAGTCACGACCGGCAGGTACTGGAAGGCCGGATCCGTCAACAGGCCGCCGAACTGATAGTGTCCCGCCGCATCCGTCTCCGTCTGCATCGTCTTCTGTTGCTGTTGATTCTGGTACACGCGCAGCGTCACCGTCACCGTGCCCAGCGCCGCCGCACCCGCCGTGTGATTCGCCACCGTTCCGGCGATTGTCGTTGGTACGGTCGGTGTCGCGGTGTCGGCCAGCGCGGGTACCGGCAACGATAGGAAGACGAAGAGCAGCACGATCGCGCACGGCCAAGCCGCCCCCCCGCCCGCCCGGGCAGCCGCCCAGCCATGAATGGCCGGGCTAATATTACGAAGCACGCTAAAGCGCGCTACGACGGACAAAGATCGCGCATGCCAGCACCGCAGACGGCCCTCAGCCGGCACCTCGTAGCGCCCTTTAGGGTGCTTCGTAACATTAGCCCGACGATTCATCGTCGGGGTGGTCCTGACCGGCGATGCCCCCGGGCCCGCACTCGCACTCCCGCCTCCTGCCCCCTCACCGACCCCGCAGTTCCACGGGTGGCGCCGTGGCAGGCGCCACGGCCTGTTCCTCATCCACCTCGACCCGCTGCTCTCGCTGCGTTGCCCGTAGCTCGCTCAGTTCGGCGCGGAGGCCACGCAAAGCGCCGCTCATCCAGAACAGGTAGGCAAAGATGCCGGCCCAGAGGACGAGGTAGGCGGCAACCAGGTAACCCATATTTTGCACAGTTTTATCCTTCCGCTTCTTCCAAATACTGCCGCAGGGTGCGCGCCTCATCTCGCATGCGCTCAATCCGATAGCGTTGCACAAAGAGCGCCACGCCCAACAAGGTGAACGACGCCAGGGACACGAACATGCCGGCCAGCATTGAACCCGCCAGGTGGCCGGCGGCCATAATGTCCGCCTGCGGGTGGAGCGTCCGCCACCACGTGACGGAGTACTGCACAATCGGGACATCCGCGAAGGCGACGATGCCCAGGACGGCGGCATAGCGCGGCGCCTGGCCACCTTCGCGCGCGTAGGAGCGCTGTAGCAGATAGGCCAGGTACATAAACCAGAGCACCAGCGTCGTTGTCAGGCGAGCATCCCAGGTCCACCACACGCCCCATACCGGCCGGCCCCAGATTGACCCCGTTATCAGCACGAGCGTCGTGAACAGCAAGCCGATCTCGGCGCTAACCCGCGCCACGCGATCCCACACTTCCTCCCGGCGCCAGAGGTACAGGATACTGGCGGCAAAGACGACGAAGAAGGCCGCATACATATTCCAGGCGATCGGCACATGGATATAGAAAATGCGGAAAACGTCACCCTCCACCGCCTCCTTCGGCGTCCACCACAGCGCAAGCCATAGCGATACCATCACGCCGATCAAGGTCGCCACATTGAGCAACGTGATCCAGGTTGCCGTTGCCGAAAGGGATCTACCCTGACGGGGCAATGTCACTTGTGCCATGCGATTTTCCTTTCAATGAGGGACCTCACCACCTACTCCTCCAAGACATGCTCAAATAGCAGCATACTCATAATAAAGAACAGTACCGCGTACCCTACGGTCAGGCGGGTCCACGGGAACGCCGCGAGTAATGTTGGACCCGACAGCACGGCCGCCGTCTGTTCGACGGAGGCAATCACGATCGGCACGCTCACCGGCAACAACAACACGGGCAGCAGCACGTCACGGGCCCGGCTGCTGGCGGCGATGACGGCGAAGAGGGTGCCGACGATGGCGAAGGCAAGCGTGCCCAGGAAGACCGTCAGCAGCAACGCCGGTCGCCACACCGGTATGTTGAAGAAGAATATCGTCGCCGGCAGCGTCACGGCCTCCATGATGAACATGAGCAGCAAATTGTCCGCGAGGCGGGCCAGGTAAATGGCGGAACGGTCGACCGGCGCCAGCAACAGGCCATCGAGCGTGCCGCGCTCGCGCTCGGTGGCGAATCCGCGACCCAGGCCGAGCATGCCCGAGAAAAGGATGGCGGACCAGAGCACGCCGCTAAGCACGTCGGGCGGGGTGCCGGGGCGCAGGTCAAAGGCAAAGCTGAAGATCAGGAGCACCAGTAGGGCAAAGACGACCATAGCGACCGGTGTCTCACGCGTTCGCAGTTCCGCCAGTGTGTCCGCGCGAATCATCACCCCTACTTGGCGGAAATAGCGTGCTGCCGGGGGCGAACTGGTTGTGGGCGTCAGCACCTGAGCGACGCCGTCAGTGACCATGGGCGGCCGCTCCATAGAGGGCGGCCACGCGCTGGGTGTCCACCGCCGTCGTTGGGCCATCGAAGACCAGCCGCCCGGCGACCATGACCAGCACCCGCTGTGCCATCGCCAGTGCCCGTTCGATCTGGTGCGTGGCGAATACGACGGTGGTGGCGACGCCCGGCGTCCCGAAGGCATCGCTTCCGGCCAGCATACGCGGAAGCAGGTCTAACGCCCGCACGTCCAGCCCGGCGTCCGGTTCATCCAGCAACAACAGTTCCGGCCGGTGCTGCAGGGCGCGCGCCAGGG
>JBPCLN010000004.1:0-39965 GCA_051003235.1 Chloroflexota bacterium | reverse complement strand
GTCCCGAACAGCACCTCCGGCGTACAGAGCGCCTCCGCCAGCCATTGGTCGCGCCCGACGGTCTGGAAAGCCTCCTGTACTTCCTGGCACGCTTCCCGCAGTAACCCTTTGAGCCGGCGGCCGGGGAGCACCGGCAGGCCGAGTTCATCCACGACGACGTCGCGGTCCACCAACGGACCACCGGCGCCGCTACCCGGCGCGGCGTCGGAGAGCAGTTCGAGGCGCAGTTCGAGCGTCATTCCGGCGCCTCCCAGAAATACTCGGCAAGTTCCAGTGGATCGAAGTAGGGCGTCGCCCGGCTGTGCTCTTCGACCGAGTTCAGTGATGACCGGCTGGTCCAGCCATCGGTGACCGCCGCCGTCCCCAGTGGAGGCAGGTTACGCCCCCGCGCTGCTTGGTGGGCGAGGGCCGCGGCGCTCGCCGCCGGTCCCGCTGCCAGGGAGTCGAGCAGGCTGCGACGCACCGATGCCGGCCAGCGCTCCCGATCGGCGAATTCGCGCAGCCAGCCGGCCACGGTGTCCCAGTCCCGGTCGTCGCGTTGCGCCGGCGACAGACGCCAGGGACGCCAGTCCAACTGGCCGACGCCGCCATCTGGGAACGGCACCAGGCGGCGATGGCGCACCGTGTCGAGGGCTTCCCCCGCGCCCTCCAGCGCCAGGTGGGCGTCCAGCCAGCTCGCTTCCGACGACGAGTCGGCCCGTGATTCGGCCCGCGACCGCTGCTTGGCCGAGGTACACAATTCAGCGGCCAGCCCGTAGCTGCGGGAAAAGGGGGCCCGCGTGTGAACGATGGCAACCCCGGCGCAGGCGGAGAGTTTCTTGCCATCGGCGCCGTCACAGGCGGCAAAGCCCTGGAGGTACTTCGCCGCTAACCACAGCCCCAACCGGCCGTGACACACGACGGTGACATCGTCGCCGCCGTAGACGATCGGGCGCACCGGCAAGATCAGCCGCCCAGCGTCGTCCTGCCATGGCCGCAGTTCGCGCGCCAGTAAGTCTTCGTAGCCGTTTGCCACCGCTGTCAGCGCCCCGTTCAACGCCGTGGTTGAGGCCTGGTGGATGCTGCGGGCGAAGGCGCGCACGCCAATCGCCACCGCCTGGTCGTCGGCCCCCTTCCAGATGTGATCGAAGCGCCGGCCCAGGCCGTTGCCGTCGGCGTAGACGACCGCCAGGTGCTGTTCGCCCGGCCGCTGGCCGAGCTGCTCGATATCTTCAGTGCGATATCTTCAGTGAAGGAGAAGCGCTCGCCCAGCACGGCGCCGAACGTCTCGGTCAAGTGGGCGTTCGCCGCGTCGGCGGCGGCCAGGCGGCAAGCGGCAACCGGCGACAGACACCGTGCAGCGCGGCGCTCCGGCCCGGGCGGACGGCGCTCCACTTCCCGTTCCGTCTCCGGCGCGGGCCAGCCGGCCGCGGCCAGCCCCGTGGAGCGGCAGATGCGCGTCAGCGAGAGGCCCTCCCCTGGTTGCCCCGCCGGCAGCCCGGCCTTCACCACCGCTAGTTGCTGCTGGGCTTTCGTCCGGGCGGCGCCCAGGCCCCCCGACGAAAAGGGCTGGTGGGCGACAGCCACGCGCTGCCCCGGCGCATCCAGGAGGATGCGCTTGCTCCAGCAGCGCACGACCTGCACCGCGGCCTCCAGGTCACGAAACAGGACGGCAGCGTTGCCGCCGCCGGCATAGAGCAGTTCAGCCGCGACTCTGCTCTCGTCCGGTAGACGGAGCGCCGCCGGCTCGCCTTCTACCGACCACCAGGCAAAGTCGCCATCCAGCGTTTCCCGGCACGCCTGCTGCAGCCAGCCGTCCAGCGCCTGACCGACCAGGAAGGAGGCGCCGATATTTTCCTTCAGCCGGTTGGCGCCGAAGATATAGTTCTGGATGCCGGCGGTATCGAAGAGGGTCAGACAATAATTCGCAGTCATGCCAGTCGTTCCCTATCCAGCAGCTCGGCCCAGGCGCGATCAAGATCGCGCAGTTGATCCAGCCCCCAGATCTGGAGATTACCGGCGCCGCCGAAGTCGCTCTCCACGTCCTGTTGGAGCTTCGCCACGCCATCGCCATCAAGAGGGACGGCAACGAGCGGGCGCGCCTCTTCTCCCCCGAACTGCTGGGCACGGTGGATTACCTCGAAGGCCTTTTGTTTGGCGAGCTTTGGGTCGGTGGTGCAAGAGAAGATGAATAACTGATAGCCGCACAGCAGCACGAGATCCAACTCACACGGAGTGCCTCCGGCGACATTGCGCGCATAGACGCTGTGCCGCAGCGGCCAATCGGCGTGCCGAGCGACCCGGGTCGCTAATTGTCCTCGGAGCCAGTATTCCAGCCAACCACCCGGGAAAAACTTCCGGACATCGTCCTGCACCGCTTTCCGGCCTCGCTTGTTCGCCGCACCAAATGCGGTGTACAGATCTTGCCAGGTGATTTGATCACTGGCATCCGAAATTTTCAAGTCCTGCCGAAGAGCTGTCGCCAGCGAACTCAGCGGCTCACCAGCCGGTAAGGTGAAACCTCCGTGATCCGGGAGGTCGGCTATCGATATCGCCTGTCCGTCTCGCGCAAACTGAGAATGCACCCAGTTCCGATAGACCGGCGCTATCCCGCCGGCCTCATAGTTGAGGCGCCAGATCGCGTTCGCCGAGTGTTGCCACTTCGGAGCGGCGCCCGTCATCTCCTCGCGCGTCAGCAGTTCGCGATCATGTAACGCCAGGAGCTCGCGTAGGGAGATCGATACCCAACTGCGCAAATCCCGCGCGGGCGGCCAGAAGCTACCATCGTCGAAGCGCAGGCGGTGCTGGCTGACGTCCAGATAGGAGGTAGTGGCGGAACGAATCTGCCGATCCTGCGCCGCCTTCGTGACTGCCGCGTAGGCGCTGACGGCCATCTCTTTCGTGCCACCTGTGTAGTTCAGATGCACCTCGGTGTCCTTCGCCTCGCGCCGTACGGCCGCCAGCACGGTGCTGCGCACCGCTTTACCATCACGCGGGTCGTTCAGTGCCACCTTGCGCGCCGTCACGCCACTCGCATCAACCTGCTTTCGCAAATTCTCCGCGACATCGGCTGAATTTTTGTCGGCCGGGTTGCTGGAGTGAACAAGGAGCACGGAGTCCGGCACGAGATGCTTCGGCACGCCGGGTGCGATCAGGCTCTTGAACACCACCCAGTTCGGCAGCGGATTCATACCTACCAGCAAGACCAACACGGACATATGGTTCCCCCTTACCACACAGCGCCGGCGCGAGCTACATTTGAGCGGTTACATCCGCGGGCAGCCGTGCGAGGACGAAGTCGAAAGCCTCTTGCGCGAGATGGTGAGCATGCTCCGCTTCCGTTATGGTCGGTTCTGCATCGACTCCGGGGTAGCGAAATTCGGTCGCATACGGAGTAAGCAGTTTCGCTGACGTCTGTAGGAGCTGAAAACCGGAGTCAAATGCCTGACACTGCAGGAGGAGCTCGGAAAGCAGGTGCGTCCGGCGGAACGGCTCATCCTTCCAGGTCAAGTAGCCTTTCAACGCCTTTTCCATCGCTTGTTGGCAATGGAACATCGCGATATCGGTGAGCGCGGCTGCAAGCTGCGCTGCCTGCAGATCGCGTATTGCTTTGTTCAGCCATTGGCGGGTCAGGTGAACACGCGGATCCTCACGCGCCATACAGAACCGTCCCTTCGCGCACGACGGTGGCCGGCAATGAGGCCCGAGCAGGCAGTTGATACTCAAACTCGGCCCGCGTGTACACGACAACTTCGAGGGGGAGATGAACGTCCCACAGCGCATGATAGGCGGTCTGCGCCCGGCGATAGCTGGGCTGGTCCGACGCGGGGACAATCACCAGCACGTCGTAGTCACTGTCTGCCGTCGCATCGCCCCGCGCTTGGGAGCCGAAAAGATAGATGCGTTCCGGTGACAGGACAGCCACCAGGCGTCGTACTACGTCGGCAAGGGGCCCCGAAACTGGCGGTGAAGCATCGATATGCATTGCATGCCCCTTCGACAGTAACGGCAACGTTGTCACAATGCGCCTTCGTCAACTGTGGCTCATAGCGCATACCACGAATCTCGTCACCGGACGTCGACCGCCGCGTGCGGTTCACTACGCCGGCTGATGATAGCACCCCGACTCGGCTGGCACGCGCCTATCGCATGGACACTCGGCCACGAGCGAATGGCAACCACACATGCGACGGCTGCCTGAGCGTGGTAGCGTTGTACGGCTATCCGCCTGTATGGAGATACTGTGGAAGAGCCACTGACACCGCGCCAGCGGGACATCCTGGTCGTCATCTCTCGCGCCGTGGAGCAAACCGGTCAGGCGCCGGCTTTGACCGCAATTGGCGAGGCGATGGGGGGCATCTCCTCGCCCACGGTGTATAAGCACATCCTGGCGCTGGAACAGAAAGGCTTCATCCGCCGCCATCCCAATCGTCGGCCGCCGATCGAACTGCTGCGGTCCTTGCCTACCGGCGAAATAGCGTTGCCGCGGCGAGTGCGCATCGTCGGACACTTGCAGGCCGGCCAGCCCCTGACACCGGTGGAAGGCGACGAAGCATATGTCGCCGCCGACGGCGAATTGCTGGGCGGCGAAACGAATGTGGTGGCCCTCCAAGTCGTGGGCTATGGCCTGGCCGGCGAAGGTTTGCTGGACGGTGATCTCCTGCTGGTGCGGACGGGCAGTGAGGCGCCGGCCGGCGCGACGATTGTCGCCCTTCTTGATGGCGGCGGCGCCACGGTACGGCGCTATGTGCCGGACGAGGGCGGCATCGATCTGGTGTCCGGCCAGCCGGCGGGCGAAACGCTACGGGTGAAGCAGGCAGGTATCTACGGCGCCGTGCTGGCGGCGATCCGGCGTTTTCGGTAGCGGTGGATACAGTCCACAGTCGCGGCCCTATTGGATGGTGTATCGTTGCGCGCATCATTTTGCCAATTGCATGAGCATATAGGGAAGGAGTGACATTCGCATGCCCATCGGTCTTGGTCTCTTTGGTTATGGCTTCATCGCCGAAGCCCATCTGGAAGGGTTGCGGCGCATCCCGGAGTTCCAGGTGCATGCCGTGTGCGGCCCCAATCTGGAGCGCGCCCGCGCCTTCGCGGCCCGCTACGACATCGCCACGGTCGTTACGGAGCCGGAGGCCCTGCTCCGCCATCCCCAGATCGAGGCCGTGCTCATCGACACCCCCGACCGTTTCCACGCCCCGCTCACGCTGGCGGCGGCAGCCCACCACAAGCATATTTTCTGCGAAAAGCCGCTCGCTACCTCGCTCGATGAAGCGCGCGTCATGGTCGACGCCGTGACCCGGGCCAATGTGCGAACGCTGATGGGCTTCAGCAACCGTTGGCATCCGCTCTTCCTGCGGGTGCGGGAACTGCTCGCTGCCAACCACTTCGGTGAGGTGTACCACGTTCACTCCCAGAACTTCAATACCGGACTGCTCGGTCCCCAGCCGGCCTTCACCTGGCGCACCGACCCCGCGCGCACCGGCAGCGGCATTCTGGGCGATCTCGGCGCCCACGCCATCGACCTCGTGCACTTCCTACTCGGCCCGATCAGCGAGGTCTGTGCCAGCCTCCGCACCTGCCGCTCGCCGTTGTACGATCGGGCCAGCGGCCGGCCGCAGCCGGCGACCGTCGACGATGACGTGAACCTGCTGCTGCGCCTGGAAAGCGGCGCCGAAGGGACCATGTCCCTGAGCCGCCTCGGCGCCGTCTATTCCGACTTCCCAATCGGCCATCGTCAACTCTTGATCGACGGCAGCAAGGGCGGCCTCGCCTACGCCAACGGTGAAGCGCGTCTCTACCGTCCCGACCACTCCTGGGAAACGCTGCCTGGGGAGACGGCGCCCGCCGGCGTCAGCCATGCCGATTTCCTCGCCCGGGGCACGGAGCGCATCTTACGCAGCTTGCTGGAAGCCATCCAGACCGGGCGCGACCTCCCGCCGACCCTGGAAGATGGCCTGCGCTGCCAGGCGGTGCTGCACGCCGCCGCCGTTTCGTCCGAACAACGTTGCTGGACGCCGGTGCCGCGCTGAACCGGCGCCGGCTAATGTTGACTTGTTCGATCAAACATGTATACAATGGGCCGGTGGTACACTGCCTGACAGTGGAACGTAACAATAGACGGCGGTCCCGGCGTGATCGCCACAGCACCGTGCATGACGGAGAGGAACGATAGTGGCTGAATATGCACATCCGGAAATGCTGGTCACGACCCAATGGGTGGCCGACCATCTGAGCGATACGTCCATTCGCGTGGCGGAGTCGGACGAGGACGTGCTGTTGTACGAAGTCGGGCACGTCCCTGGCGCCGTGAAGATCGACTGGTACACCGACCTGCAGCACCCCTTGCGCCGCGACTTTGTCGACAAGACCGGCTTCGAGAAGCTCTGCGGCGAGCGCGGCATTAGCAACGACACGACAGTGGTCGTCTATGGCGACCGCAGCAACTGGTTCGCCATCTACAGCCTCTGGCTTTTCCGCTATTACGGCCATTCCGAGAGCAAACTGAAGGTCATGGACGGCGGTCGCCAGAAGTGGGAAGCGGAGAACCGGCCCTACACCAAGGAAGTGACGGCGTACCCGGCGGCCACCTATAAGGCCAAAGACCCCGATTCCAGCGTGCGCGCTTTCCGCGACGAAGTGCTGGCGGCCATCAACAAGAAGAACATCGTGGATGTGCGGTCTCCCGCTGAATACAGCGGCGAAGCGCTCCACATGGCGAACTATCCGCAGGAAGGCGCGATGCGCGGCGGCCACGTTCCCAGCGCCAAGAGCATCCCCTGGTCGCAGGCCGCCAATGCCGACGGCACGTTCAAATCGGCGGACGAGTTGAAGACGCTCTACGAAGGCAAAGGGGTCCGCCCCAATGACGCCACCATCGCCTACTGCCGGATCGGCGAGCGGTCGTCACACACCTGGTTCGTCCTCCATTACCTGCTTGGTTACAAAGACGTCAAGAACTACGACGGCTCCTGGACCGAGTGGGGCTCCTTAGTCAACGCTCCGATTGAGCGCTAACCGCCGACCATGCAGAGTACAGAGATAACCATGGACCGTGAAGACTACGTCGAGGACATCCTTGATCACTACCAGCACCCCCGCCACAAGGGGGTGCTGGACCCGGCCGACAGCAAGGCCGAAGGCGGCAACCCCGGTTGCGGCGATATCGTTACCATGTATATGCGCGTCGACGCCGACGGTCGCATCTCCGAGGTGAGCTTCGACGGCCACGGCTGCACGATCAGTCAGGCCGGCGCATCCATGCTGACGGAGATGGCGGTGGGCAAGACGCCGCAAGAGGTCGAGGAACTGGACTACGAAGCCTTCATCGACCAGATGGGCCGCGAAGTCGTCGTCTCACGCGCTCGCTGCGCCACGCTGGGATTGGGAACATTGAAGGCGGCGGCCGATCTCTACATAAAGGGGAAGCGGTAGCCGGTCAGTTCGCGTAGCGGTTATCGCCGAGGTCCGTACCTCGCGCCAGCCAGAGCTGATGCCCCACGTTCCGTTCCGGATAGAAGTGCATCTTCGTGCTGAAGTAGCGCATCGTGTAGCCGCAGCGCCGCGTGTCACTCGTATTGGGCTTGGCGCCGTGGATCAGCCGGGAATCGTGGAGGGAACACTCTCCCCGCTCCAGCTCGAAGGCCACCGCCCTGGCTTCATCAATCTGCTCCGGCTTGATCTGGCTGCCGAACAGGTTCGTCGTTCGATCCACCTGCTCGTAGTCGGAGAAGCCGCCGGCCAGATGGCTGCCCGGAATGACGCGCATGCAGCCATTCTCCTCCGTGGCCCGATCCAGGGCCAACCAGACGGTGATGATGCCCTCCATCGTGTCGGCGCGACCGTTCCAATAGGAGGAATCTTCGTGCCAGGGGGTGGCGCGACCGACACGGGGCTCTTTGGCGATGAAGTGACTGGACCACAGGCCAATGTTGGGACCGATGAACGGTTGGACGAGGTCGAGCACTTCGTCGGCGAGCAGGAAATCGAGCAAGCGTCGATCGGCGAAGTGCGGCACGTCCAATTCGTCGCTGCGCTTCCCCTTCTTGAGCGCCGCGACGTGCTCCTCGAAGATTGCTGTCAACCGGGCCAGCGTCGCCGGCGAGAACACCGGGGCGTGGTAGAGGAAATAGCCCTCCCGTTGGTACGACGCGACATCGTCCGTGCTGATCGGATGGGCAAGCGATGGCCCCGCCTGATCCATCTGCCGACTCCTTTGGTTCGTAGCTGTACTGGGTGCAAGATACCACGCTTCGATCGAACGATCGGGCGGACCTTGGGCGATCAGGGCCAGGGACGACAGCCACGGGCAGCGTCACCACTTCCTACTGGGCTCCCACGGGCTGGCGCACCTTTGTGGCGTCACCGGTGCGTTCCAGGCCGTTCGTGTTCGCGGGAGCGTGGAAGCTGTTCTCCTGCATCCAGGAGACGAACCGGCGGGCGTAGCGATCCAGATTCTCCTCGGAACCGCCGCCGGCCAGAGGAGAACACATTTCATAGGCCACCCAGCCGTCGTCGGGGTAGCCGCCGGCGCGCAGGCCGTCCAGGAAGGCGCGATAGTCGATAAAGCCCTCGCCCATCGGCACCGCCCGCACCAGATCCGGCTCCCGCTGGTAGTTCACCACGCCCGGCTGATAGGCGAAGCGGGGCCGGCGAACGTAATCGGCCACCGTGGTGTAGGCCGTGTAGGGCGCGAGCGCACGGGCGGCCGTCGCCAGATCCGCCCCCTGCAACGCCACCGACCAGGCATCGAAGCAGGCGCGGCAGTTGGGGTGATCGACGGTCCGCAGCAAATCCAGCATGCTCTCGTAGTGGCCGCCCAGGTCGTGGTGGTTTTGCACCCCGACCGTCACGCCGTAGTCGGCGGCACGGCGGGCGCACTCGCCGATCGCCTCCACGCACCAGCCCCATTGGGTGTCGTAGGGCAGCCCGGGCTTCTCGAAACCGGTGAAGATGCGGACGAGGTTCCCACCCAGGTCGCGGGTGAGCTTGGCTAGTTCGGTGACGTAGAGGATCTGCATCTCCCGCAGCGGCACATCCGGGCGATCGTGGCCGGCGCAAAAGTCCGTGTAACCCGCCAGCGCGGCCAGGCGCAAACCGCGCTGCTCAATCCCGTCGCGCAGCCGGCGCCGCGCCTCCCCATCCATGTCCAGCGGCGACACGTGCGGCCGCTTGGCGACCAGCATGACGCCCTGGTAGCCGCACTGGACCGCCTTGTCCAGCACTGCTTCCACCGGCAAACGGGTCTGACCCGGCCAGACACCGGCATAACTGACGGAGTGCAGGGCTAGTTGCATGGTCGGAACTCCTTTCAATTCAATGCGTGATACCGCGTTCGTGCATGCGCTTGTGGATCGCCTGGATTGCCTCTTGAAAGGGGCGCTCCAGGAAGGCCATGTGGTCGGCCTCGCCGTGCCCGTGCGTGATGGTCGACGCGGGATACTGCGGGCTGTGCTGCCGGATATAGCGAATGTTGCCGTCGAGCAGCGTCAACATGTAGGTAGCAGTCTGGGCATCGAACAGGTCCCAGGGTTCGCCCACGGCGACATAAATCGGTGACGTGTGGGCCATGATGCCGCGTCGCCACTCGTCAAAGTGGGGCACGGCATTGCGGTAACCCGGCCCGCCGCAACGCGCCGCCAGCCAGGTATGGCGGTCCAGGTGTACCCGCTCGCGCAGCTCCAGGCGCCGCGTACCAACGGTCTGTTCGGTGGAGGCGATGACCCGCCCCTGCTGGATGATCTGCAAGGTGTGGATCGGCAGCGTCGATTCCGCCCAGGCGGTCAGCTCCACGGTCCCGCCATTGCCGGGCAGCGTCACGGTATCGCCGACATCGTGGCCATCGACCTGGAAGTGCAGGATCGGGCCGCCGCTCAGGAAGGTGCGCCCACGCCGTAGATTCCGGCACCAGCTTTCGTAGTTGAACTCCTCCGCCGCGGGGATCTGGACATAGGTGCGGTAGAGGCCCACCGGCACCTCGCTGCTCATCTTGTCGGTGCCGCCGACGAGGGGCAGGCGATAGCCGTGGTTGAGGTAGCGGTAGTACTCCTCGTGCATGTACATGCCGTGGCGGAGCATCTCGACACCATCCGCCCGGCCGGTGGCGATCAACGCCGCCGGTTCACCGTTGGGCGTGGGTAGATGCGGGATGATCACCGTCCCCCCCTGGGCGTGGCAGGCGTCGGCCCAGGCGGACATCGTGGTCTCTAACGTACTGCCCAACTCCGCCTCGCTGGGGCCATCGCTACACCAGGGCATGATCTGCTCTTTCAGGCCGAGCAACGTCAGGTGACCGAGCATGTGCTGGCGGTTCTCCTGGGTGGCGTAGACGATGGTACGTCCATCCGGCGAGACGTTCGGCGCGCCGGTGAACTCCTCAGTGTTCGTGAAGAGGCCGCCCCATTGGGAGAGCAGCAGGTTGACCACGTTGAGGTCCTCGCCGCGTGCCTCGAAAGCGCCGCCCTGGGTGGAGAGGAAATGGACGTGGGTGTCGCCGCTGAAATAGCGAAGGGCGTTCATGTCGATCCAGCGCTTCAGGCGGAGCTGCAACTGCTGCTGACCGGGGGCGATGGTCACGGCGGCGCGCAGCGGTTCGTATTCGAAGCCGCGGGCCACGTCGACGATCACCTCGCCGCGTGGCAGCCAGCCCTCACAACGACCGTCAATATAGGCATAGCTGAACTGACCCAGCCGAACGTCGCCGCCCACGTCGATATGCCAGGTGCGGTTGCCGGAGTTGATCTGGCCGTGGTGGCCGTGCGGCGCGTAGGGCACGCCTTCCGGCGAGCGGAAGTAAATGCGGCAGGGGATGGGCTGGCCGGTGGCGTCGTCGACGACGGTCGTGCGCACCCAGTTTCGGCCGTGGTCGATCAGTTCCACCCGCAGGCGGTCGGTCGGCTCCAGGGTACCGCGCTGCTCCAACTCTCCCCAGCAGACGCTGCCCAACGCCTCACCCGCTGAGGTGACCGTCAGGGTGGCCGACGGCGTGGCCGCTACCTCGACGTAGACCGGGCTATTCTCGCTATTCCGGGGCTCGCCCCAGCCGCGCATACCATCCTGCACGAAGCCCGTGACCAGATCGCTCGGCAGGGGATAGGGATAGGTAGCCACGCCGCGGTCAACGGTCGCCTCCAGAGCAAACGGACGGCCGGCGTCCCCCGCCTGCGGCAACACGATCCGGACCTCGCGCTTGCCCGCACGGTTGAACGGCACTTCCGCGAGTCCGCTCAGGGTGATGGCGGCGAGGAGGAAGCGCGGCCCGGTCGGCGCCAGCTCGATGGCGTCGATCGCGCACTCCGGCCGCGGGTTGGCCCAGGGCCAGAGGTAGTAGTCGCGGGCATTGCCGCCTGTGGCTTCCGTCTGGCGCTGCCCGGCGAGGCCCCAACGCCCTTCGTAGCGGGCGGGGAGCGCATTCGCCTGATCCGCCACCGCCAGCAGCGGCCACTGATCCCATTCCGAAGGCACGACGCCGATCTCCAGGCGCTCGCGGACAGCCAGCCGCTCCTCGGTCCCGTCGGCATAGTGCACGACGTACTCGGCCACCTGCTCTCCGACGGGCCCGCCTTCCATGAGGTGGGAATCGAGCAACCGGTGGGCAAAGATGATGTGCTGCGCCCGCCGGCCGACCGGGATGCGGCGGGGCGTCAAGTCATCGCCGCCGAGGACGAGGAATAGGGGCCCGTCGCCTGTCAGCGGCCCGACCTGGAAGGGCAAACCGTGGAACAGTTGCCGGCCACGCGCCGGTCGCTGCTGCGACGGCACGACCTCGGCGCCGGCATTGCGGTGCGGAGCAAGATCAAGCGGGGCATAGTCATCGGTGGTCATCCTGCCATCCTTTCCCTGGCCCGGCGCGGGCGAGGAACCGCGCCGGCATATCCTAGCCTGCTGTGACGGTCAACGGCAACCGGCGCCAGTAGTATTGATACTGGTCCGACTGCCAGCCGGCGTATATGTCCTCCCAGGTCAGTTTCCCGTGGTGCGGCAGCAAGGAACTGGCGTGGACGGGGGCCGCCGCTCCCTGGTAGCGATAATCAACGGACAGCCGCAGGCGATCGGCGGTGACATTGTCGAGCCCCTTGTGGACGGTGTGACTGTGGAACAACAGCGCGTCGCCGATGTGCAAAGGGCCGGCGACCCAGTGATAGGGAAGCGGCTCGGTCACAATGCCTTTGCCCCCCGCGCCCAGCGCCGGCACGTGCGGCAAGACGCCTTCGGGGTGGGAGCCCGCCATGATCGTCAGCCCGCCCAGGTCCGGCGGACAGTCGCCCAACGGAAACCAGCAGGTGTAGGTCTCGGCGGCGCCTTTGATATGGATAAAGTCCTGATGGGCCGGCGTGGTGTAGGCCGTGTTCTCCGGGAAGATCACCCGCGCGATGTTGCGGGGGTGGACCAGCACGTCGTCCTGGACGATCGTTCGCACGACGTCAAGAATGCCCGGCTGGTGCGCCAGCGCATGAAACGATTCCAGCTTCTGGATTTCCTTATAGACCGCATCAAACTCCGGCTGGCCGGCGACGTAGCGCACTCCTGACGCGGCGATGCCGTCGTCCGGAATCGTGCCTGGCGCCAGCCAGCCGGCCTGCGCGCAGACTGCCAGAATGTCGTGCCGTACCTGCCGGATCGCCGCTGGGTCGATCAGCCCGGGCAGAAAGAGGTAGCGTTGCTCGGCCATACGCGAACGCAGTATTGCCGGCGATTTGGCGCCGGGGTGCGACGAGAGATAGGGATCCGCTTGCATGTCGGTTGCTCCTTATCAGTAGCCTTTTGGCCGGTGGCCCTACCGGCGGCCGCAGTGCTGAAGGCCGTGGGGATGGGGCGGCGCGTCGGCAGGGTAGAAATTGCGCACGTCGTCCGCCCAGCGGACTGCCGGCAATGGCAGCACGCCGCCGTCCTCGAACTGTACCAGCGGCGGCGCCTCGCTCTGCTGTTCCCCGCTTGCTGGATCGTTCGGCAGGAGGTGCGCCCGGCCCGCGCGCAAGTACCGCTCAATGCGCTCGCGGTGCGGCGAAGGCGGCAGCCAGCGCGCCCAGGCCGGCTCCCTGGCCATCGGCGTCTCCAGCGTGTCCTCCTCATCCAGCATCCAGGAGCGATTGCCCTGGATCGCCCGATAAGCTCGGGCCAGCTCCAGGGTGAGCGTCTTATACCGACTGAGCGTATCTTCCAGGTGCTGCGCCACGGCGCGAATCGCTTCGGCGCGGTTAACCGCCTCCGCCCGCTCGGCGCCGGCCAGTGGCCGTTCGCTCGCCAATTGCGCCTTCAGTGCTGGGGCAACGGCGATCGCCGTCTGCCGGCGTGACGCCCCAAGGTTTTGCAATTGCTCCGTGATCGCCGTGATTTGCGTGCGAAACTGCTCGTATTCGTGCAGGCGTCCTTCCATCCGCGCTTCCATAAAAAGCGCATCATCGATCAGGCTTTCCAGGATCGCGGGGTGAAGCGCGCCTGCCTCCGGCTCTTCGTGCAGCATGCGCTTCAGTTCGTCGATCGTGCCGCAGACATCGCTGAAGCGCGTCCGCCGACCGGGCGCCACTGCCCCTATCGAATCCGCCGGGGCGTTTTGCATCGACATTGCCCCCTGACCAGCGCTACGGCTCGACCATACCAACACGCACCAGTATAGATCACTGCCTCATGCCGAGTGACGAAGAACTCTATCGCACCGGCAAGCCACCATGCCTATGGCCGGAGCGGAACGCTCATTCGGGGAGCTCATGACCAAGGACGACATCCACGGGCAGCGTCACTGCCGGCAACACCGTAGACGTCAATGTTTCGCCACGTCCGGCAATGACGACCCGTTGATACTTGCCGTCGCGCGGCTCGGTGTGGCGCTCGACCACGTCGTTGACGATGTCGACCAGGAAGGCCTCGGCAATGCCGGCGGCGGCGTAGAACGGCAGCTTTGTGCCGAGATCATAGTCGCGAGAGGAGTCCGCCACCTCGATCACCAGATACACATCGGCGGTTGTCGGCGGCGCCTGCCGGTGACGGCGGCGGCGAAGCAAGGCGACATCGGGCTCGGGCTCGGAAGCATCGTTCACCCGGATCGAACCCTGCACCCTGGCCCGCGCCGTTCCCCGAATCTGCTGGGTCAGGAGTTCATTCAAGGCATCGACACACTCGCCATGCGCTGCGCCAATCGGGCTCATTTCCAGGATCTCTCCGTCGATCAACTCCACGCGGTCATCCTCCGTCAGGATGCCCGCCTCCGCCATCAGGTGGTACTCCGTCACGTTGAAGCGCCGGCGCGTGACGATCGGCACTGGGTGCTCGGCGATTGCCATACGTGTCTCCTCCCTGTACGGATGCTGTGCTTTCTGGAGACGGTCTGCGCCTGATCGTTGCCGGCTCGGCACTATCATACGGCAGTGGATCGCGCCGCGCACAATCGACAATGAACGGTAAACATGACTCGGAATCCAGTATAGTCGGGGTACAATGACTCCATACATGGCTGATTCTCTTATGCATATCCACGCTGGGGAGCCGCAATGAAGGCCGCGACTGAGCCGATGATCACGATGAGCGTCCGCGTGCCGGAGCGCATGCGCGATCAGTTTGATGCCTTGGCGAAGGCGACCGACCGTAACCGGCAATTTCACGCCTTCGAGGCCCTGCGTCGCTATGTCGAGGCGGAGGCGTGGCAGGTGGATCTGATCGCGGAGCGCTTACGCCAGCTCGATGCCGGCGAAATCGGCTACGCTGGTCCGGAGCGCGTCGCCGCTGTGCGCGCTAAGAGGTACAGCAACGAAGAAGCTGGATGAGGGTCGAGTTTTCCGGCCCGGCGCTTGCTGACCTCATAGCGATCACCGATCACATTGCCCTGGACAACCCATTCGCCGCTGATCGGGTAAAGGACCGGCTCTTCGCCGCCACCGATGTCCTTGTCGACCAGCCGGGTATAGGGAGGCCGGGGCGAGTGGGACGGACGCGCGAGCTGGTCCTTCGCCCGTATGTCATCGCTTACCACGTGCGCAGCCAGACTGTCGAGGTGCTGGCGGTGATTGACACACGACGCGGCAACGTCGAGGAGATCATCGTCGGGAGGCTTCCCGATACGCCGCAGGATTCATGAGCGAGGGCCAAACGACGACGACGATTTGCGATGCGAAGGCGAGGCGCGTGACGACCGGCGCCGGGTGCTCGGCGCTTCCCCTACGTGTCTCCTCCCTGTGCCGGTTCCGTGCTTTCTGGGACGGCCTATGCCGGACCATTACCGCCTCGATATTATCATACGGCTTGCGGAGCTACACCAACCATAAGCTATTATGCCCAAGCAAACGTTTGGATTAATGAGGAGCCAGACGAGCGATGCCGGAATCCCACACGCAGTCCAGGTTTGGCCGCCTGCTCCGCCTGGACACGCTGCCGCGCAACCGCGCCGCGCGGATCACACCCAGCCCTGCGTCCTTCGACGGTACGCTGGATAAAGTTGCCAGGTGCTACGTTCTGCCGAACCTTCCGCTCCCGGACGCCATGGAGCAGTTCCACCGCCAACTGGTCGCGTACTGCCATGAACCATCCGCGCTATTCCTGGTTCGTCGGGCCGGCGAGACCGAACGCGGTCGTGACTACCTCACCGGCAATGGGGACAGCTTCCGCGCAACCGACAACGCCCCCTCCTGGGCAGTCCACTACGCCCTGTTCCACGAGGTGGACCTGCGGGGCGGGTCATTCGCCCGTTTCATTGATGGATTGCCGACCCATATGTTTGACGTGGCCAGGGTCATGGATGCTTCCATCAACAGCGCCGGCTGGCACGTCGCGCACATCTACGATGTCGGAGACCGGGACACGGACTTCCGTCAATGGACGCGCGCAAACCTGGCGGCCAATCGTCGGTCTCATCATCCCTCGCCCAGCCGCTTGTGATCTATCGCCACACGTGCCTCTGCTTTAAGGCGGATCAGATTGAACCGCTCCCGATGGACGGCTCATTTCGGGTCACAACGAACGCCGGCACGTTTCAGATGACCAAAGCGGAGTTCTACCGCGTCTTCGCCAATGTGCTGCTGACCAGAAGCTACAGAGCGCCTGGTGGGTACCATTACTCGGTGCTTCCGCAGCGGGCGGAGCGGTATCGCGTGGACTGACACCACACCGAAGTCCTTCGAGGGGAATCCGCCTTGCGGGTAGTCAGGGCCACTGGCACCAAGCAGCGTTTTCACCATAGCGTGTACCCGCCGTCGATTACCAGCACGGAGCCGGTCATGAAGCTGGAGGCGTCGGAGGCAAGGTAGATGAGCGTCGGCCCCAGTTCCGCCGGGAGGGCGTAGCGGACCATCGGCGTGTCTTCGATCCAGTGGCGGCGGAACTCCGGCCGATCCACCGGCGCCATGGCTGTCTTGACATAGCCGGGCGCCATGGCATTAACCCGCACGTGGTAGGGCGCCCATTCGGCGGCCAGCGACTTCGTCAGTTGGTGCACAGCCGCTTTGGAGGCGTTGTAGGCCGGCTGCATCTGGGGGCGGTTGACGATCATGGCGGAGATGGAGCCGATGTTGACGATCACGCCCAGCTGCCGCTCCACCATCTGCCGCCCCACGCTCTGGGCGCAGTTCCACAGGCCGTGGACGTTCACATCGAAGACTTCGCGCCACGCCGCCGGGGAGACTTCGAGGGCCGGCTGGTGATAACAGAGGCCGGCGTTGTTCACCAGCACATCCACCGGGCCCAGGTGCTCCGTCACCGCAGCGACCATGCGCTCCACCGCCTCCGGCTGGGTGACGTCGACATCGAAGACGGCGGCTGTTCCGCCGGCTGCCTGGACCGCGCGCGCCACGGCCTCGCTGCGCTCGCGGGTGCGGGCGGCGATCGCCACCTTCGCTCCCACCTCGGCCAGGGCGTGGACGAATGCCTCGCCCAACCCCATGTTGCCACCCGTGACAATGGCAACTTTCCCATCCAAGCGAAAGGCGTCAAGTACAGCCATTCCATCCTCCTCACCGGCGGTCCATCCGCGTTCATCGCAGGAAGGCCGCAGGGCATGAGCGTACTCTACCGTTCCCATGCTGGGTGCCATGATCGGCATTCAGGTTCTTGACCGCATCGTCCGTGGTCATCCTGACATTTCTTGGCTTCGGCGCAACTGGACGCCGAGCAGATGTCGGGCAGTGCGGTACAGGATGTTCTCTCGGTCCGCGTCGGTCAAGTCCGGCGCGTCCCGCACGATGGCGGTGGGGTCTTCCGGGCCGATATCGAAGGGGTAATCGCTGCCGACGGCGATATGGTCGCTACCCAACTGCCCGGCGAGCCAGGTCAGCGCCGACGGGATATAGACCATGTTGTCGACGTACACGCGGTTGAGATAGTCGCTGGGAGAGCGTGTGATCTTGAAGGTGGGCGTGATCAGGTGGTGAAAGCCGTACTCCGCGCGGCCACGCAGCCAGGGGAAGCTGCCGCCACCGTGGGCAAAGTAGGTCTTGAGGCGTGGCAGACGTTCGTAGACGCCGCCGAAGATCAGCGCCTCAATCGCCACGCAGGTTTCCGTGACCATGCCGATCAGGTTCCACATGTAGTAATCCTGCATGCGTTCACTGCCCAGGACCTCATAGGGGTGGATGAAGACACAGGCGTCCAATTCCTGACAGGCTTCCAAGAACGGGAAGAGGTCCGGATGGTCGAGATTCTTTGGGCCGACATGGGAAGCGATCATGACACCGCGCATCTCGGGCAGCTTCATCGCGCGCTCTAACTCCCGAATCGCCCGCGGCACGTCCTGCAGGGGAACGGTGGCGAGGCCGACAAAACGGTCAGGCTGTCCGCGCACCACCTCGGCGATGCTGTCGTTGTTGGCGGCGGAGATATCGGCCGCCAGGCCGGCCTCCGCCCAGTAGGAGAGAGTCGGTGGCGCCACCGAGAGCGCCGCGCCGGAGAGGTGACGCCGCCCCAACGCCTTGACGAGCGCCGGCACGGACCAGAGGTCGTCGGTCAGGGGATAGTTGAAGTCGCCGGGCGCCTGGAGAAAGGTCCGGCCATCCTCCCGCTGATAGATGCGGGCGCCGATGCGCTCGCCATCCGTCCGTGCCAGCCGGAGGTACTCCGGCGGAAAGATATGGCAATGGAGGTCGATGGCCATCACTCGTCCTTTCTCTGGCAGGGCATCAGGGTGCCGCGCTCTGTTCCCCCGGTGGCCCGCTGGAACGGCGCACCACCAGATGGGCGGGAAAAGCGTCCTGAATCGGCGGCGTCGCGCGCTGGCGGATCAGATCGAGGAGGATCGTTGTGGCGCGCGCCGCCATCTCTTCAATCGGCAGGTGGACCGTCGTCAACGGCGGCTCTTGATAGGCGGCAAACTCGGCGTCGTCGCAGCCGACGACGGCCATGTCCTCCGGAACGCGCACTCCCCGGTCGCGTATGGCGCGCATCGCGCCAATCGCCAGCAAATCGTTGGTGGCGAACAGCGCCGTCGGTCGCGTCCCCCTTGACGGACTGAGCAACTGCTGGGCGGCGACATAGGCGCCGTCCGCCCAATCCGTGCCGCAGGCGACCACCTCCGGCCCCGCCGTTAGACCGGCCTGGCGCAGCGTCTCCCGAAAGCCGCGAATGCGCAACGCCTGCGCCTGGGACCCGGCATCCGGGAAGAGGAGGCCGATTCGGCGGTGGCCGAGGTCGATTAAATGCTGTGTGGCCAGCCGCCCCACCAACGCATTGTCGGTGTTGACGGAGCTATGACGAGTGGCGCGTTGGAAGAGCACGATCGGCACGCTGGGCGTGAGCGCCTCCAGGTAGGCGTCATCCTCCGGCGCCGTATTGGTGACGAGCAGCCCATTAAACCAGTACGGCTCGCTCAGTCCGCGCAATTGGTGTAGCTCGCCCAGTTCATAGGTTTCCACGATCAATTGGACCACGCCAATCCCCGCCAGGTCTTCGCGCAGCGCGTGCAACTGCCGCTGGACGCTGGCGACGATGCGGCTAATCAGCGACAGCCGGCCGTCGATGGGATGGGCGACCGCCAGGACGATGGTGCGCGCGCCACCGCCATTGCCGCGTAAGCGCCGCGCGGCCATGTCTGGGGCATAGCCAAGTTCCCGCGCCGCCGCGAAGACCGCCTGCCGCGTCCCATCGGAAATCGCCACGGTATGCGGACGATTGCCGAGCACGATCGAGACGGTAGTAATCGACGTATTGGCGCGCTTGGCGATATCGATCAGCCGGACCACTATTCCATCGAACCTTTGCGTCTCCCTCGTTGCGCCAGGATACTATTCGTTCCCCCACGGCAATGACGCGATACGCAGCGTTGGATCGATCTCCGCGGGGGATACGCGCCGGCCCCCCTCACGGCTGGATTGGTGGACGGCGAAGCTCAGCTCGGTGGCCCGCCGGGCACAGGCGAGGTCGCAGCGCGTCGGCCGGCGCTGCTCAATTGCGTCGACGAGCTCCTGCACGACCAGCGGCCAGGGCGGCGTGGATGCCACAGCGGGAATCTCGCCGGCGATTGGCGTCCGACCGTCGTCGCCCACGCGCCAGAGCCGCGTCTCGGCGCCTTCACCGAGGACCACCAGCCGGCCTTGACTGCCGACAACGTCCAAACCCATATCGAAGCCGCGGACATAGCCGGCGGGAGAGAGGAAGGCTTCCACGCCGTTGGCAAACTGCACGTGGCAACTCCCGGGTGGGTCGAGGCGGCGGCGCGACTCCGCCGGCTCGCCTGCTAACGGGTCAACCCATCCCGCCACCCAGGCAATCTCCGGGTCGCCGGCAAGTTCCAGCACCCGATCGAACCAGTGGCACCCTTGAAAGAGGAGACTGCTCATGCCGAAAGCGCTGACCGCCTGCACCTCACCGATCGCCCCGTCGCGGAGCAGTTGCAGGAGCATCCGGTGATAGGGGAACCAGCGACGATCTAAGGCCAGTGTAAAGGCCACCGGATGACGTTCACAGGCGGCGAGAATGCGCTGCGTCTCCTGCATCGATGTGGCCAGCGGTTTCTCGCAGAGGATGCCCTGCGCACCGCCGGCAGCGGCCGCTTCGATCTGGTCGGCATGCATGGTCTGGCGGGTGGCGATACAGACGACATCGGGTTGCTCGGCGTCCAGCATGCGCTGGTAGTCGTCGTAGGCCGGCATGCGCCCCCAGCAGTCCTGGAACGTGCCGCGCGTGCCGGCATCCCGATCATAGACGGTGACGATACGGGTGGATGGTACCTCAGCACATGCCGCCGCCCAGTTATGGTTGGCGATCCGCCGTTCCAGCATACGATGGCAGCCCGCGATCGCCACACGGTAAGGTCGTGCCATGGCAACGCCTCCTCCGTCTCGGTCTCCTTGACAGCACAGAACGTAGTCCATAGTATACGTACAACGTTTTAGTCGGCGCAATGTGGCGCTCGTGGGAAGTAGAGCTGGAGGTTACGATGGCTTCGCGTTTCACCCGGCGTACCTATCTGCAGAAACTGGCAGGCGGCAGCATGGCAGCCCTCACGACGCTGGCCCTGGCCGGTTGTGGCGCCGCGGTAGCCGTCAGTTCGGCGGTGAGCACGACCGCCAACGCGACAGCGACTGTGCTGGTAACGTCGGCAACAGTGGCAACAGCACCGGCAACAACGGCATCCCAGACCGCGGCCACGACCGTGCAGACCACACCGTCTACGGCGGCAACGGCGACCACGACCACGGCGGCCCAGAAGGTGACGAAGGCGGCGCTGCAGTTGCAGGTCTGGCAGAACTGGGGGACGGAGTCAGCCGATCCGCGCACCGCCTTCACGGTCAGCACGCTCGCGCCACGCTTTGCGGCGGAGCATCCAGGGCTCGGCTTTGACCTGACCTTCGCCGGAAACGGGAACGCCGTGCTGGAAAAGCTCACCGCCAACGTCGCCGCCGGCACGCCGCCGGACGTCTCCTTCATTTATGCCCAGTGGTCGGTCGGCCTCGGCCGGAAGGGGGTGACGATTGCGCTCGACGACCTCATGGCGACCGACAAGAACTTCCAAAAGGACGACTTCTATCCGGATATCTGGGAGGCGCTGACCTACCAGAATAAGGTCTGGGCCTTTCCCCAGAACCGTCACCCCTTGGCCGTGTTCTATCGCACCGACCTCTTCGACCGCTACGGCGCGACGGCGCCCCAGACCTGGACCGACTTCACCCAACTGATCCAGCGCCTGACGCACGCTACCCAGGGACAGTACGCCACGGACGAGGGCGCCGGTGACGGCAACCTCTGGGATGTCGTGCAGCGTTCCAACGGCGGTTCGTTCCTGTCGGCGGACGGGACCCAGGTCACCTGGGACAATGCGGCCGGCCTCGCCGCCCTGCAGTACTACGCCGATCTCTACCAGAAGTACACGATGGCGCCGCCCAAGGCGATTACCAATGGGTTTGCCGGCGGTCAGATTGCCATGACCATTTCCGGTCCCTACCGCGTGACCGGTTACCTTACCCAGAAACTGCCGGTCCTGACGTTCCCCTTCCCCCACGGCAGTAAGGAGGCGGCCGAACACGTCAATATCGACACCTGGGGCGTCATGAAGACGACCACGGCGCGGCAGGAAGCGGCATTCACGTTCGTCTCCTGGTACGCCAGTAAGCCGATCTACGGCGACTGGGCCATCCGTTTCCAGCACGCGCCGCTCACTAAATCGATCGCCGCCGACCCGGCCTACCAGAAGTTTGTCGCGGCGACGCCCGTCATGGCCGCCTTCCTGAATCCCGACGTGGTGGGCACGATCACGCCCTTGACGCTGGTGACCGCCGATCTGACGAACATTCTCAACAAGCACGTGACGGAGGCCGTCACCGGCAATACCGACGCGCTGACGGCGCTGAAGCAGGCGACCACCGAGGCCAACGCCACCATCGCCCAGGCCCTGAAGGCGTGACCGACGGCATGCAGCGGTCCCCGGCGTTGGGCATCGTGCTCATGCTCTGGGGTGACAGTGTGGCGGCGGCGACGGAGCCATTGCTCAGCAGCGTGGCGGCGATGGGCTACCACCTGGTTGAGTTGCCCCTGTTCGGCGCCCACGAACCGGACCTGGCGGACGTGGGCCGACGAGTGGCCGGCGCCGGCTTGCGTTGCACCATCAATACGGCGCTGCCGCCGGGACTCTCGCTCCTCGAGCGGGATAAGCGAGCCGAGACCGTCAATTTCCTTGCCGGCATCGCCGCCCAGGCTCGCACGTTGGGTGCCGGACTGGTCTGCGGACCGCTCCTGGCCCCTGTCGGTGATCTACCGGCAGTCACGCCGGGGCCACGGGAGCGGGAGTCTGCTGTGGCCGGCCTCCAGGCGGCGACAGAGCGCGCCGCCGACCTGGGCGTCACGCTGGCGTTGGAGCCACTCAACCGTTTTGAGTCGGCCTTCCCGACCACGGTGGCGGAGGGTTGCGCACTGGTGGATGCGGTCGGCGCGGCCAACCTGGGGTTGCTGCTCGACACCTTTCACATGAACATCGAAGAGCGCGACCCGGCGGGGGCGATCCGGCAGGCCGGCTTGCGCCTGCGCCACTTCCACTGCAGCGAGAACGACCGCGGGCCGGTCGGCAGCGGGCACCTGGACTGGCGCAGTATCCGTCAGACGCTGCTCGCCGTCGGCTACCGCGGCGATCTGGTCGTCGAATCCTTCGGCAGCACCGTGCCGGCGATCAGTCGCGCCTGCTGCATCTGGCGGCAACTTGCCGTCAGCCCAGCAGCGCTGGCGCTGGAAAGCGCGACGTACTTACGCGCGCTCTGGGCAGGGGCGGCAGGAGCAGACGGTGGGTAAGTCCGCCCGGCGACTTCAGTCAACTGGCGGGAGCAGGGAGCACGATACGGTCCTTCACCTATAACGGGACAGAGCTAACGGGACAGAGCAAAGAGAAAGGGAACCATGACCGTTCGCATTGGGTTTGTCGGCGCCGGTAGCCGCTCAATTTACGAGATGGTGCAACTGCTGCAGTTGCCGAATGTAGCGATTACCGGCATTTGCGACGTTGTGCCGGAGGCAATAGAGCGGGCCCGGCAGGCGGTGAAGCAACGCGGCCCGGCCGATCTGCCGGCGCTGGACGCGCCAGGCTTTGGCGACGTGCGGGCGATGCTGGAGCAGGCGCCGCTTGATGCCGTGTATGTGTCGCTCCCGCCCTTTGCGCACGGCCCGGCGGAGCATGCCGTCATCGACGCCGGCAAGGCGCTCATGGTGGAGAAGCCGGTGGCGCTGCAAATGAGTACGGCGCGCGACATTGCCGCCCATGCCCGCGAACGCGGAGTGCTTGCCGCTGTCGCCTATCAGTGGCGCTACAGCACGGCGGTGCAGCAGGTGCGGCAGTTGCTGTCCGGCGTACCCATCGGCATGGTGACCGCCGTCCGCTGGAGTGCTCTGCCCGGGTCACTGTGGTGGCGGGTGCAGAGTAAGGGCGGCGGCATGCTGATCGAGCAGCACACCCACTGCACCGATTTGCTGCGCTACCTCTGCGGCGAAGTGACGGAGGTCTACGCCATGGCGGCGACGGCCTTACTGCAGGACGTGCCCAACCTGGATATCGCCGACGTGAATGCCGTCAGCCTGCGCCTGGCGAGCGGTGCGGTCGGCACGATCTCCAACAGTTGCGCGGCCGCCGCCGCCATGCCGGGCTTTCATAGTTACGTCCATATCATCGCCCAGGGGATGACCGTCGCCGTCGGCCTGGGGCCCGGCGCAACGGTGTTGCGCGCGCATGGCGTCCGCGAAGACATTGCCGAAGAGGGCAATCCGAACATGACGATGAACCAGGCGTTCGTGCATGCCGTCGCCACCGGCGACCGCTCCGGCATCCTCTGCCCCTATGAAGAAGGCATGCGTACCTTTGCCCTCACCTATGCCGCCCACATCTCTGCCACCGAGCACCGGCTGGTGCGGATGAGCGAGGAATTACCGTGAGGGGGCGGGGCCGCGGACTGCGGGCCCAGGGGGCACCCTCGGCCAAGCGACGAGCTGCGACTGCGGTCGCTTTGTGCATCTGGCGCTACGGCGCGAGCGACCACAGTCGCCCCTGTTCTTGGCCGCAGACCGCAGTCGCGGCCCTGATCGTTCGACGTAAACAAGAAAGGACGCAGTAGTGTTCACCCTCAGCGTACTCACTGACGAGATCGACCAGGACTTCGCCCACGCCCTTGATGTCGCGGAAGAGTGGGGGCTGCACACCATCGAGCTGCACAAGCTGTGGGGCAAGAATATCTGCGATCTGGAGCCGGCAGAACTGACGCGCGCGCTGCGCATGGTGCGGGAACGCGATTTGGGCGTCAGCGCCATCGACTCGCTCTTTCTGCGCTGTCCGATCGCCGACACTGCGGCCTACGCGCAGCACATCGACATCCTGGAACGCTCGTTCCGGCTGGCCGATCTTTTCCAAACCCGCCTGGTGCGCTGCTTCTCCTTCTGGCGTCAGGACACGCTGGCCCAGCACTGGGACCTCCTCCTGGAGCGGCTGGAGCTGCCGGTTCGCATGGCCGAGCGTGCAGGAATCACCCTCGCCTTCGAGAATACCAAGACCACGCTGGTCGGTACAGGCGCCGAGATACGGCAACTCATGCTGGCCGTCAACTCGCTGGCCTTCCGTTCAATCTGGGACATCGGCAACGCGCTGGTCGCCGGCGAGGAACGCCCCTATCCCGACGGCTACGACGCCGTGCGTCCCTGGATTAGCCACGTCCACGTCAAGGACGCGGTCCGCCACGCCGATGGTTCCTCGGCCTGGCGCCCCATCGGCGGCGGCCAGGTCGATTACCGCGGCCAGTTGACCGCCCTCCAGTGCGACGGCTACCACGGCGTGATCGCCCTGGAAACGCACTACCAGCCGGAGGGCGGCAGCAAAGAGCAAGGCAGCCGGGAGTCCTTCGCCGGCCTCCGTCAACTCCTAGAGGAACTGGACCTACGCTGGCAGTAGGGTTGCTCAGCCCACCCTGCCCAGATTCTGGGCGCGTTCGGCTCTCCGTTGTCGCCCGCTGCGGGGCCTATGATACAGAGCGGAGGACCTAACCCCCAACCCCCTTCCCTAAAAAGGTAGGGGCGAAAGACGAACGGTCCTCGTGAATGCCCCCTTCCTTCGTAGGGAGGGGGGTTGGGGGTTCGGTCATGGCAACGCTCGCGCTGACGGCGGATGGCCGGCTACTGTTTGCGGCCTGCGCCTTGCGGACGTTTGCCTACGGCTTCCTCTCGGTGACATTGGGGATCTATCTGGCCGGCCTGGGACTGAGCACGGCGGCGATCGGCGGCATCTTTACGGCCGCCCTGGCCGGCGGCGCGGCGATGACAATACTCTTCACCAGCCTCAGCGGCAAACTGGGCCGGCGGCGGGTGCTGGAACTGGCGGCCCTGCTCATGGCGCTCGCCGGGGTCGCTTTTCTGCTCACCGCCAACGTCGTGCTGCTCTCTTTAGCGGCCATCCTCGGTACGATCAGTCCATCCGGCAAAGAGGTCGGACCCTTCCTCTCCATTGAGCAGGCGATTCTTCCCCAGACCACGAGCGATGACCAGCGCACCAGTCTGTTCGCCGCCTATAACCTGGTGGGCTCGCTGAGCGGCGCCTTCGGCGCACTTGCGGCGGCGCTACCCCACCTCGCTGGGGTGACGCTCAATGCAGGCTTCCACGCCCTGCTCGGGGCCTATGTCGTCGTGGCCATCCTCCTGTTGCTGCTCTATACCTGCCTCTCGCCAACGGTGGAAGTGGTCATTCGGTCTGCCGGCGCCGCCCGCAACGCCCTGGGCATTCATCACTCCCGGGGCATCGTCCTCAAGCTAGCCGTTCTCTTTGCGGTGGACTCCTTTGCCGGCGGCTTCGTCGTCCAAGGCCTGATCGCCTACTGGTTTCATCTGCGCTTCGGCGTCGACATCACGGGGTTGAGCGCCATCTTCTTCGGCGTAAACGTTGGCGCGGCGCTCTCCTTCCTGGCTGCACCACCGCTCGCCCAGCGCATTGGTCTCCTGAACACGATGGTCTTCACGCATTTGCCATCCAACGTTCTGCTGATCCTCGTGCCGGTGATGCCCAACGCCGGCCTCGCGATCACGATGTTGCTCAGCCGCAGCTTGCTGTCCCAGATGGACGTGCCAACGCGGCAGTCCTATACGATGGCGGTAGTGGCGGCGGACGAGCGCGCCGCGGTGGCCGGCATCACCTCCGTCGCCCGCAGTGCCGCCGCCGCTGCCGCACCCGTCTTCGCCGGGGCGACGCTGGCCCTTCCCGCCCTCGGCCTACCCTTCCTGATCGCCGGCGGCATGAAGATCGCCTACGACCTCGCCATCCTTGCCACCTTTCGCCGCATCCGCCCACCGGAGGAGCGCCGGCCGGAGCAATAACGGCCAGGCTCGTTGGTCCGAATCTTGCAAACCGTTCATAAGCGTCTTACCTGCGCGTACCGCAAGAGGGTGTGTTGGGCGGCGTCACGGAGAGCACGACAAGGTAGGGAGAGACCGTTGCGAGATCTAGGATTACTGGTCCTGCGCGGGACCGTTGGCGGATTGTTGGCCGGGCACGGCGCGCAGAAGCTGTTCGGGGCTTTTGAGGGACCCGGCATGCAAGGGACGACCGGCATGATGGAAGCGATGAGCCTGCATCCCGGGAGGCCGTGGGCAATGCTGGCCGGCGGTACGGAGTTCGTCGGCGGGGTCTTGACCGCGGTCGGTCTTGGCGGCGGCCTCGGTCCGATCACAGTCCTTGGGCCGATGGGTATGGCGATCGGCACGGCGCACTGGGGCAAGCCGATCTGGGCATCCAAGGGAGGGGCCGAACTGCCGATCACCAACGTCGCGGTCGCCACCGCCCTGATCCTTGCCGGCCCCGGCCGCTTCTCCCTTGATGAGGCTCTGGGAATTGACGTGCCGCGGCCGCTGATTGGCCTCGCCCTGGCCGGCGCCCTGGCCGGCGTTGTCTTTGGGGTCTCACGCCGCTTCAAGCGGGCGCCGGGTCCACCTGCGGGTGGAGGCGGTTAGCGCCGAATTCTCCACCTGCTCTCCACCGCCGCTCCGATGCGGCGCGGTTCCGATCACCGTACGCTGCTTCTTGTGAACGGCGAGATGTCTCGCCAGAGAAGTAGGAGGATCGGAATGGACCCCATCACCACCGCCATCATCGCCATCACCGCTTTCATCTATATGGTGTATCGTCAGTTCGTCCAGCGGCCCATTACGACCAAAGACATCATCATCCCCGTTGTCGGCGGTCTCTACCTTGCCGACCGCTATCTCACCGGTGGCAGCCTCGCCGCGGCGCTGGTGCTCGGAGCGGCCGGCGTCGGCATCGTCACCGGCCTATTCAGCGGTGCGGTTGTCCGTGTCTGGCAGGATGCGGGCAACGGCGTCGTCTACCAGCGTGGCGGCTGGGCCTACCTGGCGGTACTCGGCGGCCTCATTGCCGTGCGTGTCGTCCTGCACATCGTCTTCACCGCCACCGGCCTGGTTGACGCGACGACCCTCAACACCGCCTTCATCGCGATGGCGCTCGGCGCCTACGCCGGACGCGCCGTCACCGTCGGCCTGCGAGCGCTGGCTCTGGTTGGCTGGGACTTCGAAGCCCTACCAAAGGGCACGAGCCGCACCGCTGGTCGGGTGCGGAGCTGGTAGGGAGCAAGACCAGCACCCTAGCTTCGCTGGCGACGGCTGGGCGCCTCCCCACAAATCTGGGGAGGCACCCAGCCGTGTCTGTCATCCGATACATTCAAGGGCATCGAACGTACCAAGCCGTGGGCTACACTTGATCCTGTGCCTTTCCACAATTGCACCTTGCGAGGAGCACAGTCATGGTAGCGCCACATCGCGCTCGGCTCTCAATGGACGATGACCCGCAGCTTCGACGTCGGCTGAAGATGGTCGCCGCCGCCCATGATCAAACCATTACCCAATATGTCGAGCGAGCGCTGCAACGGGCACTGGCTGAGGATGAGCTGCAAGCGGGCTGGTCCCAACTATCCGCACCGGCCTTCAACCGCGATTGGAATTCAGACGAAGACGCGGTCTATGACCAGCTATCAGCGGGGTGATGTCGTATTAGCGCCGATGGGCTTTACCAGCGGCGTCGGCAGCAAATGGTGTCTGCAGTCGTGCTGTCATCCGTTCACCAGGTTGTTCCAAATCGCTACGCTGTAAGGCGGTCGATGTCCGCTAATTCCTCTTTGCTGAACGCCAGATTATCAAGCGCTTTGACGTTCTCTTCGATCTGCTCCACCTTCGAGGCGCCGATGAGGGCGCTGGTGATGGCGGGCAGACGGAGGATCCAGGCCAGTGCCATCTGGGCGAGGGACTGACCACGGCGCTGAGCGATGGCGTTCAAGGCCCGCAGCTTCTCCAGGCGGTCAGGGGTCAGGCGCTTGCGGGCGTTTTCCACGCCCCAGAGCAGGGCGGCCCGTGAGTCGGCTGGGATATCGCCGGAGAGGTATTTATCGGTCAGCATGCCACTGGCGAGAGGCACGAAGGCGATGACGCCGGCGCCGGCCCGCTCGGTCTGGGACAACAGATCCTTCTCGATGCCGCGATTCAACATATTGTACGATGGTTGGTGGATGGTGATTGGCGCCCAATCATGGCGTTCGCACACACGTACAGCGTCGGCGAAGTGGGCGCCGTTGAAGCTGCTGACGCCGCCGTAGAGCACCTTGCCCTGGCGAATCAGTTGGTCCAGCGCGCCAAGGCTTTCCTCCAGCGGCGTGGTCGGGTCGGGCCGGTGGAGGTAGAAGATGTCGAAATAGTCCAGGCCGGTGCGCTTGAGGCTCTGATCGCAACTCGCCACCAGATACTTTTTGGAGAGCCACTCGCCATAGGGCCCCGGCCACATGCGGTAGCCGGCTTTGCTGCTGACGATCAGTTCGTCGCGCGGCAGGTCACGGCGGATGATCTCCCCGCAGACGATCTCGGAGTTGCCCGCCGGTTGACCGTAGTTGTTCGCTAAGTCGATGTGGTTAATGCCCAGATCGAAGGCGCGCAGCAGGCATTGCCGCGCCACCTCGGGACCCCGATAGCCGCCGAACGTCTCCCAGCCGCCCAGGGAGATCGCCGGCAGCAGCAGGCCGCTGCGCCCACTGCGGCGGTACTGCATGTGCTCGTACCGATCCTTAGCATAGTCGCCTTGCTTACCCCGGGCGATGCCGGTCGCTTGCACGGTGTCGTCCGAATTGTCCGTTGCCGTCACGTCTGCTCCTCCGCTACGGCTCCGAGTGTGACGGACGGAAGGGAGTACGTCAAGTGCAGAGACCGGCGCAAAGCGATTCGGCGGCTACACTGTGAAAAGCAAGCAACACGCAGATGGAGTCGATACCATGACCAAGCAACCCCTGACCCTTCTGGCCGTCCATGCCCATCCCGATGATGAAGCGTTCAGCATGGGCGGCACCTACGCCAAAGCGGCTGCCGTCGGCATCCATACTGTACTGATCTGCGCCACGCGTGGCGATGTCGGTGAGATTCACGACCCCGACCTCGACCCGCTGGAAGCGCAGGCGCGGCTGGCCGCAATCCGCGAAGGGGAGCTGCGCCAGGCTTGCGCCATCCTTGGCATTGCCGAGTTGCACTTCCTGGGCTACCGCGACTCCGGCATGGCCGGCACGCCGGAAAATGACGACCGGCGCAACTTCTACAATGCCGATCGGGAAGAAGCGACGGAACGGGTGACGCGCCTCATCCGGCAGTGCCGCCCGCACGTGGTCGTTACCTACAACGAGCACGGCGGCTACGGACACCCCGACCATATTGCCGCCCATCGCACCACCCTCGCCGCCGTCGCGGCAGCCGCCGATCCGGCGCGTTTCCCGGAGCAGGAGTTGCCGGCCTGGGACGTTGCCAAGCTCTACTACACGGCCTTCCCCCGTTCGGCGCTGGAGCGCCTCGGCGCGGCGCTGCGGGAGCGCGGCATCGCCCCACCCTTCGGTGGTGAGGAACGCGATCCGGCGGATTTCACCGTGCCCGATGCCCAGGTCACCACGCGCGTCGATGTCCGGGACTATCTCACCCAGAAGCGCGATGCGCTCAGCGTTCACCGTACCCAACTCGGCGTCGACCATTTCGCGTTGACCTTGCCGGAGGAGGTGATACGCGAGACCTTCGGCTTTGAAGCATATACCCGCGTCCAGTCCCGCGTACCCGCGCCGGAGACGGAAGACAGCCTGTTTGCGGGGTTGGTGTAAACGGAGCAGGGCCGCAGACCACAGTCGCGGCCCGGTTAGCTTTCCGCCGACGACCCAAACGCCTTCCAGACCGCCCGCGACATTTGGGCGATCGCCTGCGTGGCGACAATGTTGTTTTCACCCTGGCTGGAGAGGCAGACCAGCACATAGGCGCCGGACGGCCCCTCGACGATCCCGCCGTCATGGACGATGCCGCGCAGCGTACCGGTTTTGTGGTACGTCCTGGCCGTATCCGGCAGATAGAGCGGCAGGCGGGTGCCGGCGGAGCAGCGGCGCAGGTAGCCCAGGGCGAGATTGCTGGCGGGGAGTTCGCGCCGGTACAGCCGGCTGAAAATGCCGGCCAGCTCCGCCGCGGTCACGGGATTCTGCTCCGGCGAACGCAGAGCCACAAAATCCTCAAAGCGGTGGTTGAGTCGCGTCGATTGCACGCCATATGCGGCCAAATTGCTGTTGACCGCGTCCATGCCGACGCGCTCGATTAACAGATTGCTGGCGACGTTGTCGCTGAGGTTGATCGCCAGCTCGCAGAGGTCGCCCAACGTCACCCGCAAGCCGCGGTGCAGATGGACAAGAATGCCACTGCCCAGCCGCGCGTTCTCCTCGTCCTGCACGTTTACCGTCACTTCATCGTCCAGCCGTAACGTCCCGGCCTCCACCTGGCGCAGCACTTCCAGCAGCAGCCCGACCTTGGCGATGCTGGCGCCCGGGAAGACCTCGTTGGCCGCCAGTTCGACGCCTTCCCCAGTCGCCAGATTGCGAAAGGCGATGCCCCAACACCCGCCTGCCAGCAGCGCGAGGTCGCGAAGCGCGGTGGCAAGGCCGCGATAGGGGTCAGCGGTCGGGGGCACCGAGGGATCCCGTGAGCACCGACTCGCGCACCTCCGCAAACCGGCGCTGTGCCGGCTGCCACGGCGCTTCGATCTCCTCCGGCGAGAGGCCGGCATCAATGCCGGCGCGGATAGCCCGGTCGCCGAGCAGGCGGTCGGCGGACTTGCCGTCGTTACGCCAGGCGAACTGCTCCGGCCAGAGGCGGCGGAGGGCGACCAATACTTCCAGACCAGCGCGCACCGGTCGAAAGATCGAGCGGTCCAGCACGTGCAGTTGCACGCCGTGGCAGGCCTCGCCCTGCCATTTGGAGAACGTCGGCACGAAGTGACAGGCGCGGAAGCCGACGCCGAGCAGGCCGCGCTCGTTCAGGGCGCGGGCCAGCGCCGGCGCATCGACCCAGGGAGCGCCGAGCACTTCGAAGGGCCGGGTGGTACCGCGCCCTTCTGAGACGTTGGTACCTTCGAGCGGACACGTGCCGGCAAAGGCCAGGCAGGAATCCACCGTCGGCAAATTGGGTGAGGGGAGGATCCAGGGCAAACCGGTCTCGTCGTACCACCACTCCCGCTGCCAGCCGGAGACCGGCACCACGGTCAGATCGCAACCGATGCCGCCCACCGTATTGAAGTAGCGGGCCAACTCACCGATCGTCAGGCCGTAGCGGGTGGGGAGACCATAGGCGCCGACGAAGGAGTCCAATTCCGGTTCGATCACCGGCCCTTCCACGGTGACCCCGTTGAGCGGATTGGGGCGATCCAGCACGATGATCGGCAGTCCGGCGTCACGGGCCGCCTCCATACAGTGGGCCATGGTGTAGAGATAGGTGTAGAAGCGGGCGCCGGCATCCTGCATGTCGTAGACCAGGGCGTCGAGGCCCGCCAGCGTCTCCGGCACCGGGCGGTGGGCCGCCCCGTAGAGACTGTAGACCGGCAGGCCGCTGCTCCGGTCGGCGGTCGTCCCCACGTGGGCGCCGGCCTGGGCCTCGCCCCGAATGCCATGTTCCGGCCCGAACAGCGCCACCACCTGGGCGCCGATGCGAGGTAGCGCCTCCACAATGCCTTCTAACGACCGGGTGACGCCATTGGGATTACTGACAATGCCGATGCGCTTCCCGTGCACCAGTTCGGGCCGTTCATCCAGCAAGACGTCCAGGCCGACCGACATGGGCATACCAATCACCTACCGATGAATCTTGGCGACCGGCCGCAGACCGGCCTGGTCGAGGGCGGCACGCAACCGTTCGCGGTCCTGCGGCGTGACATTGACGAGGGGGGGCCGCACCGGGCCGGCCCTGTGGCCCAGCAACTCCATTGCCTCCTTCACCATTGATACCTCATACCCTCGGCGGGAAATACGCAAGTCGTAGAAGGTCTGGATCTTCTGGGCCGTCACCGCGCGCAGGCGCTCGAAGTTCCCCGCCCTGGCGAGCTCGAAGAGCTCGACGGCAACCTCGGGCATGTAGTTGGCGATGCTGGACGTGAAGCCTTTAGCGCCGGCGGCGAAGTAGCCCCCGACCATGTCGTCGCCCACGCCACCCAGCCAGAGTAGGCGGTCACCGACGGCGTGCTGCAGCCGGCTGAAGGCGCGCAGATCGCCCTGGCCGTCCTTGTAGGCAACGACGTTGGGAATCTCCGCCAGCTTGCGCAGCGTCACGGGCGTGAAGGTGACCCAGTCGCGGCTGTAGGGAAAGACACCCAGGCTGGTTGCTCCGGCCACCTGGCGGTAATATTCCAGCAACCCTTCCGGGTCGGCATTCACGTAGTAGGGAGGCAGCATCAAGATGCCGTCCGCGCCGGCTTCCTCGGCCTGGCGGGCCAGCAGCCGGCCGAGGGCGGTCCCGAAGCCGGCGCCGGCGATCACCGGCACACGACCGCGCACCACTTCCGCCACCGTGCGCACCACCTGGCGGTGCTCTTCCGGCGTGAGTGAATACAGTTCGCCGGTGCCCCCGGCGGCGACCAGGGCGTGGACCCCGCCGGCCAGCATAAATTCCACGTTCTCACGCAAGGCCGGCAGGTCGAGTTCCAATTGCGCTGTGAAGGGCGTCACTGGGAAGGCAATGACGCCTTCCAGGCGGGAACGCAGTTCCGCAGGCGACAGGGGCATGGGCGTCGTCCTTTCTCCAAATCGGTCAGTAGTCTAGCAGACGCGAGCGTAGCGATTGCTCGTTCCGAACAAGAACCGTGGCCGCCTCGGCGCCCAGCGCCGCCACCAACCGCAATACGGTCTTCTCCGCCTTTTCTTTCACGAGCACGCTGGCCGGTGCGGCCGGCGCGTTACTCGCGGGCGTCCCCGAACTGCTGGTCACCACCACCGGCATGGCGGTCGCCGACTCCTATAAACCGCTGTTTGTCCTCACCAGCGTGCTGTCGGTGCTCACCGAAGTGCTGATTCTGCCGGTACACGACAGCGTGCGCCGGCAAGCGGCGGGAACGCGGCGGCAGTTCTTGCCGCGCCAGTCGCGCAAAGTGATCGGTCGCCTGGTGCTAACCAACCTGCTCAACGGTGTGGGAGTCGGTTTCTATGCCCCCTTTATTGCCTACTGGTTTAACGTCCGTTACGGCGAAGGGCCCGCTCGGATCGGCTTCCTGATTCCCCTGCGTCAGAGCTACACGATGGCTGTCGTGGTACCGGAGGAGCGTTCCTCCGCCGCGGGCATGAGCAACCTTCCCTCGCAGGTCTCCGCTGCCCCCAGTCCACTGGTGGCCGGCTACCTCTTTGAGACGGTCTCCCTGGAGTTGCCCTTTGAGATCGGCACGGTGCTCCAGTTCTGCAACGCGGCGCTGTTCTTCACGCTCTTCCGCAACATTCGTCCGCCCGAGGAGATCTCACCACCACTCTCCTCGGCGCGGCGTCACCCGCGAGGTACGCCATTACCTGCCCCGTTCGCTCTTCCGACTGCGGGCCTTCGCGTTCCCCGGGCGCCGGGTATTCAATGTGAGCAAGGTAGTGTACTCAGTTGCGATGCCAGGCGCGGCGGGCGCCGCGCTCGCCACTGTTCTTCGGGTATGCAAAGGCCCCGGCGAAGAATCTTCTTCGCCGGGGCCAGCTATGGCGCCATTTGCCAGGTCAGCTCGGAATCAGACCCAAGCGTGCCGTCTGCCTACGACTGCGTCAGCGTGTAGGTGATCGTCATCCCATCGAGGTAGTTGCCGACCTTGATCAACGTCGCGCCGCTACTGGCCGGCGTGAAGGAGATGGTCACCAGGCCGCTCCCCGAGGAATCGACAGCGCTCCCGAGCTTGCTGCCGTTCTGGTAGGCCTCGAGGCCTACGCCCTTTCCAAAGGCGGCGTTGAAGGGAGTGTACTTCAGGGTCAGCGTTACCTTGCTGCCGGTCGGGTTGCTGATCTGGTACATATCGTAAGCACCGCTGGAAACGCCGGCCAACGAGCCACTGGCCGGGCTCATCAACTCGGCCGGTGCGTTGCCGTTGCCGCTACTGCTGCCCGACGATGCCGCCGCCGGGGCGGTTTCCGTCACGGCAAAGGGGGTCGTGAACATCAGCTTGGCATAGATGCGCGTGAGGTCCAGACCGAGCAGGTCGTTGCCCTTTGCATCAATGACCGGGCTGTACTTGTAGGTGGCGTTTGGCCCGAGGTAGCCGACCTTCTTCAGGACGGCGGGCGCATCGCCGACGCTGCCAATCAAGACGGGCGCGAAGACCCAGTTGTCGGACGGACTCGTGGGGATCGTGCCGTCGCTATTCAGGCCGCCTTGATCTGTGACCCCAAAGGAGTTGGGCAGCGAGGTGATGTTGTGGCGGGCAGCAATCTCCCGTCCTAGCGCCCGGTGCTCCGACTCAATCATGGCGATCTGGCAGGCGATCTGGGCGACACGGGGCAAGCCGAGTTGGGCAAACTCCAACACCGCGGCGATGAAAGCGGAGTCAAAGGCGCCTTCCAGCAACTGCTGGTTGGCGATGAATGTCGCCAGGTCCGTGAAGGTCTTGGCGCCATCCGGCAGGCTGAAGGTGTCGGCCAGGGAGTCGCCACCCTGAGCCGTGAAGAGGAACTGGTGGATCTGCTCTTCAACGACCGCCGCCCGCAGGAGGTCAGTCTCTTCTGCGGTCAGACCAAGGGCGCTAGCATTCTTGATACCGCCCGTATAAAAGGTGATCGCCAATTGCTCCGCCGTGCGGGCGACGCTGAAGATCGTCTTCACGGAATCAGGGCTAGTGGTCTGATCGGCGGCCGCCAAGGGTACGCCGGCCAGGAGGCTGGCGGCGCCAAGGCCAAGGCTCGCTCCGGCCGCTCCCTTGATCAGCGCTCGCCGCCCAGTGGCGAGCGCCAGAAGATTTGCTGTGGATGCTGCAGACACGATTCGCTTCCTCTCAACATAACTTCGTGCCGGTTGCCGGCACGCATGAAGTACGCAAAATATGCAAGAATGATGCCAATCACAACTGGCGACCATCCGGCGGCAGCATAATGCCGGTGGTCGTGCCGGAAAGCCGGCTGGACGTCCGGCCTTTGTCGTTGCCAACTTCCCCGGTCACACCGCCCCCTTTGCGCTATACTGGAAGTTCGCTTCCTCCGCAAGGACGGATGGCGCCGGCGCCTCCGCCGCTCATGCTATGTAGGGATCGCTCGTGCCGCGCATCGCCCTCATCATTCCGGCGCACA
Organism: Chloroflexota bacterium; assembly: GCA_051003235.1. GTDB lineage: Bacteria > Chloroflexota > UBA4733 > UBA4733 > UBA4733 > UBA4733. The sequence goes on along the minus strand of JBPCLN010000004.1, from coordinate 4,479 downwards.
ATGAAGCCCCGGCCATCGGCGCAGTGGTACGTTCCGTTCCGCAAGGTGTCGTTGACGCAATCATCGTCGTCGACAATGCTTCGTACGATGGCACCGGCGACGTTGCGCGGTCATTGGGCGCTCGCGTGATTCGAGAGGAACAGCCGGGCTACGGTAACGCCTGCCGGGCGGGCTTCCTGGCCAGTGATGGCTACGACATTCTGGTCTACCTTGACGGCGACCGCTCCGACGAGCCCGCTGACCTGCCGCGCATCCTCGCGCCCTTGCTCGACGGTCGGGCCGACCTGGTACTCGGATCTCGACTGCAGGGCACGCTGGAACGGGGCGCCTTGCCGGCCCACCAACGCGCCGGCAATCGCGTCGCTACGCTCCTGGTGCGGTTGCTCTACGGGGTTCGCCTGAGCGACATTGGCTCCTTTCGCGCCATCCGCCGGGATGATTTGCTGGCGCTCGATATGACCCACCCGACGTATGGCTGGCCGGTAGAGATGGTGGTCAAAGCGGCACGGCGGCGCTATCGCATCGTCGAGGTGCCGATCACCTATCACGCCCGGATCGGCGTCTCCAAAGTCGGCGGGACCTTCCGGGGCAGCGTGCGCGCGGGCGCCGCCATGCTCGGCACGATCTGGCGCTACAGCCGTGGCGTCTGAGGGGAACGTGCTGGCTCTCGTCGCCCGCTATCCTCGACCGGGCACGGTGAAAACACGCCTGGCCGCAGCAATGGGCCCGCAACCCGTGTACGCGCTCTACTGCGCCTTCCTGCGCGATCTGGCGGAACGGCTCGCCGGCGGCCCCTGGCGCCTGCACTGGCTCTACACGCCCGAGGACGAACCCTTCGCCACCTGGTTGGGAACGGATCAACCGGCGTCAGCGCAGCAGGGCGCCACGTTCAATGAGCGCTTGCTTAACGGCTTCCATGCTCTGGGCCGGCAACATGGGCGAGTGATTATCATGAGCAGTGACTCACCGCAGGTACCGCCGGAATTGGTCGCCCAGGGCTTTACACTGCTCGATCAGCACGATGTGGTGCTCGGTCCCTGCGACGACGGCGGCTACTACCTCATCGGCATGCGAGCGCCGCACGATCTCTTCACCGGTATTGCCATGAGTACGCCGACCGTCCTGGCGGAGACATTAGCCCTGGCTCAACAGCAGGGCTCGTCGACGGCCCTGCTGCCGCCGACGTTCGATGTCGACGACATGGATGGACTCCTGGCCCTGACTGGATGGCTCGACCGTGAGAGTTCGACGGAGCTGCCGCGGACGCGCGCTCTCCTGGCCCGGTCCGGCCACACCCTGGCGGCAACCAGGGTATGAATAGACAAGAAGGAACGGAACCGTGAGCGTCGCTACCCTGGAGCAGCCTACCCTCGCGCCGGCCACGCCGCCGGCCACCGCCTGGAAGATCTGGCTCTACACCAACTACGACTGCAATCTCACCTGCAAATACTGCGTGGCGCGCTCCGGTCCCAATGTGCCGCGCCGGGCACTACCGGCCGCGCTGATCCGCCAGATCGTGGATGAAGCGGCCGCCCTCCAGTTCGATCACCTGTTCCTCACCGGCGGCGAACCTTTCCTGTTGCCGGATATATATGAGACGCTGGCCTACTGCTCCGCTCGCCTGCCCACCACCGTGTTGACCAACGCCACCCTGCTCCACCCCAATCGCCTCGACAAGTTGGATGCTGTTCGCAACGACCAGTTGATCGTTCAGGTCAGCCTGGATGGCCCCACCCCAGAAACGCACGACGCCTACCGCGGTCGGGGCACCTGGACCCGCACCATTGCCGGACTGCAGCGCCTGCTGGCGCGCGGTTACCGCGTGCGTATCGGCACGACGGAAACGCCGGCCAACACTGCCCACATGACCGCCCTCCGCACCTTCTTGGATGGCCTGGGCATTCGCGCCGAGGACCACTTCATCCGGCCCCTGGCCAAACGGGGCTTTTCCCGCGAAGGGATCGAACTGGGTTTGGACGATCTGGTGCCGGAGTTGACGATTAACGTGGACGGCGTCTACTGGCACCCGCTGTCCACCGACCGCGACATGCTCATCGCCAAATCGCCGCTCCCGTTGAAGGCCGCGCTGGACCGCATCCAGGAAATCCTCGCCGACCCGGACCGCGCCAGTAAGCCGCGCTGCACCTTCACTTGAGGCTAGGGACCTGGCCCCCGGCGGGGGCCAAAAAAACGCGGGGCATTGGGAGCGGAGAACGCTCCATAGAGAGGAAGGATTCACCCCATGGCGGCAGGGATTAAGGCTTTTGTGCTCGTAGAGGCGGAGCCGGCGCGCGTGCGCGACCTGAAGGAAGAGCTCGACCAGATGGAACTGGCCGACTCCAAGATCATCGCCGTCCACGCCTGTACCGGCCCCTATGACTTGATCCTGGAGGTGGAAAGCCCTAACCTGGAGGCGCTCGCCACTTGACTGACGGAAGGCATTGCGAGCGCCGTCGGCGTTCGTCGCATGATCTCCTGCCTGGAAGTCTTCCACCCGGGCGAGTAGGGCCGTGGCGACGCTATTCTGGCGTGTAAATTGCGACGGTAGGCACGCAGTATTGCGAGAGGGAGGTCAGGATGGCTGAGGAAACCGTGGGCCAGGCGGCGCGGATGATCGTAGACGCCTTTGTCGATCAGCAGAATAACAGCGACATGGAGACCGCTTTTGGTCCGAACCGGGCCGCCCCGTCGCCGGCATTGCAACAATTGATCGAGGAGCACGCCGCCCAGCACGGGCTGCAACCGGACAATGCCCAATTACTGACGGCGGTACGCGAAGAGTTTCAACGCCGGAGCATGGCCCGCCGCGCCTGAACGCAGCGCCCTCACCCGGCGGCAAACTGCATGGTAAGCGCTTCACCCATCGTGTGGGCCGAACTCTGGCCGGCGACAACGTCGAGTCCAAAGGTATAGCCCCGCCGGAGATCGGTGAACTGGATGTCTTCCACGTCCGACGTCACGAGCGGCCGCGCGTAGCCGAGCGTCCACCAACCGTCGTTCCACTGGTCGAGCAGCACGGTAAAGGGCGATGCTGTGACATCCGGCGCGACGACCTGCATGCTATCGATACGCCGGCCGGAGGAGAAGCTGACGTGGCAGACGACAGCGCAGCCCCCAAGCGCTTCAGCCCGACGCCAGGTGACCGTTGCCCGCTGTTGCTGCACGGCCGGCCCGGCGAGATCGTGCCCGTTGTCCGGCCAGTGCAGTTGAAAATAGACCGCAGTGGCCGAATAGACGGCGCGAATCTGGATGCTGGCGGCGATGCCACCGGCCAGGTGCACGTTGAGCGGCGCGGCGCGCGACCAGGCCTGCTCGACCTCGGCGGGTGTGGGTGCGGCGCCTACTGTCACGGGCAGCGGTGTCGCCAGCAGGAGCATCGCCGGCGATCCCGACGCATGGCTGCGCTGGTGCAGCACTCCGAACGTCGCCCCGGCCGTCACGACGATCACCACCAGGATGATCAGCACCCGCCAGGACGCGGCCCGCTTCACTGCACCGTCAGGGTTTGCTGCATCACATTGCTCATATCGCACTCGTGCGTCGTCGCGAAGAAGTACCAGGTATACGAACCCGCTTTCAGGCCCGGCAGGGCCTGGTCGAGCGTATAGGCGTTGTTCGTGCCGCCGCGCAACACGTAGGCAACGCCGGCTTCCGCGCTCAAGGCCCAGACCTGGTCCTCGGCGATCCGGTTGTCTTCCTGTGTCGCCGTCAGGCTGAAGTGGGCTGTCGCCGTGCCGGCCAGGGGACCGCCCGGCGCGGTCGCTGCGCTCACCTTTGGTGAGGCCGCCGGGTTGCTCTCCGCGGGGATGGTGATGACGACGCTGGCGCTGGCGCCCTTCATCACCGGCGCGTGACTCTCGACATAGAGATAGCCGGCTTTGTAGGCTTTGACTTCCACCGCGCGGAAGGCGGCGATGCCGTCGGCCTTAAAGGCGCCGTTCGCATCGGTCAGTAGCCCGGTATGGACCTCTCCGCCCTCGATCGTCACCAGCGCCTGCGCCACCGGCTTGCCGGCGGTGTCCTTCACCGTGCCCGTCACGCTGCCCGTTTCACCGTTGACGCGCACCAGTTCCAGCGCCAGCGGCAGCAGATCCAGGCGACTGGCCAGCACCATTTTCTGGGTGTGCGGCGCCGCCGCCTCCACCGTCGTCGCGCCGGCGGCCGCCTGCACGTCGGGGGCGATGGCATCCAGCAGCTTTTGCAACTGCGCCAGATCCCCCTTCAAGGCGCTGCTGCCTCCCCCGCTGCTGACCGCCGCCTTCACGGCCGTCTGGGCCGCCTGAAGCGCTTGCTGCGCCTGCGTGCCGTAGGTCTTAATGTCGGCCGGCGCCTTGGCGGCGTCGTGGGCATAATCGGACGCCACTTTCAGGTCGCTTACGGCGGCGGCGATGGCGTCAACGGTGACCGGCACCACCGGCGTTGGGGGGGGCACCCCACACCCGCCCGGGGGGGGGGGTGGCCCCACACACGCAGCTCAGG
>JBPCLN010000003.1:0-3918 GCA_051003235.1 Chloroflexota bacterium | reverse complement strand
GGCGTCCCGAAGGCATCGCTTCCGGCCAGCATACGCGGAAGCAGGTCTAACGCCCGCACGTCCAGCCCGGCGTCCGGTTCATCCAGCAACAACAGTTCCGGCCGGTGCTGCAGGGCGCGCGCCAGGGCCAGCCGTTGCTGCATGCCACGGGAAAAGGAGCGGACCCGATCGTTCGCCCGCGTCGAGAGATCGACGGCGAGCAGGGCGGCACTGATCCGCCGGCCGGTGTCGGCCAGGTCATAGAGGCCGGCATAGTAGCGCAGGTTCTCCGCGGCTGTGAGTTCCGGGTGCAGGAGGGACTGGTGGGCGACCACGCCGATGCGCGCCCGCACCGCAACGCCATCCCGCTGGGGATCGAGGCCGAACAGGCGGAGCCGACCGGCACTGGGCCGCAAAAGGGTGGACATGAGCCTAAGCAGGGTGGTCTTGCCGGCGCCGTTGGGGCCGAGGAGGGCGACCCGCTCCCCCGCGGCGACCTGCAACGTGAGTGGACGCAGGACCAGCCCGGACTCGTAGCGCCGGCTAATCCGGTCCGCCTCAATCACCGGGGCTATCGTGCCCACGTCGCCCCGGCATCCTGGCTGCGAAAGAGTTCGCCCTGGACATCCATGGCAATCAGCAACGACGGGTTACGCGGATCAACGGCCAGCGCCGCCAGGTCGGCCCCCAGCGAGCGCGCCAGCCAGGTCTGCCCGCCGTCGCCACTGGCGTAGAGGCCGCGTGCCGTGGCGACAAAGAGTAAGCCGTGGAACGTCCGCCCCTGTGGCCCGGTGGATTGGTCGGCAGTGGGCGCATACACCGCATCACGATCGGTTCTGGTCGGCAGCAGTCCATTGACGAAGCCGTTCGCCGAGGCCCAGGTCTTTCCACTATCGCTGCTTTCCTGCATCCCATTGGCGGTTGCCACCACCAGCAAGGGCGGGGACCCAGGCACTGCCGCCACCGCCAAAGCGCCCGCCGGCAGTGTCGGCACTCCCACGGCGCTCCACGTCCGGCCGCCATCGCCGGACTGCAGCAAGCCGCCGTCAGAGTTCAGGGCCATCAGCCCGGACCCATCAAGGGCCGGAAAGAAGCTGACGACACCAGTGGGCAGCCCGTTAGCGGCCACCGCCGCCCAGGCCTTACCCATATCGGTGCTCGCCACGATCCCATTCGACCCACCAGCCAGCAGCCGGCCGGGAGAAGATGGATCGAAAACCAGGGCGCGTGGGACCGCGAGCGGCACCCGTCCGATGACCGCCGGCTGGGCACTGCCGCCGCGGATGGTCGATACCAGCAGCACCAGCGCCGCGACGAGCGCCAGGGTGCCGGCGCCCGTGGCGATAAGCCAGGGCCGCGCCGAGCGGGCGCGAGGTCCGCCGGCCACCGGCACGCCGGCCCGACCGCGTGTTGGTGCCGCTGGAATGGCGCCCCGCCCGCCGCGCCGGGACGCGATCGCCTGCTCCAGGGCATTCTCCCGCGCCGCATCGCGCTGGTCAATCAGCTTCAGGAGCGCCATCGCCTGCCGTGCATAGCGCTCGCGCAAGGGGAAGTACTCGGCGTCCGTCATCTTGCCGATCTGGCGCTCGTAATCCAATTCGCGCAGCGCCTCCACCGCCGCCTGCTGCCGCTCGCGCAGCACGTCGACTTCGGGGTCTTCGTCGGCAGTCACGGCGACACGCCCCAGGAGCGGCCAGGCCACGAAGGCGACAGCACTCACGGCGAGGAGGAGGGTGATGAAGGCGGCGGTCATAAGCGACCCCTCGTGAGCGTCCGCCCGTTTACGGGCGGGTGGGGCCGCACCAATGGTGACCTTCTGGGCGGCAATCGCACCGCTGCTACACAACCATCCATCACCACGCCCCCTGCTCCGCGGTCGGCCCATCCGTCACCTCTCGGCTCGCTTTCGGACTCGGTTGGGGAGTCAACGCGCCCTTTGCAGGATCGTCGCCGTCCTCCCCCGGCAACTGCGCGGCCAGGCGGGCGGCATACTGACGCTCCTCGTTCGGCGAAAGGTCGGGCAGCGCTTCGCAGCTTGCCGGGTGGCGCGACCAGCGGTAGGCGGCAGCGATAACGCCCGCCGCGGTGACGACGATAAAGAGCACCGGCACCCACCAGGCCAGGAGCGTGAACCCCTGCTTCGGCGGCGTTAGCAGGATGGCGGGACCGTAGCGCGCAACAAAGTACTGCTCGATTTGCGCTTCGCTCTGCCCGGCAGCGATCTGGTCGGTAATCACGCCGCGCATCTGTTGGGCCAGGGCCGAGGGAGAATCGGCGACCGACAGGCCCTCGCAGATGGGGCAGGCCAGCCGCTCCCCGATGAGGTGGGCGCGCGCCTCCGGCGTCGCTGCCGGCGCCGCGGTGCTGAACGCCAGCCTGCCAACGGCTAAGGCGACGAAGAGCGCCACCAGCGCCGCGCATACCCCCAGCCGCCAACGCCCCGGTCGGAGGAGGCGACCGGACGGGCGTTCAGGCTTCACTGGCGATGGCCTTCCCGGCGCTAACGGGGCGGAAGGCCGGACGTGAGCGACGTTGGGGCACGAAGAGGGCGAGGGCGCTCAAGACAAAGAGACCGCCGCCAACCCAGATCAGGGACACCAGTGGGTTGAGATAGACGCGGAAGGTGGCGGTATCCTGGGCATTCAGATTGGTGAACAGGACATAGACGTCGTCCAGCCAGGGTCGCGTCGTCAGGATCGCGACGCCGGTCACCGGCTGGTTCTCCCAGTGCAGGTAGATCCGGCGTTCCGGTTGGACGGCGCCGATAGTCTGGCCATCACGTGTCACTGCCAGCACGGCGTAGACGCCGGTGTAGTCCGGTTGTTGATAGGTCCGCTCGCCCAGGTAGCGGAAGGTGTACCTGCCAACGGTGGCAGTCTGGTTGACTTGCAACGCAAACTCCCGCGAGGTCTGAAAGGTCGAGCCGATCACGCCGACGCCGAGGAGGACGATGGCCAGGTGGACGAGATAGCCGGCATATCGGCGGCGGTCGCGCTCGATAAGGGTACGTACCGCGAGCCAAAAGCCTTCGCCGCTGCGCCGCCGCGCCTGGATACCTCTTCCATACTCCACCGCGATGGCGACCGCCGTCATCGCGCAGGCGGCGAAGGCCAGCGCGGCCAAACCCTGGCGCATGCCAAGCAGTACCAACAGGGCCCAGACAGCCGCCGCCGTCAGCACGGGCGCCGTGAGGTTGCGCACGAGCCCCGGCAACGCCGTGCGCCGCCAGGCCAGCAAGGGACCGACGCCCATCAGAAAGACGAGGGCGATCAGGATTGGCGTGTTTACCTGCTGATAGAAGGCGGGGCCGACACCGATCTTGATACCCCGCAAAGTCTCCGAAATCATCGGGAAGATCGTGCCCCAGAACGTCGCCACGACGATCGCCACCAGCAGCAGGTTATTGAGGAGGAAGGCGCTCTCCCGCGACGCCAGCGCATCGAACTGGCCTTGCGACTTGAGGAGGGGCAGTCGGTAGGCGACCAGTGCCACCAGTCCCAGCAGCAACGCCGCCAGGAAGCCGAAGAAGAGTGGGCCATCGGCCGAAGCGGCAAAGGCATGGACGGACGTTACAACTCCGCTGGTGACCAGGAACATGCCGAAAATCGCCAGGCAGAAGGCTCCGGTCACCAGGCAAATGTTCCAGATGCGCAGCATACCCCGCCGTTCCTGCACCATCAGGGAGTGCAAGAGCGCCGTTGCTGTGACCCAGGGCAGTAAGGCGACATTCTCCACGGGATCCCAGCCCCAGTAGCCGCCCCAGCCGAGCACGTGATAGGCCCACCAGGCGCCGCCCAGCAGTCCGCAACCCTGGATCGTCCAGGCGACCAGGGTCCAGCGCCGGATCGCGCGCAGCCAGCTGATGCCCATCTGGCCCGAGAGCAGCCCGGCCACTGCCACCGCAAAAGGCAGTGTAAAAGCAATATAGCCGGTGAGCAG
>JBPCLN010000002.1:0-4558 GCA_051003235.1 Chloroflexota bacterium | reverse complement strand
CCAGACGGATGCGCGCGATACTCAGGACCGACCGTGGTGTCCCACCCATAGCAGTGTCTCCCAGTCACCACCATTGTCGCTCAGGCTGACGCCCTGCTCCAGCCTCCCCACTTCCTGCACCAGAGCCATTTTTACACCGGCGATGACACTCCGAACCAACTGGCATCCTTTCATCGTCCGCAGCCGTGCCGGCCAACGGCGCGCCGGAGCAATCCTCCGTGGCCATTGGCAGGGGTTTTACGCCTTACTAGGTCGAGTCTTTCGCACCGAGCCTTGTGCTCTGGTCCGGTCAAGATAGCAGTGCTGTATCCTTCGGTACGGAAGGGCAGTGGAGCTCGTTCTTGGTGGTGAGGCCGGCGACGAGCAACCGTTTATACGTGTACAACCCGCTCACGGGAAACTACTGCTATATCGATGCCAACGAAGTAGGTCCCGCTGGTACTCCGGATGACCAACGCGAGATGGGCACATCCTTCGCTTCATTTTGGGTGCAATGTTTCGCGATTAACACAACTCTTTGGTCTGGCCCCGACGGGCGAGCCACACCCTTTGGTGTTCGGCCGCAGTGGAGCTATTTTGAGGTTGTAGGGTCGTCGCAAGGTTCTCGACTGTATGTGTACGATATGCAGTCCGGCAAAATTATGCCTACGTAGATACGTCGGATGTTGGACCATCTGGGCCGCCAGAGAACTGAATGGTAGCAGGAAACCAGGTAGTGGCGGCGACGGCACGCTGGTTCTGGTGAGGCGGTTACTCACGCCGCTCCAGTTCCTCCAGGCGATGGCGCAGACGCTCCTGTTCCGTCAGCGCTTCCCGCCGTAGCCGCTCCTGTTCGGCGAGAGCTTGGCGCAGCCGCTCCTGTTCCGCCAGCGCGTGTTGCTGCGCTCGGTCGCGGTCGCGCAGGAGCTGCTCGTGCTGCGCAAACTCTTGGAGTCGCTGCCGATCTTTCTCGCGTAGGGCGCGTTCCACCTCACCCTCACGCAAGAGCCGGTGGCCGTCGACCATGTACACCGCCACCCGCGCCCCCTCCAGCCCGAAGGGCAGCGGGATCTCCCGGCTCACCCAGCGCCCCTCGGCGTCCCGCTGCCACGGCTGGTACCTGCCCTGCTCCAGCCGCCAGCCTAGCCCGCCCACCGCCGTGTACTGGTGTTCGGGGTCCAGCGTCAGGTACTCTCGTACCCCCGCTTGCTGGTAGCTGTACCGCTTCCCCTTCACCTCGTCCAGATCATTCTCGTAGGTCTCCTGGCTGAGCACCTCAATGATCAGCACCGGTGGCCCGTCATCCGTCAGGTTCAGCGAGCGGCGTGTGTCGTCCCAGGGATGGCGGTAGACAAACACGTCCGGCAAGATCGTGTAGTCGGTGCCGTCGGGACGACGGAACGTGCGGACCATGGTCTGCCCGCCCGCCTGCCAGACGAGCGGCGCGCCTTCCGGTGTCGTGACAGCGGCGGCGTCATTTATGCCGCCAATCAGGGTGCGGATGGAAGCTTGATGGAGGCTGGTGCCCGTGACGCTCCGTTCGGTGTCGTCCGGCGGCCAGACTGTCGGCGCAGGCGCCAGGGTCACGCTGACTCGGTTGCGCATGCCTGCCTCCCGTGCCGTGATAGCTCCGTCGCCATACTAGCACGCGACGCGCGTCGGCAGTGATTGGGACGGAGAGGGTGAGCGGGAATACGGGCGCGAACAGGCAGCGTCACGCGGTGAAGGTGTTCATGGGGTGCACCGCGGCGTCGTTAGTACGGCCTGGTAGGCAGCATAGGTGGCGGTGGCCACCGCTCGCTGCGTGAAGTGGGCAAGCACGCGGGAGCGACCGGCGGCGCCCAACTGGCTGCATAACTGGGGCGAGGCCGCCAGTTGGTTCAGGCAGTCGACCAGCGCCGGCAGATCGTCCTCGGGGAAGCTCAGTCCGGCGTCGCCCACCACGTTGGGCAACTCGGCGGAGCGGGCGACGACGACGGGCGTCCCGCAACTCATCGCTTCCACCGCCGCGCGGCCGAACTGCTCTTTCCAGTTGGGCCGGCTGCGTGAGGCCATCACGAGCACATCCCAGCGCTGCAATAGTGCCGGCATGGCGGCGGACGGGCGGCGGCCCAGAAAGCAGACACGGTCCGCGACGCCCAACGCCGCCGCCTGGCGGCGCAAGGCCGCCAGCTCCGGGCCATCGCCAGCAATCTCCAAGCGCCAGGCCACGTCAAGCAGGGCGGCGGCGCGCAGGACCAGATCCATGCCTTTCTCCGGCACGAGGCGCCCGGCAGCGCCGATCAGGAACGGTTGGTCCGGGAGGCATGTCTTGGCGTGATAGCCAAAGAGGTCGGTATCGAAGCCAAACTGCGGCACGATGCGGGTCGGGCCGGTGTAGCCCTTGGCGCGCAACACGCCCACCGCGTCCTGGTTTCCGCAGAGGGCGAGACTCGCCCGCTGGAAGGTGCGTCGTTGGATCAGGCTGAAGGGCGGCGGCACGCGCCGCAGGAGGTTCTGCCAGGTGAAGAAGATCAGGCGGGCCTGCCCGGCGAGCGCGACGCATTGGAACGCCACCATGTCGGCCGGCTCCTCGTCCAGATGGATAATGTCCGGGCGGAAACGCCGGATCACCGAACGCAGTCTGGGATAGAAATGCAAGTGATAATGGCCGTTCAAGGCCATGGGCAGCAGTACCGTCTCGTAGCCGTGGCGAAACAAGGGCTCGTAGCGCAAGGTGTGCACTCCTTCCCGCCACGCCGGCGGAACGACGGCCAGCAGTTCGACACCCGGCAACGCTGCCAGCTCCTCCAGCTTGCGCTGGTACGTGCCGACCACGAGCGCTTTCGAGACCATCAGAATCCGCATCCGCCGCCTCCCCGGCGTGATGGTACCCGACGCGAGCGGGATTGAGGCGGGTGCTACTCTTTGGTAAAGTCCGAGCTGGGGCATGCACCGGCGAGGGCCTTTTCGCATCAGTGGCGCCGGACGGAGGTAACAGCATGGCACCGCGCACCCTCACTTTGTGGGCCGAGCTTGTGCCGGAACGGTCTAGCTTGATGACGGCGGAGGAACTACTGCACCTCCCCGACGACGGCTGGCTGTACGAATTGGTGGAGGGGAGACTGGTTCGCATGACGCCGGCCGGCTTCGACCATGGGACTATCGAGGCTGACCTCGGTTCGGTGTTACGCACGTTTGTCACGGCGCACGAGTTAGGCAGCGTTGCGACCGGGGAGACGGGCTTCGCGCTAAGCCTGCCAGGAGAGCCGGACACGGTGCTCGGCGCGGACGTTGCGTTTGTTCACGCCGAGCGACTCCCCGCGCCGGGCAGTCCAGAGCGGCAGGGTTTTCTGCACCTGGCGCCGGATTTGGTGGTCGAGGTTGCTTCGCCGGATCAGTACCGTCCGGAAATGGCGGCGAAGGCCCGCACCTGGCTTGCCGCGGGCGTCCGTTTGCTCTGGCTTGTCTGGCCGCGCGCCAGGCAGGTCGACGTCTGGCGACCGGGGAGCGACGTACCGGTGGCGACGCTCGGCGGCATCGACGCGCTGGGCGGTTTGGAGGTTGTGCCCGGCTTTACCTATCCCGTGTTTCGCCTGTTCGAGTAATTTGGCGATCTCCGCGCCCGGAACCGTAACCGTAGGCGAGATCGACAGAGCGCATTGGGCGGAGCCTACCAGCAGCAATATGGCGGTCCCCTAGCAAGGAGAGGCAGGCGGCCGCGGCGCGGTATGATGGGACGCTGGCGAGCAGGAGAGACGGGAGCAGCAGGTCGTGGCGGCAAAGCAGCGGGTAGCAATCATCGGGACCGGGAATATTGCACGGGCGCACGCGCGGGCGTACCAGGCGAATGCCGAGGTGGCGGAGGTGGTCGCGGTCGCCGATGTCGATCTGGAACGGGCCCAGGCCTTTGCCCAGCAGCATAATTTTGGTGACGCCTACGCCGATGCCGGCGAGATGTTGAGGGCCGTCAAGCCGGACGCGGTAAGCATATGTACGCCGAACTATCTCCATGCGCCACTCTCCATCATGGCATTGGAAGCTGGTGTGGCCGTCCTCTGTGAAAAGCCGATGGCGACGAATCTGGCCGACGCCGAACGGATGAAGGCGACGGCGGAGCGCACGGGAAAGACGCTGTACATTGGCTTCAACCACCGCTTCATCGGCAAATTTGCCAGAGGCAAAGAGCTGCTGGAGAGTGGCGACTACGGCAAGCTGCTGGTCTGCCGGATCGCCATCGGTCATGGCGCCTACGAGCAGTTGAGCAAGATGTGGTTTGCGCGTAAGGAACTCTCCGGCGGTGGCACCTTGATCGACAACGGTGTCCATATGCTCGACATGCTGCGCTGGTACGGCGGCAGCATCACCACGGCCCAGGCGCAGACGAAGCGGCTCAAGATGGACCAGGGCGACGTGGAGGACAACGCCATTGCGCTCTTCCAACTCGGCAACGGTGGAATGGCCTCGTTGCAGTGCAGTTGGACCTGGCCGCCCAGCTATACCTTGCTCTTCCATATGATCTGCGAGAACGGCACGATCGACCTGAGCGGCAACGATGTGATCGCCTATCGCAATGGCGATACCGCGCCCCAGACGATCC
>JBPCLN010000001.1:0-5413 GCA_051003235.1 Chloroflexota bacterium | reverse complement strand
AGGTACTGGTTCGTCAACTCCGCCAGCTTTTCATAGCAGACCACATGAAACCACTCGGTCTCCTCGCGCTGCGCCTCGCCCGTGCCGCTGCGCCGGTCCACGGCGACGGAGAACGTCGTCACCGCCTCGCCACCGGCGGTATACCGCCTCGTAGGGTCGCCGCCCAGATTGCCCAGCGCCATGACCTTGTTTAGTCCGCTTGCCACCTTGCTCCTCCCGTCACACCCACCGCTGCCCCGTGCAACGGCGCCGGTGTCCAACCGGCGGGACCGGCCAGTGCCGGTCCCCGCATGCCTTCAGGAGAGCCGTCAGGCCGCCATTGCTGCGCCGACGCCCTCCCGGCTCCCCCTTTCCAGCCGGTCGATGATGTGACCGGCGGCGCGTACCACGACGTCCAGCTCGCGCTCCAGGTCGGCCAGCGTCAGCACCCGCCAGCTCTGGAGGTAGTCGGCGGCGAAGGGATGCGCCAAGCCGAAGTGCCGGCTGACCACGTAGGCCGTCGCTTCCGCCTGCGCTTCCTTGCGGGCGCGGGCGAGGGTGTTCGCCTCGCCCTTGTGCAATAATTCGTGGCTCCACTCGTGAAGGAGAATCAGGGTGCGGTTGCGGCTGTCCAGCCCCCGGCGTAAGGCGATGATGCCGCCGGCGCTGTAGCCTTCCGCGCTGCCCAGGTCGTCGCGCTCCTCCACGCGGATACCTTCCGCTTGCACGGCCGCCAGGACGGCGGCGTAGCGTTCCTGCTGATCGTCGGGCAGGGCGTCCCGGTGGCTCGGCAACGCCGGCGTCTCCGTCAACTGGCTGGCGTCGAACACCGCCACGGCGGCGAAGCTGAGGCGCTGTTCCTCCTCGCCGTCGTCGCTCGTGCGCTTGTAGGGACGTGGGGCCAGGATGCGGATACCGCGCTCTCCCTTGCGCACCTGGTAGCCCAGCTTCTGCCAGGTGCGATAGCCAGCGACGTAGCTCGCGGTCGGGCAGGCAGCCCGGATAAGCGCCTGGTTTCCCAGACTGTAATGGTGAAAGCGACTGGCGAAGTCCAGCACGGCCCAGAGACGCTCACTCTTGCCGGCGGCGAGCTCCTCGGCCAGCGCTTGCAAGCCCTCCCGCACGGTCTGGAGCAGGGCGGCAGTCGATTCGGACATGCTCGGTTCCTTTCTCGTTAGCAGGCGGGGACGAAAGCCAGCGCCGGCCGGCCGGCTGCCGCCGGGGGAGGCGGTGTCGGCGTCTCTACCTTCCAGACCAGGCGCACACAGTCGGGGTCGCGGCGGAAGCCGAGGACCAGGGCGACGAACTGGCCGAAGTCGCTCGTGCGCTCCACGAGCACGACGCACGGCCCGTCGGCGGTGTCCGGTGCCATCGTGGCGAAGATCGTGACGGTTTGCATTGGCTTGGTACTCCTCCTTCACGCCCAGCCCTTGCGGCTGCCGGTGTCTGGCCGGTGGGGAGCCGTTCCCGACTCCCCTGCACGCCTGGGGACTAGCGCTCCAGCGCGGCGATGCGCTCCTTGGCCTCCCGGAGCAGCGGTGCGTAGTAGCTGAAGCTCTCGGGGTGGCAGTCGGCGCGGCTCTGGATGCTGGCCAGCCGGCCCCGCTCCCGGGCCAGGGCATCCTGGCGCTCCGCCTCGGCGCGCAGGGCCTTCACGTGCCAGCAGCAGCGGCCGTACTGGCCGGCCTTGCAGGTGCAACTGGCTGCGCCGTTGTCGGTCAGGGTGACGGTGTACGTCTGGCTGCTCGTCCGGCTGGGGATGGTCGCCGTGGTCATGGGTGGTTCCTCTCTTTCCTCTTGACACGTCAAGTGTACCCGATAGGTATTGACGTGTCAAGAGGTTGAGGGGGCAGCTCGCAAAATACCTTGACGTGTCGAGACCGCAGCGGTAGACTCGCCGTATGGACGACGACACGATCACGCAGGCCGAAGCAGCCCGGTTGCTCGGCGTCACCCGTGCCCGCGTCGAGCAGATGCTGGATTCCGGCGTCCTACCGGTGGTCGAGGTGGCCGTGCTCATGCGGCGTGTCCGGCGCGCCGATGTCGAAGCACTCCAGCAACAGGAGCGTGCCTCCGGCCGCCACCGGCCGGCCGCACCCGACCAGCCGGAATAGTCGCCGTCGCGCTTCCCTGCCCGCCAGGGCTATCCTGGCGCGATTGTGGGCCGCTCTCGCGGTGCTCCGGCTCCTCCACCCGCTCTGCCGGGCGCCGGGTGAGTCTTTCCTCGCTGGATCGTCGGCTCTGGGCGACGCGCCTACCCTTGGGATTGGCACCGGCCGGCGCCCCAATACCCAGCGGGATCGGGCGCAGCTCCTGCCTCCGGCCGGAGGGCGCACCCTGGCCGGCTCCCCGGGTGGCGACGTGCGATTCCTTGTGGTTGCCGATCTTCCGGCGGTCCTTCGTTGGGATGCTGGGGTGCTTCCCTGTCCCCGTGCAGTACGCCGGCGCCGCCCTTGCGGCAAGCGTCAAAACGCGGACGGGTGGCGCCGCTGCAAGGGCGCGCCTGCGCGGGGAGCGCAGCGACCTTTACCCTTGCGGTGGCTCCTGGCTGTGTTAGCTTGCAAGAGCGAGGGCAAGCCGGTGTGCTGCACGGGGACAGGCCCCGGGTGCAGGTGCCGGGCCTGAGCCTGCGCATTCCGGTTAGGGCGCGCCGCCGCACGCTCCGTGTCGGCGGCGAAAGTGGGACCAGGGGTTCCCCGCTGTGCGCCGACGGCAGGGTGCACAGCACTCCGCGCTGCCGCAGGCCGTTGCAGTGCTGCGGTGGCCCCGGAGAGTGGCGGGGAGGGTGACCGCCCAGCGGGGGAGCGCAGCGACCGAATCACCCGGAGCGCCACACGGAGGGGTCTTCGCTCCTTGTGACCTCGGCGGCTCACCGCAGTGGGCCGCGTCCCTGACGGACAAGCGCGCGGCGGGAAGGGGGGCCACGCAGTCAGCAGCGCCAGTTCGGTGTGTCGATGAAACACATTCGGATTTGGCCCCAGGGAGTAAGCGTGCTATAATCCAGTAACGTCTGGCTCGTGGATTCGGGCACAGGCGGAAAGAGCGGGGGTCGCCGGATAGCGACATCCCCAGAAGGAGAAGTACCGCCATGGCACAGTTTACTTTCAAGCCACGTTTTGCACGCCGCATCCCCGATCCGGTCTTTGAGCATTCGCAGAATATTGTGCGTCATGTGCTGTTTTGTCCGGTAAATGCGACTCCAAAGGGCTTATCTCTAGATCCGAACGCACGCGTCCCAAACATCAGCAAGCGCGTCTATAAGGAGATTGAGGATAGCCTACTCGACCGAGAGGTCGAGCAGGGAACTTTCCACCTCAAACACAAGGGCATCACGATCGTCGCCCGTTCAGTCCAGCAGAAGTCGGAAGACGAGTACGTCGTCAATCTGGAGAGCGGGGACGGCATACTTGATGGTGGTCACACGTACGAGCTCCTCATGAAACATCTGGCGCTCGGAGACCTGCCTGAGAACCAGTACGTTAAGTTTGAGATTTTGACCAACATCCCAACTGACTGGATCGCTGACATCGCGGGGGGCCTCAACACCTCTGTCCAAGTTCAGCAAATGAGCCTCGATGCCTTATCAGGTAAGTTCAATTGGATCAAAGACACGCTCCGCGGAGAGCCCTACTACAACGCCATTGCGTGGCGTGAAAATGACCCCGGCGACTATGATGCTCGCGACTTGGTGAGCATCATGACTTGCTTCAACATTGGACTATTCCCCAACGATAAAGATGAGCAGCCGGTCCTTGCCTACGCTCGAAAGTCAGGTGCATTGCAGCTCTACGATGAACACACGGAGTCATACCAGCGCCTCCAGCCCATCTTGAAGGACATTCTCCGCCTGCATGACATAATCCGCCGCGATTCCAGGGACTATTACAACGAGTCGGGGGGAAGATTTGGGCGAGTCGCGTTCGTTGAAAAGAGAGAGCGAGGGCAATTTGATTTTCCCTTTGCAGGGGAGCCATCGTCTCAGTTTCGTTTGATGACCGCTGCTCTGTACCCGATGCTGGCGGCATTTCGTTGGCTGGTTGAGGATGACCCTGATACTGCCAAAGTTCGTTGGCGGGGGGATTTTCCTCAGGTGCTCGAACTCTGGAAAGCGACTGCAGCCGATCTGACGAAAGTCACGGCACATGCCAGTGCCGAGCTAGGACGTAACCCGACCGTGCTCGGCAAGAGCCGAAATCACTGGTCCAATTTGCACCGGTTGGTTGCGATGCGTGACCTGATGGACCGAAAGTAGCTCATGAGGGAATGGCCCGAAGGTGGTCCTGAAGACCGACTTCGGGCCCACCAAGCTTGCTCCACACCGCTAGCGAGGATTGGGCGTCGGTTGGCCGTACTAATCAACCCAACCGATACCCAGCACGTCCCTATTCGTCCACCTGACCCCTGCCAGATTCGTCGCCCGTCTGCTTGTGGTATGGCTCTACGGCGGCGTCCTTCGGATTAGGCGTCCGCCGCCGCACGTCGTAACCTCGTCGGCGCGCCGCGCCGGCGCCGACCGGCGACCCGAGGGAGACCCTGCGGCCGTGACCACTTCCCTGACGGTTCGGATGCATGGCGAGAAGTCGCTCCCGACCGGAAGGCCGGCGCCGCCTGTGCGGTTGGCAACGGCCGGTCGGTGTATCGACTCCGATGGCAGACGCAGACTGGGCTCATTTGTCCTTGGACCCAGCGCCGCACCGCTTCGCCCGTTTCTCCCGCGGGGGGTGTTAAGGTTGCTGCTGTGAGCGGCAAACTACGCTGCTTCAACCTGCTTATCAGCAATCCAGCGACGACCAACGAGCCATCGGCACACACCGTCACCAGATAGCGCTGCCACGCCAGCACCAGCCGCTCGTGGGTATCGCCGCTTCCCTGCGCCGCCATATCCACCGCCTGCGCGAAGGCGCGAGCAGCCTGCCGCAGTTCAGCCGTCGTCATCACGCCTCCTCGTTCGCTCATCGCCGCCGGCGCCAGCTCCATCGCCTGATCGTTCATCGTGATTGCCCATGGGGTGTACAGTGGGGACGCTCTGGTACAACGGCACATTCGTGTCTGATCCTTCAACATGCGCGTGCAGTCCGTCATCATCAACCCGCTCCGTTGCCTCCTCGCCGGCGCCAGCATCCGTTGCTGACCTTTCAAGCTGAAAGGTTAGCGCCCCATTCGCAGCAGCGACCGCCTCCGCTCCTGGTCTCTCGCCATCCACGGTCTGATCCTGATCGTCGGCAGCCTCCGTGCGCAACCCGTCCGTACCGGCGTCTCCGTCTGATCTTTCATCTTGAAAGGTCAGACGGTCCTCCCCTTGATCCAGCACCTGACCGCACACCAGGCATGCCTTGCTCCAGCGCGTGACGGTACCGGCCTCCGGGTGCTCCGGGCAGCCGCTTCGGCTCCCGCCCCACGTCTTCGGCTTGGGCTGCTCCTCCGTGGTCACCGG